>CANGRI010000001.1 GCA_947456525.1 Opitutia bacterium
GCGCCCATGGCCGGAGCGTCCGGGTTCACTTCCGGGCCGAAGTAGCGCAGGCAGACCAGCGGCTCGGTGGTGGAGGTGTTGCGGAAGGTCACGCCCTTCTTGGCGCCGGCTTCGGTGCAGAAGTATTCGTCTTCGGTCAGCTCGTTGAAGCGGATGAGCTTCGGGCTGTTGAGGACCTGGCCGTTGATCGTGCCGGAGCCCTGGACGCAGATGAGGCCGTAGGCGCCCTTGTCCGTGATGACGCACTCGGCACCCGGTTCGACGGTGAGTTCCTTCGCGGTGAAGTACTGGAACTTGTCGACCTTGCCGTAGACGATCCACTTGTCGGAGTAACCCTTACCCTGGACGGAGACGACCGGCTCGAGGTAGTGGTTGTCCTTGAAGTTCGGGTCGACGTTCTTGTCCCAGTCGAGCTGGTCCACGATGAAGTCCACGTCCTTATGCTTGGACTTCGGCATGTCCTTGACGAGGAGGGCCCAAGGTACTTCGCGGCCTTCGACGAGGTTCTGGTACATGCCGAACACGTCGGAGCCCCACTGCGGTTCGTAGGTGCAGAGCGAGCCGGGAGCGTGGAGGATGCAAGGGTCGATAAGCCAGCCGGTGCCGGGCTCGAGCTTGTAGGCCTTGGAGAGGGCGAGGATCTTGTTGTCACCCTTGTCCCAGTTGGCGATGCACTCGCGTACCTGGGCCTTGGTCGTGCCGGGCTCGAAGCCCATGAACGTGTAAGGGAAATTGTTGCCGACGTTGTTGTGCTGGGGAGGGAAGTAGTAGGACTCCGGCTTGCCTTCGAGGCCGAGCAGCTTGGCCTGCTTGGCGTTCTGGTGCATGTGGTGCGGGATCGGACCCATGTTGTCGAAGAACTTGGAGTACACCGGCCACTTCTTGTACTTGTTCCAGATCTTGGAGCCGATGAGCTCGGCGCCGCATTCCTTGACGGCCTGCTTGAGCGTGAAGCGGGTGTCGCCGATGACGACGTAGGACAGGCCTTCGTCGGGGGTGCGGTTGTCGTTGGCGGCTTCGGTGGTGGAAGCGAACCAGCGTTCGTCGATGCCGCCGCGGCTCAGGCCGAAGGCGTAGAGGTCATCCGGGTGAAGCTTGAGGCGCTTGCCGGGCTGGAGGAAGGAGCGCGGGACCCAGCACGGAGCCAGGCGGAGCAGGCCGCCGGTCTTGGCGAGTTCCTTCTCCACGAGAGAGGCGACGCCGCTCTTCTTGGTGGAGAGATCTTGGACAATCTTGGGGGAGGACATGGTAGGGGGAAAGGAGGGTCGGGGAGGTCGGATTTAGGCGACTCCGCGGGCAGGGACAAGAATTGAGTAAGCCGACTTACGACTTCAAAAACTGCCAATTAATGGGGCAGGTAACGGCCTGGCCGTTTTCGCCCGTAATCCTGACGGACTCGGGGCCGGCGGGTACGATGCTCTGGACTTGGCCGAAGTCGGGCGACACCGCGGCGGCGGCCTGGATCAGGGGGAGGCGGACGCGCTGGTCCTTGCGGAACAAGCGGCTGGTCGGGATGGCCTTGGCGGCCAGGCGATCCTCGCGGGCGACGTCGACGCCGTCGCAGAAGTGGGAGCAGACTTCCTCCAGACCGAGGCGTCCGAGGTGGCGTTTCTCCCAGGGGTGTCCGGGACGGCCGCCGTTGGAGAGCCAGAAGAGGGTGGACGGGAAATCTGCGACGTTCTTGAGCGAGAACCAGACGTAGCCCGGGAACGTCACGGCGGTCCAGGCGAACGGCTGCGCTTCGGTCGCGGGTTCGTTGACGAGCATGATCAGGTCATCGCTGCCGGCGCGGGAGGGGTAGCGCGTGAGATCGGTGTTCGTGCCGTCCTTCATCGGGACGGATTTCAAGGTGGAGAATTCGGCGGAAGGCTTGAGCACGCCGGTTTCGCCCGCCGCCGGGTTGGAGAACTCGCCGGCGTAGACGGAGCCGAAGCGGAAGGCGCTCGTGGCGATACGCGCCGCGCCGGCCGGAACGTGCGACAGGTCGAGCACGGGGTGGTTGCCGTAGTTCCAGCGGCCTTCGAGGTTCTCGATGAGGTGCTCCCAGTAGATCGCGTGGTGGCCCGGAATCAGCGAGAAGTGCTTGGTGACCGTCGCGCCGGTGTCCGTGCCGGTCTGCGTGAGCTTGAGGGATGTCGCGGACGCGGAGGCGAGCTGCCACGTCGCGTTGGCGGTGTCACCATGGGGCGGGCCTTTCTCCTGTCCGCCGAACGGCAGGCACATGAAGTCGCCGCGCAGGTAGGTGAGCAGGTTGGGGAGGGACTGGTCGATCTGCGTGGGCGTCCACGGGGAGAGCGAGAAGGGGGAGGCCTTGAGTCCTTTGAAGTTGAACGTGACCGGAGCGAGATGTCCTGCGGTCTGGGTGACGGCCAGTTCGACCTCAGCGGTTCGCAAGGTGTAGCTCGGGGCTCCGTGAATGGTTTCCATGGGGAAGCGTCATTTCCTGCAAGAGCCGCAGGCCTGTCAACGCCTCGGGTGCTCTCCGCTTGCTAAGCGGAAGGCCCCGCGTTTGCTTTTCCTCATGCCGCAGCCTTTGCCCATCCTTTATACCAAGCCCGGATGCCCCTGGTGCACCCAGGCCCTCGAGTACTTCGCCCAGCAGGGCGTGAAGCTCGACGTCCGTGACGTGATCGCCGACATGCACCAGATGCGCCAGCTGGTCGCCCTGACCGGCCAGTCCAAGTGCCCGTCCTTCCGCTACGGGGACTTCATCGTGGCCGATTTCGGCGTCGATGAGTTCATCAATAAGGCCCGGAAGCACCCGGCCGTCTGCGCCGAACTGGGGCTTAAGGTCTAATCTTAGGCAAAAGGGTAAGCCTCTTATATTTTCCTTGGACAACTAGGGTAATCCCCCTAGTAATGTCCCCATGAGGTTTACCCCAACCTTGGGCCTCCTGCTGTGCGCGACCTTGTTCGGCGCCCGGCCTAACGTCGTATATATCATGAGCGACGACATGGGGTGGGGCGACCCGGGTTGCTACGGTTCGACACAGAACTTCACGCCGAACATCGATCGTCTCGCCAAGGAAGGTCTTCGTTTCTCCAGCTTCTACGCCACGCAGGCCGTCTGTACGTCGTCGCGCACCGCGCTGCTGACCGGCTGCTATCCGAATCGCCTCGGTCTAGGCGGCGTCGCGCTCGGTCCGCACGCCAAGACGGGCCTGAGCAACGACGAGCAGACGTTGGGAACCTTGCTGCGCGACGCCGGCTATCATACCGGCGTCGTCGGTAAATGGCACCTCGGCGACGCGCCGAAGTTCCTTCCGCCCAGCCACGGCTTCGATGATTCGATGATCCTGCCGTACTCGAACGACATGTGGCCGCTGGGCTACGCGGTCGGCGACGAATCCCGCCGCAAGATGTACCCGGAGCTGCCGCGCTACGTGAATGGGAACCAGATGGGCTTCGTCCGCGATTGGGCTGACATGGACGCGCTGACCTCCTCCCAGGGGCTGCGCGCGGTGCGCTTCATCCATGACAGCGCCGGCAAGGACAATCCGTTCTTCCTTTATCTGGCGACGTCGATGCCGCATGTCCCGCTCGGCGCTTCGGCTGATTTCAAGGGAAAGTTCGCGACACCTTACGCGGACACCATGGCCGACATCGACCGCACCGTCGGCGCCGTGCTGAAGGCGCTGGCGGATACGGGCGTGGAAAAGGAGACGATTGTCGTATTCACCAGCGACAACGGGCCTTGGTTGAATTTCGGTCGCCATGCCGGCTCAGCCGGACGTTTCCGCGAAGGCAAAGGGACGACCTTCGAGGGGGGCGTACGCGTTCCGTTCATCGTGCGCTGGCCTGGCGTCGTGAAGGCCGATGCCCGGACGGATGCGCTCGCCGCGAACATCGACGTCGTGCCGACGTTGGTCGAGGCCTGCGGCGCGTCCAAGCCTAAGCAGGAAATCGACGGACAATCCTTCCTCCCGTTGCTCAAGGGCGCGACGTCGTCGGCCCGCGCTTCTTTCGCCTATTATTACGGTGACCGCCTCGAGGCCGTCCGGAAGGGCAAGTGGAAGCTCCACCTGCCGCACGCGTATCGCAGCTACGTCGACATGGTGCCCGCCGCCAAGGACGGGCTGCCGGCCACGACGCATCAACGTCAGATCGGCCTCTCCCTCTTCGACCTGGACGCCGACCCGGGTGAGACGAACGACGTTTCCGCCGCGAACCCGGAGCTGGTGAAGGAACTGCAGGAGTTCGCCGTCGCGGAGCGCAAGAAGCTCGACGCCGGCAAGCGCCCCGTCGGCCGGCTCTGATCAGGTCAGGCCGAGGATATCGGCGGTCCGCCAAGCCATCACCGCGAAGCCGACGATCGCGACGGTCAGGCAGACTGCGCGTCGAACCTTGTTCTCAGGCAGGCCGCTGCGAAGCGCCAGCCAGAGCAGGGCGGCCGACGTGAAGATCACGGCCATCTGGGCGAGTTCGACGCCGACATTGAAGCCGACGAGGATGCGCACGATGCTGCCGTTGTCCCATTCCTTGAGCCGATCCGAGACCGCCGCGGCGAAACCGAGGCCGTGGACCAGACCGAAGGCCGCGGGGATGATCAGCATCTGACGGTTCGTCGCGGTGCCGCGGAAAGCCATCAGGCCGCCGAGGCCGATCGTGAGCGCGATGAAAGGTTCGATCCATGGCCCGGGGTTGCCGATCCAGCCCAGCGCCACCGCGCTGAGCGTGATGCTGTGGCCGACCGTGAAGACGAGCGAACGACCGAGGGCTTGTCCGAGCGACGCCGCGCCGAGGAACATCGCCAGCATGAACAGGCAATGATCCCACCCTTCGGGGATGACGTGGCCGAAGCCGTCGCCGAGGAGGGTGATGACCGTCTGATTCCGGCGCGTCGCGGGTGAGGGGTCGTCGCCGATCTGGAATTCGCCCGGTTCGTGTTTGGAGACCGCCATCACGGTCTGGAATTCCATTCCTTTGCGCAGGTTCGTGAACACCGTGCCCAAGGCGTCGGGAAAGCGAAGGACAAGCTTACGGGCGTCGGCCGGGATCGACGCGGTGAGCTTGGCGTTCATCATCACCGGATAGCGGTCGGCTTCGCCCTGGCGGGAGGATTGAGCGAGGATCTGTTCGGCGGTGGGAAAGGCTTCGAGCGTCCAGTTCACCGGCTTGCCGTCGGCTTCGAGCCGCAGGCCGGCGAGGAACTGTCTTCGTCCGGGTTCGATGGACGCGGCCAGCCGGCCCGGGGTGAACATCAGTGCGTCGAGCTCCTTGATCGGCGCGTCCTTGGGGAGCTGGCCGATCAGGAAGGACGGGACATCGAACTTCACCGTCAAGGAGAAGGTGTTCTTCTCGTCGATGACGCCGATGCACGAGGCTTCCTTCCACTCCGGGTGGGCCCAGAGGAGCGCCGGCGAAAGGGCCGACAGCCAGAGGAGCAGGACTAGTCGCATGCGTAGTGACTACGACGGCAGGCTGTCGCGTTCCAACCAAAAGAGATCACTTCGCGGCTTCTTCCCGGCGAGGCGGACGCTTCTCCTCCTTGTCGCTGGCGCCGGCCGGGCGGGTGTAGAGCACGTTGAGGTCGGCGGCGGCGAGGATCTTGCCCTTCATCGCGGCGAGGACCGGTTCCACGGTGACGGGGCTTTCGGCCTTGGAGAGGTCGGGCTTGGCGGAAAGGGCGAAGAGGGTGAGGACGTATTTCTTCTCGCCCGGGCCCTTGGAGTGGGGCGGCGCGTATTCGACGCGGTCATGCACGGTGCTCATGCCCATCTTGCCGAAGTCGGTGGCGTTCTTGGCGACGCTCGTCGTCTTCGGGTCGATGTCATACATCAGCCAGTAGATCTTGGTCTTACCTTCCGGGTCGAGATGGTGCATGATGAGCACCAGGCTCTGCGTGCCCTTGGGCACGCCGGTCCAGGCGAGGGGCGGACTGGCGCTCGCGCCGTCGCCGGTGAATTCCACCGGCAGGGCTTCGCCGTCCTTCACCGCCGGGCTGGTGAGCTTGAGCGTGGAATTCTTGTCGGCCGGCTTGGCCGCGGCGACGTTGTCGACCGCACCGGCGGGCGGCCCGCCTTTGTCGCCCTTGCCCTTGCCGCCCTTCTTGCCATCGGCAGGGGCGGCGAAAGTGAGGGCGGCCAGCAGGAACGTCAGGATGGATAAGGAGCGGATGAGCATTGTGATATTATGCCAAGGTCAGCCTTAACCCAGGATTAAGGACGGGTTATTCCGAACTGCCGGCTTCGTCGCGTGAACGGAGGGCGCGGGGATGCCGGAAGGAGTCGGGCTCGAAAAAGACCTTTTCCATGAACAGGCCGCGGGCCGGCGCCGTCGGGACCTCGGAAGTGATCGCGCGTTCCTTGCGGTAGGCGACGAGGCGTTCGGGGGGCATCTTGCCTTCGCCGACGCGCAGCAGGCCGCCGACCAGCCGTCGCACCATCTTGTACAGGAAGCCGCTGCCCTCGGCGACGATGGTGATGCGCTTGCCGCGTCGGCGGACGTCGAGGCGGCGGAGATCCTTGACCGGATTCTCCTTCTCCATGCCTTGGCCGTGATTCGCGCCGAAGGCGTAGAAGTCATGTTTGCCGAGCAGGAGCTTGGCCGCCTGGCGCATCAGCTTCACGTCGACGGTCTTGTTGCCGAGGCCAAGGCAGTAGCGCGCTTCCCAGGGCGGTGGATAGCCGTCGCAGATCTCGTAGCGGTAACGCTTGCCGTTGGCGTGCCAACGGCAGTGGAAGCCGGGCGCGACGCGTTGGAGGTGCGTCACGAGGATGCCGTTCTGTTCGCACGAATTGATCGCGTGGACGAGATAACTGCAGGGGTGGGGCCAGAAGGCGTCAAAGTGGAACCGCTGGCCGACGCTGTGGACGCCCGAGTCGGTGCGGCCGCTGCCATGGATGTCGATCGGCGTCTTCAGGATCCGCGAAAGGCGTTCTTCGAGCTCGCCCTCGATGGAAAGCCGTCCGGTCTGGACCTGCCAGCCGATGTGGTCGGTGCCGTCGTAGGCCACGGTCGCGAGGAAGCGCTCGAGCTTCGGCGTGAAGGGCTTCTTGGGTTTGGCGGGAGGCATGTCAGGAGCCGATGCCGCGGCTGTTGAGGAAGTCTTGGAGCAGGACGGCCGCCGCACGGGAATCGCGTTCGCCGGTGCGGGCCTGCTGCTTGCGTTCCTGGGCCGAGCGCGCCTTGCGGCCGCCCATCTCGTCGGCCGCCTGGCTCGTGAGGGCTTCGTCGACCTTCTCGATCGGGAGATGGAAGCGCTTGGTCAGCTCGGCCGCGAAGACATCGACCTCGTCGCAGCGCTTGGTCCGTTCGCCTTCGACCGAGAGCGGGTAGCCTAGGACCAACAATGTGACCTTGAGCCGGGCGATCTCCTTGCCGATCTGGGCGAACCGTTCTTCGGGATTATCCGCGACGGCCGCCGGCAGCGGGAAGGCGAAGCCGAGTTCGTCGGCATGGCTCAGCCCGACCCTTCGCGAGCCATAATCGATGCCGAGAAAGACCTGTGCCACGCGGCCAAGTTGGGACACCTTGGCGGAATATTCAATCCGACACGTGGGAGGGGCGGGTTTGACACCGCACCTCGCGGGGGTTCCACTGTGCCCATGTCCGCGGAACAACGCCTAAGCGACCATGAGAGGGCCTTGTACTCCCGGCAGATTCGTCTGCCCGGGGTGGGGGCGTCCGGTCAGCTACGTCTCCGCGAAGCCAAGGTCCTCATCCTGGGGGCCGGCGGCCTCGGTTCGCCGGTCGGCTTATACCTCGCCGCCGCCGGCGTAGGCCTCATCGGCATCGCCGACCCGGATAAGGTCGAGATCTCCAACCTGCATCGGCAGGTCGTCCATGGCTTCGATACCTTGGGCCTACCGAAGACCATTTCCGCCGCCGAGGCCCTCGGTGAGATCAATCCCGGCCTCAAGGTCGCCCTGCATCCCGAAGGCTTCACCGTCGAGAACGCCGCGGAGCTCGTGGCCCGTTACGACCTGGTCGTCGACGGGACGGATAATTTCGCGACGCGCTTCCTCGCCGCCGACGCCTGCGTGCTCGGCGGAAAACCGCTGGTACACGGCAGCGTGCTGCGCGAAAGCGGACAGGTCGGCGTCTTTCTTCCCAAGTCTGGCTGTTACCGATGTCTCTATCCTGTCATCCCCGACGCCGCTTCCGTGCCGACATGCGCCGACGCCGGCGTCTTCGGCGCGACTTGCGGGGTGATCGGTTCCTGGATGGCCTCCGAGGTGATCGCGGTCCTGCTCGGCAAGCGGGTCTCTTCACGACTTCTGGTCATCGATGTCGCCGCCGGAACCTCCAAGTTGATCGCACTGGCCGCCGATGCCGCGTGCCCGTGCTGTGGCTCCGCGCCGAGCATCCGCTCCCTCGAGAAGGGCGCCTATGCGCCCACCCTTTGCTCAACCCAAGCCCCTATGTCCGAAACTCCGCTCGAAGTGACCGTCGAAGAAGCCCAGCGCCTGCTGGCCGGTCCGAATCCTCCCGTCCTGATCGATGTCCGCGAGATGGATGAGTATGCCGTCTGCCGGATCGAAGGGTCCCGTCTGATTCCGATGAACACCGTGCCGGCTCGTCTGGCTGAGATTCCTCAGGATATCCCGGTCCTGGTCCAGTGCCACCACGGCGGGCGGAGCATGAAGGTCACCCAGTTCCTGCGGTCCAAGGGCTATCCCCACGTCAGCAACGTCAAGGGCGGCATCGACGCTTGGTCGTTGAAGGTAGACCCGAAGGTACCGCGGTACTGAGCGAGACAAGGCTTGCCCACACCCGTTCGCCCTTCTTTTATTCCCGCCACACCATGAAGCGTTTCACCTTCCTTCTCGCCATCGCCGCCCTGAGCGTCGGTTGCACCTCCCGTATCCCTGACGGCTTCAACCCCCTGGCGTCCGGCAACGGCGGCAACGGTGGCGCCGGTGCCTTGGATACTCGCTCCGCCAACGCTCGTCGCGATGCCCTCGCCGCCGCCATCCGTGCCGGCAACATTCCGCCCGAGGCCATCCTGACCACCGTCTACTTCGACTTCGACAAGTACACCGTCTCCGCCACCGAGCGCGCCAAGGTCGACGCCGTCGCCGGTCGCGTGAAGGCCACCGAAGTCATCATCGCCGGTTACACCGACCATTTCGGCACCGAAGAGTATAACCTCGGTCTCTCCGATCGTCGCGCCCAGTCTGTCCGCGATTACCTCGTCAAGCTTGGCGCCAATCAGGCCCAGTCCGAAATCATGGCCCTCGGTTCCCAGCATGCCGACAAGGGTGCCGCCGGTCGCCAGTCCGGCGCCAAGGACCGCAAGGCTGTCATCGTCGACGTGAACTACTCCGGACCCGTCGCCGCTCCTGCCGCCGCCAAGGCCCCCGTCCGTTCGGCCGCGCCTGCCGCGGGCGCCGCTCCCGCCCCGGTCACCGCTCTCTGAGCGTTCCGGTCCTGAAAGCAAAAGGCCCGCCGAATGGCGGGCCTTTTTGTTGTCCGCATTCTCCCGCTTACGGGAGCGTCGCGTAAAGGTAGGCGAGGGTGCCGCCGAAGAGCGCAGCCGCGGCAAGCTTGGCCGCGAGGCGTTCCTTGTCGGTACGATGCAGGGCGCCCCAGCGTCCTAGGATCCAGCAAGCCGTGGCGATGATCGCCAGGCCCAACGAGGCGTCGCGCACCCATGCGGCGTCTTCGACCAGCGCATTGAGCACCCAGAGCAGGTAGAGCGCGTAGGCGAAGAGCGGGAAGGACATGCCTTGCTTGAGCGATTCCATCCATTCGCCGGGACGAGGTAGCAGGGCGGCGAGACGCGGGAAGACCGAGAGCAGGAGGTAAGGCAGCGCCATGCCGAGGCCGATGACCGTGAAGAAGAGCAACGTCTCGCCGGTGGAGCGTTCCTTGTCCAACGCGAAGCCAAGGGCGGCTCCGAGGCCCGGCGCGGTGCAAGGCGTCGCCACGACCGTGGCGAGCACTCCTGAAAGGAAGGTGGCGACCCGACCGTCCCCTTCGCCGGCGGAGACGCCTCCGAGTCCGACGCCAATCTCGAAGACGCCGGCCAGGCTGAGCCCGAGGACGATCATCAGCACGCAGGTACCAAGCACGAAGCCCGGAGACTGCATCTGGAAACCCCAGCCGACTGACGAACCTCCCGACTTGAGTCCCACGATCAGTAACGCGAGGGCGAGGAAGCTGACGATCACGCCGGCGGAGTAGAGCAGGCCGTTGAGGATGACGGTGCGACGGGCGGCGCCGGCTTCCTTGGCGAAGCCGAGGACCTTGAGGCCGATCATCGGGAAGACGCAGGGCATCAGGTTGAGGAGAACGCCTCCGCCGAAAGCCAGCAGCAGCCAGATCGCGAACGGATGCGAAGTCGTCTCGGCTTGGTAGGCCTTGCCGGCCGCGACATCCTTGAGCGCGGCGAGGACTTCCGTGCCGGTGAGCGCTTCGGAGAGGATGGCGGGCGACTGGCCGGCTTTCAGGAAGACGTTGAGCGGGATGCCGGTACGACCATACTTGCGGAGCTCGTCCGCGATGACCGCGTCCTTCTTGGTCCAGTCAGCCTTGAGGAGGACGACGCCGGACTGCGTCAGTGCCTTGGCGACGTCATCCTGCTTGTAGACGCGCTTGTTCACCTGACAGGTGGCGCACCAGCGAGCGGTGAAATCCACGTAGACGATCTTGCCGTCGGCGAGGGCTTTGGCCTGGGCCTCAGGCGACCAGGGCTGCCAGTCGGGGCCGCCGGCATGGGGGGCGGTGGTCTCGGGCGCTGCCTTGGTGGCCGCGGATTCCAGCTTCACGTTGATGTCGATGAAGCCGCCGTCTTCGGCTCGGGTGGTGAAGTTGAGCGGGCCGGAGGTGAGCGTCTCGGTGGCGTCGCGGAGCTCGAGCGTGAGTTTGCCGCCGGCCTTCTTCTGCTGCGACGTGGCGTTCGGCGTCACGAAGTTCCGTTCCGGGAACCACGTGTCGGTCAGTTTGCGGTCGGCGGGCAGGGCGATCGTCAGCGTCTTACCATCGCTGGTCGCGGTGGTCGCGAGGCTGGCGCGCAGGGCGGGGTAAAGCTTCCGGTCATATTTATATGCCGGGTTGCCCTGGCCGACGCTGAGCGTGAGGGCGACCAGCGTGTCGTGGGGCCAGCATCCCTTGTCGTCGCATTCGAGCCATTCCGCCTTCCCCTTGAGGGTCATCGTGCCGGTCTTTCCGGCCGGGACGGTGACTTCGAGGAGGATGAGCGTCTCGTCCTCGTAGACGAAGTTCATCACGCCGGCTTGATCCAGCAGCTTGGGGCCCGGCCAGATCATCGGACCGACGTCAGTGCCCGACTTCTCCGTCCATTCGATGGTCGGCGAAGCGCCCGCGTCGCCCGGATTCTTCCAGTAAATATGGAAGTGGGGGTCGCAGCGGTAGCGAAGGGCCACGAGGGCTTTCTCGCCGGCTCGGATGTCGGGCGTCAGGTTGACCAGGTCGACCTTGGTACGGACGGCGGCGCTCAGCTCGCCGAGCAGGGCGAACAGCGAGAACAGACCGAGGGCGAGGAGTCTCATGCGCCTACCTTGGGCTTAAAGCCGGCAGGATGCAAGGCGACGGAGGCTCTCAGGGGACGAGATGGCAGGGCAGGAGGGCCGCGTCGCTCATCCCGTGGATGATCTTCTTATCGGCCGGGCAGAAGGTCGACAGGATGCCGGAAAGTTCGACCGTATCGCCGTCGACGAAGAAGTAGGGGCAGAGGCGGACGCGTCCGTCGGCCGGGACCACCGAGCCGTCGTCGGCGTAGACGGGGTGCGTCAGGCGCGAAGGCTTGTGGTACTCCTGCATCACGTGGAACGTCTCGTTCTCCGGATTCAGGGCGTTCTCGATGGCCTCGAGCCATTCCTCGCGGGAGACGTCGCTTCCGAGGGTCACCGAGCGGGCGCCCCAGGCGGTCTCATGGAAGCCGGAGGCCTTGATGATCAGGTTGCGTTCGCGCTGGGAGGCTTCGGCGAGCTCGGACCATTCGCGGATCGGGCGGCCGGCGAAGCCCGGCGCATGCAGGACCGCCGTCGGTGGCAGCTCGGTCTTCTCCATGATCCAGGTCTTCGGCACGATGCGGAAGAGGGCCTCGTGATGGTCCTCGGGAAGGTTCTCCTTCCAGAATTCGGCGAGCTGCGGGTGGTGGAGCAGGGCGAGGCCCAGCTTCTCTTCCTGGAACGCCTTCATCGGCGGAGTCAGCGTCAGCGTGCCCGCCTCGACCGCGTTGAAGATGCCGTCGGCGCCCTTGACGTTGGCGAGATCGAAGAGTTCGAAGAAGCGGTAGAGGATGTCGACCCGTCGAGGCGCGCCGTCCACCGGGATGTAGGAGCCGTCGCCCATCTGCATGATCTGGGCCGGGGTGACGACGTGGACGTCATGGCCGAGCGTGCGGAGTTTCTCCCCGAGCCATTCGAATTCGGGGCGATAGGTGGCGGCTTCGTCGCTGACCACGATGGCGACGAGCGGGAACTTCTCCTTGGGCGTCAGGCGCGCCAGCGAAGCCATGAACCGGTCGGGCATCACGGAGGAACCGATCAGGCGCGGGAAATCCTCGGCGTAGACCTCGTTGAGGTAAGCCGTCAGGCCGACACCGCCGGGGACGCTGTCCAGCTCGGTCATCGTGAAGCCCTGTTCGGTGATCAGCAGGTCAGGGCGGAGGACGACGGGACACTGGCCTTTGACGGCGCGATGGCGGCCGTGCTCGATCAGGCCCGCGGGCTTATAGCGATCGAGGTATTCGGCGACCCAGGGAGCGTAGACCTCACGATTGCGGAGGATCTTCTTGCCGGTGAACGAACGTACGTAGAGCCGCTCGAGCGCGCGATGGTAGCTCAGGCAGGCGGCGCCGATGCGCTTCAGGTCGCGGAGCTGGGCTTCGGTGATCGGCCAAGGCTCCGGCGACAGTTTCCAGATCTTCTCCGCGAACAGCGGGGTATCGAGGAGGTTCTGGCGGAGGACGTCCCGGGTGGGCATGACGAGGAGAGGACTTAGTCCTCGATCTTGATGTCCTTGTTGCGCGTGCGGGGGCCGCCGGCACGGAGCCAGCCGTTGATGAACGAGTCGATGTCGCCGTCCATGACCGCCTGGATATTGCCCGTCTCGACGCCGGTGCGCAGGTCCTTCACCATCTGGTAAGGTTGGAAGACGTAGGAACGGATCTGGTTGCCCCAGCCGATGTCGCCTTTCTCGCCGTAGTATTTCTCCATCTCGGCGCGCTTGTCGTCGATGGTCTTCTCGTAGATGCGGGCGCGGAGGATCTTCATCGCGAGGGCGCGGTTCTTGACCTGGGAGCGTTCGCGCTGGCAGGCCACGACGATGCCCGTCGGGATGTGCGTGAGGCGCACGGCGGATTCGGTCTTGTTGACGTGCTGGCCGCCCTTGCCGCTGGAACGGTAGACGTCGACGCGCAGGTCGGCTTCGTTGACCTCGACGTCGATATCGTCGTCGATCTCGGCGACGACGTCGACCGAGGCGAAGGACGTATGGCGGCGGGCGTTGGCGTCGAAGGGCGAGATGCGGACGAGGCGATGGACCCCGCGCTCGGCCTTGACGTAGCCGTAGGCGTTGGGCCCTTCGAGACGGAAGGTGGCCTGGCTGATGCCGGCGCCTTCGCCCTCGGCGATGTCTTCGACTTCGATCTTGAAGCCGCGACGTTCGGCCCAGCGCGTGTACATGCGGTAGAGCAGGTCGGCCCAGTCGTTGGATTCCGTGCCGCCGGCGCCGGCCTTGACGGTGACGATGGCGTTGGAGCGGTCGTGCGGACCGGAGAGGAAGGAGGCGATCTCGAGGTCGGACACGGCGCCGAGCAGGTCCGTGGCGAGCTTGCGGAGTTCCTCGACTTCGGCGTCGGCCGTGCCGTCAGGGGATTCCGTGATCAGTTCGGCAAGGGTCTTGGCGTCGTCGATCTGACGGCGGAAGGCGACCTGGGGGGCGACGATGTTCTTGTGCCCATTGCACTCCGAGATGACCTTCTGCGCGGCCTTCTGGCTGTCCCAGAAGTTCTGGGCGCCCATCTGCTCCTCGAGCTTGGCGATCGCGGCCTGTTTCCCCGGGACATCCAGGAACTTCCAAAGATAGCCGGCGCGGCGTTCGACTTCGTCGAGATTGGCACGGATTTCAGGCGGAATATACATCGGAAAGGGGTGGCGAGGGCTGGGAGCGTCCGCCGAAGGCGGCGAAGGGGTTGGGCATACGGTGCGGATGCCGTGTTTTCAATGTCAGAGTGCGTCCGGGCCGCCTTGGTTTGCCAAACCGTGGCTTTGGCGTACCCTGAGGTCATGTGCGCCCAGGAATCCCCGGTCCGGCTCAGCATCGGACACGTTCACCTCAAGGTCTCGGACCTGGAGCGCTCGACGGCTTTCTACCGAGACGTCATCGGCCTCTCCGTGACCCAGCGCTATGGCTCGCAGGCGATCTTCCTCTCTGCCGACGGGTATCACCACCACGTCGGCCTGAACACCTGGGAGAGCCGTGGCGGACGCCCGCCGGCCGCAGGCACGACCGGGCTTTACCATGTCGCCTTCCTTTATCCGAGCCGACCCGAACTCGCCCAGGCCGTCCGGCGCGTGCTTAAGCACGGAGTCCAGCTCGACGGGGCGGCGGATCACGGGGTGAGCCAGGCCATCTACCTGCGGGATCCGGACGGCAACGGTGTCGAGCTCTATTGGGACCGTCCGGCGACGGAATGGCCTCGTGATGCGGAAGGTACGCTGGCCATGACGACCGACGCGCTCGATCTGCCTGGGCTGCTTGCCCTGGCCTGAGGCCTTGGGTCGCACTTGCGCCCCGGCGGGGGAAGGGCATACATCCAGCCCATGTCTTACCTCGAAGGTCTGAGTTTCGCCCAGATTGCCGGCCCGTTGCCTGAACGACGGGTGCTTTCCAACGGCCTCGAGGTCATCTATTCCCATCGTCCTGGGATCGGGCTCTGCACCGTCCAGGCTTGGGTCCGCACCGGCAGCATCCATGAAGGCCGCTGGGAAGGTTCGGGCATCTCCCACTACCTCGAACACATGGTGTTCAAGGGGACGGGTCGCTTCACGAACCGCGAACTGACCGACGCGATCCATAAGAGCGGCGGTTCGTCCAACGCCTATACGACCTTCGACCGTACGGTCTACTATGTCGACGCCCCCCAGGAAGGTTTCGAGACCGCGATGGAGGCCATCGCCGACATGGTCTTCGATCCGCTGATCACCGACGCCGACGCGAAGATGGAGCGCGAAGTCATCCTGCGCGAAATCGCGATGTGCGATGACGAGCACGACCAGGTGCTCGCCAAGTCCGTCCTCGAGGAGGCCGTCCGTTCGCACCCGCTTCGCCAGCCGGTCATCGGTCATCGCGACCTGTTCGTGCGCATCACTCCGGACGACCTGCGCTCCTATCATGCCAGCCGCTACGTCCCGACCAACGTCGTCCTCGCGCTCGGTGGCAGCATGCCTCCGGAGGAAGTCTTCGCCTCGGCCGAACGTTGGTTCGGTCGCTTCGCCCGTCGTCCGTTGATCGATATCGCGGGCCATCAGGAGCCCCCGCAGGGCGGCGTCCGTCGCGCCGACCTCATCCGGGAGGTCAACACGTCGAAGGGCGTCGCCTGCTGGCGTATCCCGGGTTACTTCGACGAAGGTCGTCTCGCGACGGACCTGTTCTTGGGCGTGCTCGGGGCGGGCAACAGTTCTCTGCTGTGGAGCGAACTGCGTGAGAAGCGCAAGCTCGTGCACGGCATCGATGCGTCCGGCTTCGGCATCCGTGACCTGGGGTTGGCCTGGTGTAGTTGGACCGGCGAAGCCGGCACGGAAGCCCCCGTCGTCGAAAAGGCCATCGCCGAAGTCGTCGATGGGCTCCTGCAGAAGGGCGTCACTCCCGCGCAGTTCGAAAAAGTGCGCCGCCAATCCGTCGTCGCCATGGTCAACGGCCAGAAGAACATCCACGGGCTGACCAGTCGCGTCGCCCATGCGGCCACGATCGGCCACGACATATCCTGGCCGCAGCGGGGCGTGGAGCATCTCGCCCGGCTCGGGGCCGAAGACCTCACCCGCGAGGCCCGTAAGTGGCTGCGTCCGGACAACGTCACTTTCGGCACGATGCGCGGCGGCAAGGCCGAGGCGTCGTCCCCCGCCGCCACCGCGCCGGCCACCCCCGATCGTTTCGAGACCTTCACGTTGGACAACGGCGTCCGCGTCGTCCTTCAGCATGACGCCACGATCCCCAAGGCGGGAGTCGGCGTCTTCCTCGCCGGCGGCGTCGCCTATGAGGAGGCCGATAAGCGCGGCACGACGGGGCTGCTCGGCACCATGTTCGCCCGCGACAACGTGCATCGCACCAAGGAGGAAGTCGCCCAGCTGGTCGATAGCCTAGGGGCGACGTTCGCCGATCATGGTTCACAGGTCTCCTGCGGCCTCTGGGGCGAGGCGTTGAGCTCCGATTTCACCCAGATTTCCGAACTGATCGCCGACGGCATCCTGGGTCCGAAGATCCTGCCGGAGACCTTCGCCTTGGAGCGTGCGGCGATCGTCACCGCCTGCCGCGAGGCTGAGGATGACATCGTCGAGAAGGCCCGCCTGCGGTTGCAGCGTCAATACTTCGGCGAACATCCGCTCGCCGTCGACGCCTGCGGCACGCCCGAGACGTTGGCCCGGATCCAGCCGGCCGACCTCGCCGCGCTGCATCGCTCCCTCGTCGTGGCCGACAATATCGTCGTCGGCGTCAGCGGCGCGTTCGACCGTCCGGCGGTCATCGAGTTCGTCAACCGCCGCTTCGGTTCGCTGCCCAAGGTTTCCCTGGCCCGTCGGACGATCCCGCAGCATGTCCCGCTGACTGCGGGCAAGGAGCTTGAGCGTGCCCAAGGCGAGCAGGCCGTCGTGGCGATCGCCTTCCCGCATTGCGGCTTCGCGCCCGATGAGGTCGTCGCCGCCAATGTGACGGAAGAACTGCTCAGCGGCATGGCCAGCGGCCTCTTCCGGCGCGTCCGTGAAGAGAAGGGCATGGCTTATTTCGTGGGAGCCACCCGCGTCGAGATCGTCGACCAGGGCATGTTCTACCTCTACGCGGGCACCGCCCCCGCCTCGGCCCAGGAGGTCGTGAAGGAGATGCGCCTAGAGCTCGATCGCCTGCGCAAGGGCAAGTTCGCCCCGAACGAAATCGAGGATGCCAAGCGTCGCATGCGCGTCTCCCGTCGCCAAGGCCGCCAGTCCGCCGGCGCCCGCATGCAAGGCGCGTTGGTCCGCGAGGTCGCGGGACTCGGCGCCAACTTCGACGCCGAATGGGAACGCCGCATGAGCCTGACCGACGAAGCGGCCGTGCAGGCCTTCGCCCGGCGCTTCCTCGATCCGAAGTTCGAGCAGGAGCTGATCGTCCTGCCGAAAGAGTGATCAGTCGGCCAGGAAGTGCCGCTTCGCGATCCGGGCTGAGATGATGCCCGGGATCGCCAGGCTGAGCGCGAACAGGAAGTAGTGCGCATAGCCTAGGCGGTCGGAGAGACGTCCTGCCCAGAGTCCCGGCAGGTAATTGGCCAGCAGGGCGAAGGTGGACAGCGCCGCGTAGCGGATCGCCGCGCCGGGGCCGGACGCGAGTTTCATCATCGCGAGGATCAAGGCGCAGAGCCCGGCGCCATAGGCCAGGTATTCGATGAAGAAGACCGTTCCGATGACCCAGAGGCTATGGGATCCGTCTAAGGCGAGCCAGGCGACGGCGGCCAAAGGGGCATGCATCGCGAGGCCCAGGGGAAGCAGCGAACGGCCGAGACCGAGCCGGGCGACCACTTGCGAGCCGATGATGCCACCGAGCGCCAATCCGAAGACGGCGGTGGCGATGCGCATCAGCGCGTAGGTCTCATTGCCGAGCCCGAGGCCGCCGTTGGTCGTGGAGGTCGCGAAGAGCGGCAGGATGCGGGCCATGTGAATCTCGCTGGCTCGGTAGAAGAAGATGAGGCCGAGCACCGCGGCAAGCCTCGGGTCCGTGAAGAGCGTGAGCAGTCCCTTCCGCATGTCCTGGAAGCGTTCGGTGACCGTCTTGCCATCCGCGGCTTGTCGGGGTTCCGCCATGAGGCCGAGGGCGTTGGCGGCCGCGGCGAAGAGCGCGAGGATGGCCGCCGCGACCAGGGCCCACGACCAAGCGTCGGCTGACTGCGGGCCGTGGTCCATGATGCGGCCGGCGAGCCAGATGAGGCCCGGGCCGGCGAGGACCATGCCCAGCTTGGAGGCGAAGTTGAGGAGGCCCGAATGGGTCGCGCGAATCCGGTCATCAAGGGCCGAGACGAAATAGCCGTCGAGGGCGAAGTCATGGGCGGCGGCCAAGAAGGAAAGCAGCACCAAGCAGCCGATGATCGCCGGCGAAGAAGGGTGTTCGGCCGCCACTTGCAGCGCCAATCCTCCGAGCAGTAGGGAGATGGCGAGCTCGGCGCACAGGATGAAGCCACGGGGGCGGAAGGCGGCGACCAGCGGAGCCAGCAGGATCTTGAAGCCGAAGATCAGGCCGAGGTAGGCGACCGCCTGCGTGATGTCCTTGTCGGCGTACCCCGTGTTCTTCAACGCCACCGGCAAGGCTTCGTCGCGGACCGCCGCGGGGATCGACTGGAAGAGGTAGGCCGCGGAGACCCAGAGCCAGGCGCGTCGGGTCGTTGCCGGGGCTTCGCGCATCGCTTAGGCGCCTTCGCCGAGCTGGGCGCGGCCGAAGTGATCGACGGACCGCAGCAAGCCGTCGACGAACTTGGCCACGGTGATGTTCAGGCCGAGCAGTTCGGAGTCCGTGAGGCTGAGCATTTCACCGGGCTTGAAGGTGCGTGTCGTGTCCGTCAGGCGGGCGACCATCTTAGGCTTATTGTCGTCGGGGAGCGCCGCGTGTCGGGTGACGCCGGGCGGCAGTTCGGGCTGGGCTTCGGAAGCCTTGTCGGCTTCGGCTGGCACTTCGAAATCCTTCATCGCCTTGAACTCGAGGGTCAGGGAGCCGTCAGGCGTGATGTCGTCGTTGGTCACGAGTCCGCCGCGGACGAGCACGCGCAGGGCGGCGGCGAGGCTGAAGATTCCGTCTTCCAGGTCGCACACGATACCGAAGTTCTCCTCGAGGGCCGTGAAGCGGTCCTGCAGCGTCATCTTCTGGAAGCCGTTCTGCTTGTCCGAGATGATCTTCTCGATCAGCGGGTCGCGGCGCTGGTTCTTGCCTTGCTCGCGGATGAAGAGGCAGAGCAGGTGGCACTGGACCATGCATTCCGAGGAAAGCGTCAGCAGGTCGTTGATGGTCGTGCGCATCATCAGGCCGCGGGCATAGGCCAGCATCTGTTCCGGGGGCAGGTGGGCCTGCGGGACGGGCATCACGCGCGAGACCGACGAGAAGTGTTCGTAGGCCTTCGGGTCGGCCGTGTGCAGTCCGGCGATGCTGAAGGCGAGCATGTCATGCTGGCGCTGGAGGGCCGTGAAGAACGTGCGGCTGATGTTCTGTAGCGAGAGGACGTTCTCGCCGTTGCCTGGCTGGGGCTGCGACATGGGGAGTTAGCTGGTCGGATTGGAACCCTTGTCCTTGGCGTGGCGAGCCCTTTTGCGGGACAGGAACCCGTCGGCGCGCGGCTGGGGCGTGGAGGCGAACCAAGCCATGGCCAGAGGGGCGATTTCCGAAAGGGTGAGGGAGGGCTGGCCGACGAGGCCCGGGAAACGGTAGCAGTGTTCGACGCGTGGCTGGATGTCGGGGTCGAGCTTTCCTCCCGGAATGAGCAGGGCCAGGTGGCGGGCGGGAACGCGCACCGGCACGCCGAGGTCGATCTTGCGGCCGATATCGGGCGAGAGGGCCACGACGCAGCAACGGTCTTCGACCAGCTTGAGCAAGCCGCCGAGGGCGGCGGCGCGCATGAGGCGGAGCTGTTCCATCGCGCCGCGGGACTGATGCCAGGCCTCGGGGTGGAAGGAGAGTTTCTCGGTGCCGCCGGAAAGCAGCAGGCGCTTCAGGCCGAAGGCGGCCATCGAGCGGGCGATCGCGGCGAGGTCCGCCGGATCCGTGACGCCGTCGGCGATCACGATGCTCTCGCGGGTCTCCCGCCATTCGGCGAAGTCGGAGATACGGGCCAGGCCGAAGTCGGGCCGCATCGTGAGCGCGCAGACGTCGTCGCAAGGGCCTTCCGCGGTCTGGGCGAGTTCCATCGGCCCCACGATGCGCGTCTTGACGCCGAGTTCGGCGAAGGCGGCGTCATGTTCGGCGAGGTTGGGGGCGAAGGCGGCGGTGGCGACGACCTCACGCAACGCCTTGGGGTGGTGCTTGAGGCAGGCGAGCAGCGCGGCGATGCCCCGGATGACCAGGCGGTTGGGATGGGGGTCGTTGGTGTTCACAGAATACGTCCTTCGTCGAAGTCGATCATGTCCGCGAAGGAGATCACGTCGGTGCGGTGCTCGGCGCCCATCTTGCGTTTGGCGTCGTTCAGGGCTTCGCGGCCCATCTCGCTCATGCCCTTCTGGACCAGTTCGCGGTTCCAGACGGCGACGCGGAGGTCGGCGGGGAAGAGCGCCTTGAGGCGGGCGTCCAGTTCGGCTTCGGAATGCGTCTCGCGGACGCAGGCGATGACCTGTTCCGGCTCGACGCAGAGGTGCAGGCAGAGGAACCGGTCAAAGCCTTTGCAGAAGTTGCGTTGGTAGGACTTGGGTAGTTCGCCTTTGAGGTGCTTGCGGATCTTGCCGAGGAAGCGGGGAAGATGCAGCAGGCCGGTCGCGGGATGCGGGATATAGGCCGAAGGGAGGTCGTAGCAGATCTCGCCGGTCGCTTCGGAGAAGCCGTTGGGTCGAGGGGTGGAAGGCGTGGTCATTTCGTCGGGGAAGCGTTGGCGAGAAGCTTCGCGATGTCTGCTGAAATCGTTGCGAGGTTGGCGGACTGGCTCAGGACGAACTCCGAAGGGGAGCGCTCCTTCAATGGGTGGGAATGGGTCAGGGTCTGGCCCGAGAGGAGCGTTCCGTCGGATTTCTCGAGGCGGAAGGTCACCTGCATGACCGCGGTGTCGTTGTTGGCCGTGGCGCCTGGGAGGGAGAAGAGCGAGCGTCCAGGGGTCGCAGGCGCGAAGACCTCCATCTTGTCCACGGTGAGCAGCAGGACGAGGTGATCTTCCGCAGGGGCCTGCGAGGCGGCAGGCAGGCCGGTCTGGGCGGTCAGATGGCGACCGACGGCTTCGGCGACGGCTCGGTCCAGCGGGGCTACCCAGCGATGGGCGTCTTCCACTCGGACCCAGCCGTTATCGTCAAGGATGACGATGTTAGGGCGACGGAGCGCGGAGGGCAGGATGGCGCGGGGGACGTAAAGGATCGGGGCGACACGGGTGGTCGGCGCGGCCGGGGCGGCGAGCTGATAGAAGGTCACGGCTTCGCTCTTCTTGTCGAAGATGATGCAGCCGCTGAGCAGCACGCTCAAGCCGAGCAGGAGAACGCGCGGGCTCATTTGGAAGGGGTCTCCTCCTTGGGCTTGGCATCCTTCACCGGGGATTTGCTGCGCCCCTGGATGATCGTCTCGGGATTGCGTTCGATGAAGTCGGCGAGCGACCGAATGGCTTGGGCGGCTTCGGAGACGTCGGCCAGAGCCTGGTCGAGATCGCGGCGGGCCGGCGAACCAGGCTTGGTGAGGGTGCGGAGATTCTCGGAGGTCTCGTTGAGACGCTCCAGCGCCTTACGGCCGGCCGAAGCCATCGCCTTGATGTCATCGGTGACCGGGTCGACCTTGCCGCTGAGTCGCTTCACCAAGGTGTCGATGCCGAGCATCGCGGCCGAGAAATCGGAGACCGCATGCGCGATCGCGGGGTCGCCGGTGATCTTGGAGATGTTGGCGGAAGCCTGCACGAGGTTGCCGTTGATCTTCTCGAACTCGATCTGCGAGGCGCCTTTGTCTATCCGGGTCAGGATCGAATCCACCTTCTTGGTGATCGAGACGAAGTCGATGCGGCTCAGTTGGTCGAGCGTCTGGGAGACGGCCTTGGTGAGCGCGCCGAGGTTAGAAGGCTGGGTCGGGATCTCGGGGAGGTCGCCCTTGGGGTCGTGCAGGCGGTAGGCCGTGTCCGGAAAGTAATCCAACTCGACGTAAAGCACGCCGGTGACGACGGATTGCTGCTGCAGCTTGGCGCGCAGGCCTTTCTCAAGGGAAAGGCGAAGGCCTTGTTTCTGCAGGAGCGCCTGGTCGATGCCGCGGCGGGTGAGGAGGTCGGGCGAGAATTCCATCACGACCGGCACCGAGTAGTCGGACGTCGCCTGGCCGGACGTACGCAGCAGCACCTGGCTGACGCGGCCGATGGTGACGCCGCGGAATTTGACGGGGGCACCGATGTCGAGTCCGCTGACGGAGTCCTCGAAGTACGCGATGGCGGCAGGCTTGGCGCCGGTGAACGAGCCGGCGCCCAGCAGGATGACGGCGGCGATGATCAGCAGGATGCCCCCGACCACGAAGGCCCCGATAAGTGTCATGTTGGCGGATCTACGCATGGTCAGTCGAAGCGGGCTTGGGAGAAGAAGGCGTGCACCTTCGGCGGTTGGCCAGCCTGAAGGAAGCTCTTGGGCGGGCCGTAGGCGCCCATCGTGCCGGTGTCAGGGTCGAGGTAAACGCAGAAGTCGGCCGTCCGCAGGATGCTAGGCACCTCGTGGCTGACGAGGACGATCGTCGTGCCGAAGGCCTCGCGGAGACGGAGGATCAGCTCGTCGAGACGTCCGGAGCTCATCGGGTCGAGGCCGGCGCTCGGTTCGTCGAGGAAGATGACGGAAGGGTCGAGCGCCATCGCGCGGGCGATGCCGGCCCGCTTGGCCATGCCGCCGCTGATCTCGGAGGGCAGCTTGTCCATCGCGTCCGCCAGGCCGA
The DNA here is from genome assembly GCA_947456525.1 of Opitutia bacterium. Lineage (GTDB taxonomy): Bacteria > Verrucomicrobiota > Verrucomicrobiia > Opitutales > UBA953 > UBA953. The sequence goes on from CANGRI010000001.1 coordinate 22,726, forward strand.
CGAGCGCCAGCTTGTACTCGGCCAGCTGGCGGATCTCGCGGTGCGGCGCCTTCAGGAACTCGCGCATCGGCATCTCGATGTTCTCGCGGAGCGTCAGCGAAGAGAAGAGGGCGGAGCCCTGGAAGAGGAAGCCGGTCCGGCGAAGGATGTCCTGCCGCTGCTGTCCGCGCGATGCGTTGAGATCGACGCCCATGAGCGTGGTCTTGCCTCCGAGCGGTTCATCGAGGCCGCCGAGCGCCCGCATGAGGGTGCTCTTGCCGCAGCCGCTGGGTCCCACGATGGCCAGGATCTTGCCTGGCGCGAGCGACAGGTTGAGCCGATCCATGATCACCCGGTCTCCGTGGCCGATGGCCAGGTCGGCGCAAGTGAGGATGTCGCCGGCGCTCACAGGTCGAAGAGGTTGAAGATCACCGCGAACAAGGCGTCGGAGATCACGATGAAGGTGATGCCCAGCACCGCGGCGGAGGTCGCGGCTTCGCCGACGCCGAGCGCCGAACGTTTGGCGACCGAGCCGCGGTAGCAGCCCGCCCATGCGGCGATGAAGCCGAAGGCGATGGACTTGATGAAGCCGACCAAGAAGCTCTTGAACGAGATAGCCCGTACGGCCTGGGTGAGGTATTGTTCGATGCTGAGGTCGCCGGCGCACGCGACGACCATGCCGCCGAACACGCCGATGAACGTCGCGAAGACCGCGAGCAGCGGAATCATGAGCGTGACGGCGAGGATGCGCGGCACGGCGAGGTATTCGATCGGGTTGATGCCCAGGGCGCGCAGCGCGTCGGTCTCCTGGCTGACGTTCATGCTGCCGAGCTGGGAGGCGTAGGCGGTGGAGGTGCGCCCGCAGGCGATGATGCCGGTCATCAGGGCGCCCATCTCGCGGGTCATCGCCAGCGAGACGAGGTTGGCGACGTAGACCGTGGCGCCGACGAGCCGAAGCTGGATCAGCCCCACATAGGCCATGATCAGGCCGGTGAGGAAGCCGAGCAGGGCGACGATCGGGAGGGCGTCGACCCCGGAGGTCTGGAGTTCGAGCCTGAAGTCTGACCAGTTGACCTTGGCGCGCCCGACCAGCATGCGAAGGAACCCGATGGCGGTATGTCCGATGTGTTCGAAGGCGCGGCCCCACGATGCGCTGCTTTCGAGGCCCCAGGTCCCGAACTGCTCCAGGAAGCCGGGGTGAGGCGGCCGCTCATCGGCGCTTGAGGCCTTCTCGGCCATCTGGACGAGCGATTGTAGCCGGACGGGTAGGGCGGAGAGGTCGAGGTGGCGGACGTTCTTGAAGTTGGCGTAGAGCCAGGCAGGTAGCGAAGAGTCGAAGTCCGCGAGACCTTCGGCGACCACCCTGACCCGATCCCCTTTGACGACGATGGCGGGCAGGCTCGAATCCTGGTTCCAAGACCCACCGATTGTGACCACGGCGGTGCCATCGGCCAGGACTTCGGTCCGGGCAGAAGACAAGCCTGTGGCAACGTCGGACATCCTGACAGTCAAATACTTGGGCGTGCCTTTGTTCACAAGTCAGAAAGGCGTTGTCCCCCTTGCGTCGAAGGTCTTTGATGACGTTTCACGAATGCCATCTTCCCGTCTCATCGTCCTCCTGCTGGCCGCCTCCGCGCTCAAGGCCGCCGATGTGCCGGCAGACCTAGCGCCAAAGGCTCCTTGGATCGTCTCGCTGACCGAGGAGAACGACAAGTTCGCCCCGAGGAACAAGGACCGTTATTACACCCAGGGTCTCAAACTTGCCGTCAATACCGCCGACCACGGTTTCTTCTCGCTGACCCAGGAGATCAACACGCCGTCGAATACTTCCACCCCGAACCCTTCGCTCGACGATCTGCCTTATTCCGGCGCCCTCTACATGGGGTGGGGCTATGGTCGCATTCTCGATCGCGGCGGCCGTAAGGACTGTCTTTTTTCCATCGAGGCCAAGCTGGGCGTCATCGGGCCCTCCGCCGGCGGCCAGGTCATCCAGAACAAGTTCCATGCGTTCATCGGACAGCCCGAATCGGCAGGTTGGGGCACGCAGCTGCCCGATGAACTGCTCATCAACGTGGACAGCGAGTTTCGCCGCCGTTTCGACCTCGATGCTTCCGGTCATGGTTATCGTGACCTGATCGCCCGCGCCGCCGTCGAGCTGGGCACGATGCGGACCGAAGTGCTTTTCGGAGCCCAGCTTCGCTGGGGCGTCAATTTGGACCGTTCATGGGGGCAGGGCTTCATCCGCCATTCCAGTTCCTATGAGCCGATCGAGGCCCTCAGGCCCAAGGACGATCGCCCTAACTTCTCCTATTGGGCCTTTGCCGACACCCAGGTCGAGGTGGTGGTCCGTAACTATTCCACGGACGGGACGAATTTCCGCGAATCCCGGGGCGTGACCCGTTCTCCGATCGTCCTGCAGTGTGCCCTCGGTACGACGTTCCAGGTCTACTCGTGGTCGGCCACCTATTTCGTCGCGGTGCGCACGAAGGAGTTTGAAACCCAGGATGGCCTCCATTTCTTCGGCGGACTCAAAGGCCAGCTCCTCTTCTGAACATGTCCGCCATCGCCGTCGTCGACGTAGGGTCGAATTCCATCAAGGTCGCCGTCGTCGACGGTCGTGATCGCAGCGAACTCGGTCGCCTGACGGAGTCCGTACGCTTGCAGCAGGATGCCAGCCCTGGCGACCCCTTGCCGATCGAAGCCATCGAGTCGGGAGCCGCCGCCATCGGCCGACTGCTTGAGTTCGCCCGTTCCAAAGGCGCGACCCGCTTCACCGTGCTCGGAACGAGCGCGGTCCGGGAGTGCGCCAACCGCCATGCCTTCGCCGAAAAGGTCCGTGCCGTCACCGGTGTTCCGCTCACGATCGTCTCGGGCGAGGTCGAAGCGCGTCTGGCCGGAGCCGGGGTAAGGACCGATCCGGCCTACAAGGCCTACGAGAACATCCTGGCCTTCGACCTCGGCGGCGGGAGCCTTGAGGTGACCGCGATACGCGGGCAGTATTACGTCTTGGCGCGCAGCTTTCCTTTGGGGTCCGTCCGTATGACCAACGGTTATCTGCGCGGCGGCGCCGGTACCGTCGATGAGCTCGACCAGATTTCGATCCGCACGCACCTGATGGGCGTCCTGCAGACCATCGTTCCGGCCAACGCGGCCGAGAACTATCTCATCATCGGTGCTGGCGGAGCCTTCGCGGCGGTCGCCCTCCATCTCGAAGCCATCGGCGAAGCCCCGGTCGGCGGCCGTCTGCCCGTCCTGCGGATCCGCGCACTTCGCGACCAGATGTGCGCGATGGACATCGAAGCCCGCCGGAAGGTCCCGGGGATTCCGGCCGACCGGGCCGACATCATGCCGGCCGCGCTAATCACGCTCTGCGTGCTGGCCGAACTGACCGGCGCGGAGGCTTTCCACCTTTCCCATCGTGGCGTCCGTCATGGCATGGTCGAACTCATGCTCGGACCTTCGGGCGAACACCTCTGAGCATGCGTAACGTCCTGGCGCTTATCTTCGCGGTCTCCGCACTATGTGCTGCGAACGAGACCGGCAAGGTCGTCGAGGTTTCCGCCGATGGCTGGGCGACGATCGTTGCGGCCGATGGTCAAGGTAAGCTCCTTCGTCGTTTTGCCGAAGGAGACCGCAAGGTCGGCTGGGCCGGGCTGATCGTCCGATATGACGCAGTGACGGAAGGGACGGAGACCCAGGCGCGTGGCGTGGTTTCGGCCGAACCCGAGGAACTCCGTCAGGTCGCCGAAGTCACTGAATCGCTGCGTCGCGAGACCGCCGACAAGGGGCGGATGGTCACGCGTATGCCCAATGAGCTCATGCCCAACATGGCGCTCTGGGACCAGGACGGCAGGTTGGTCATGAAGAAGGATTTCCTCGGTCACCCGTTGGCCCTGAACTTCATCTTCACCAGCTGTCGCTCCGCCCGTATGTGCCCGGCTTCCTCGGCTTGCATGAAGCAGCTCGGCGACGCGCTGGCGAAGATGCCCGATGCCTCCGGCGTCAGGCTGCTGACGATCACTTTCGACCCTGCGACCGATACCCCGGGCGTGCTTCGAGCCTATGCCGACGGCTATGGTATCGACCCCGCCCGTCATCGCTTCCTGACCGGCGACGCCGGCCAGATCAAGGACCTGATGCGCCATTATGGCATCCAGACCTTGCGTGACGACGGCACCATCGTCCACAACGCCGCGTTGATCGTAATCAGTCCCGAAGGGCGTATCGCTTATCGCAGCGAAGGGCCTTCCTTCGATGCCGAGGATGTCGCCAGCCGCTTGCGTAGGCTCTGCGGAACGGCTGGCGCACAGTCGAAATGACGCCACGGCAGCAGATATTTTTAATCAGCGCCTTGGCTGTCGTCGGCTTCTTTGGTCTGCGCGCCTTGCCTGATACCCAGTGCGCCTTCCTGCATGCGGATCATCAGCCTGTCGTCGTCGACGGCGTCGAATTCTGCGGCGTGAACGAAGAGGCCAACTTCTATTCCCCGAAGGCCTTGCAGTTCCCGGTCGAGCTGAAGATCGGGTTGTCCGAAGACGGCTCCAAGGGCGAGCTCCGGCTCATCAAGGAAGACGGTCTTCCTTATTATGCCCATGAAGTGGCGGTGTCCCATACGCAGAAGGTCCACCTGCATCTCCGGCAGATCGGCGGCGTCCGCGCCTATGCCCATCTTCACCCGGTCGCTGCGGACGATGGTTCTTGGCGTTTCGACGTCCCTGTCGGACTTCGCGGTGCCGCCCTGGAGGCTTACGTCGACTTCGCCGACGCCAGGACCTCGCGCGTGATGCTGGCCCAGGCCCAGACGAAGGCTTCCATCGCCTCGTCGGACTTCGCGGCGAAACCTCGCAATGTCATCGTCGCCATGGACGCCTCGACGCTCAAGGCCGGCAGCTCGGCTACGTTGCGCGTGAAGCTGTCCGGGCCCGAAGGTAAGCCGCTCAAGCTTCTGCCCATCATGGGGTCGCTCGGCCATGCCGTCGTCTTTTCGGCGGACCGGCCTTTGTCGGGTTATGCCCATATGCACCCGACCCTCGAGGGCGGAGAATACGCCCCTAATCCGACGTTGTCTTTTCGACTCCGCCTGCCGGCGCCAGGCACCTATGACCTCTGGCTGAACCTCAATGACGGGCATGAGGAACTCCTGCGCACGACGTTGGTCGTCACGCCCTGAGGTTCCGGAAATAATCCACGGTCTCAGCCAAGCCGAGGCTGACCGATGACACTGGCTTCCAGCCGGCGGCCAGCAGCCGCTCGTTGGATGCCAGCGAGTGCCGGACGTCGCCTGCGCGTGAGGGCAGATGTTCGATGCGAGACGATGACCGGGTCAGGCGGAGGATCTCCTGGGCCAGTTCGAGGATCGAGAGGGCCTTGCCGTAGCCGACGTTATAAGTGCCTGCCATTTCCTTGGAGGCTCCGGCGTGGGCGAGCGCGCCGACGATGTCGGTCACGTGGATGAAGTCGCGCGTCTGGCCGCCGTCGCCATGGATGCCGATCGGTTCGTCGCGCAAGGCCTTCGCGACGAAGATCGGCACCGCGGCGGCGTAGGCGGAACGAGGATCCTGGCGGGGTCCGAAGACGTTGAAGAAGCGCAGGCTGGTCGTGCCGAGTCCGTGTTCGGTGCGATATTTTTCCAGCAATCGTTCTCCCGCGAGCTTGGTCTCGGCGTAAGGAGACTTTGGTTCGGGCGGCATCTTCTCGACCTTAGGCACGACAGGATTGTCGCCGTAGATGGCCGCGGAAGAGGCGAGCACGACCTTGCGGGTCCCGGCTGCCAAGGCCGCTTCCAGCACCCGTCTGGTCCCTTCGGTGTTCAGCTCGGAGCACTCGTCCGGCTTGGCGACGGATTCCGGGACGGAGACCATCGCGGCGAGGTGGTAGATCTCTTCGGCGCCTTCGGCGGCCTGCGCAAGGGCGCGATTATCGAGGACGGACCCTCGCAGGAAACGGCAGGTCACGCCATCGAGGTTGCTGGCGTAGCCGCTGCGGAGGTCATCAAGCACGGTGACCTCGGAACGTTCGCCGAAATGGCGAGCTAGATGCGATCCGATGAAGCCGGCGCCCCCGGTGATGAGGATGCGCTTGCTCATGCGCGGTCGACCAGCGCCTGCATGGCAGGCAGCTGGGCTTCGATGGATTCCACCAGCTTGAACTGCGTCCTGGTCCGTTCGAGGTTGTGCGTCGGTCGCTTGATCTTGAAGTACGTGTCGCCCTCGAGCCAGTCGGTCAAGAAGCGTAGGCCGATCTCGAAAGTGATGAGCTTGCCTGCGAAGGGCAGGAACGATTTTTCCTTCGGTGTCAGGAAGCCGCTCGCGGATTCGAGGTAGCCTCTGACGAGGGCTTCGAACATCGGGAGCTGCATACGTACTTTCGACAGGTCCGTCTCGTCTTCGGCCGCCGGGGAGGTCGACGTCCGGACGAGATCGCCGAAATCATAGAGCGCTGAGCCGGGCATCACCGTATCGAGGTCGATGACGCAGACGCCTTCCTGGGTCACGTCGTCTAGCAGGACGTTGTTCAGTTTGGTGTCGTTGTGCGTCACTCGTTCCGGCAAGGACCCGTCGCGCAACGCGTCGACGATGACTCCGACCTCCTGTGCTCTTGCCAATGCGAACGCGATTTCGGCCACGGATGAGGCGGCGCGCCCATGGCTGTCCTTCGCCAAGGCTTGTTGGAAGCGGGCGAAACGGGAAGGGGTATGATGGAAGTCCGGGATCGTCTCGTGCAGCCGGCCGCCGGGGAGATCCGAAAGCAGGGATTGGAATGCTCCGAACGCCTTGGCGGCGGCGTAAGCCTGTTCCGCCGACAGTACGATGTCATGGCCGGTGGCCCCCTCGATGAAATGGTAGCAGCGCCAGCGATTGCCGTTGGCGTCGACGTGCCAGGCTCGGCCCGGACGGGTGGGTATCAGCCGGAGGGTACGACGCTCTGCGTCAGGCGTGCCGGCGCGTTTCAGCCGGGCGTAGGCATGGGCGCAGACGCGCTCGACGTTCGCCATCAGTTCGTCTGGACGGCGGAAGACGTTCTGGTTGATGCGTTGGAGGACGAACCGGGACGGGCCGTTGTCGGCGGTGATCTCCACCTTGAACGTGTCGTTGATGTGGCCGCTTCCATAGGGGACGGCCGAAGCGACCTCACCAGAGAGGGCGAACTCCCGGGCGATCGCGACGGCGTCATATCCTGCGGCGGCGGTCATCGTCAGGCCCAGAGAGAAACCGGGTAGGAACCGCTGGCGACCTGCTGCTGGATGCTGGCCTGGACGATGGGCTTGTCCTCGCGATACGTGACGCCGAACCAGGTCGAGTCAGAGCGAAGTACTTGGCAGCTGGCCTCGCCGGCGCGGATGAGGGCGCCGACCGACATGGGGATGTAAGCCTCGCTTTTCATCTCCGAACCTTTGGCGGAAAGGAAGGCGCGGAAGTCGGCCTCGAGCTGTGGGAAGATCGCAGGGGTGAAGCCCCACATGTTCATCGACACGGGTTCGTCACCCGTGAGGGCCACGACCATTCCGTCATCTCCGCGGTGTTCGGCGCCTTTCGGGAGCTTGGCGATCTTCGTCAGCTCCTGGATGTCGGTGAGCTTGCCTTGGCTGTCCGTCTTGCAGACGCCACGGGCGACCGTGCCGTGTTCGGAGAGGGTGTTCTTGAGGGTGAAGCCGACCATCGCGTAAGCGGTGGAGGCGTTGGAGAGGGCGGCAAGGTAGCGACCGAGCGTCGCATACGAATCCTGCCCGTAGAAGTCATCCGCGTTGATGACGGCGAAGGGCGTATCGACGGCCTCGCGGGCGCAGAGGATCGCGTGGGTCGTGCCCCATGGCTTCTCGCGTCCCGCCGGCACGGTGAAGCCTGCCGGCAGCTGGTCGATCGTCTGGAAGGCGAAGCCGACCTCGATGCGACCCGCGAACTTCGTGGCGATACGCTCACGGAAGTCCTTCTCGAAGTCGGGACGGATGATGAAGACCACCTTGCCGAAGCCGGCGCGAAGGGCGTCGAAGACGGAGTAGTCGAGGATGGTCTCGCCGGAAGGGCCCATGGGGTCGATCTGCTTCAGGCCGCCGTAGCGGCTTCCCATGCCGGCGGCGAGTACGAGGAGAGTGGGTTTCATGGTCAGAGGGATTTCCGGATGCGGGCGGTCACATCGACCTTGAGGCGATCGATGAAGCCGACCACATACGCGAGAGGGTCGAGCGTATCGTCCAGTACGAGGGGGGTCAGGTCCATCGCCCACTGCATCGCCGTCTCCTGGTCGGTCGAATGGGCGTTGCTGAAGGTGGCATTGGCGGTGCGCCGGCCGAGGACGGCGAGGTCGTAGCGCTTACCGCCCGCGATCTGGGTGGCGAAGACCTCGTTGAGGGCGCGGGCGAGTTCCGGACGTCCCGAGATCGGCATCGCGGTCTTTTCGGTGTCCACGAGCCAGTCGAGGTCACGCCAGACTTCGCAACCGTAGACCCTCTTGGGTCGGTCTGCCTTGGGCATCAGGCGGATGGCTTCGAGGCAGCGCAGGGCACAGCCCACATGGGTGTCATGCTTGTCGGCGAGATTGTGCAGGTAGACCACCTCGGGGCGGGCCGCCTCGAGGATATGGCGTAGGTCATCGCGGACCGCGTCATGCTTCGCGTCCCGCACGGCGGCGCTGCCGAAACCCAGCTGGGCCATGAAGGAATATTGGCCGATGACGGCGGCGGCTTCCTGTTCGCGGATGCGTTCGGCGGCGATCTGGTCGTCGGTCCAATCCTTGAACTGACCGGCACGCGAGCTGCCGCGACCATCGGTGATGGTCACGCCTCCGAACCATCGGTCCGTGCGTTCATAGCAGGCGAGGATGCCGTGGAAGGCCATGAATTCGAGGTCGTCCTGGTGGGCCCCGATGCCGAGGTGGGTCGTGCGCGTGATCGCTTCCGGGCCGGTCCGGCCATCGGGTATCACGAGGCGAGCGAGAGGGTTGAGGGTGATCATCGGCGGAGGGCGGGGAGGGAGGCGGCGGCGACGGCCTGGCCGTGGCGCTTATCTTTCTCGTCCGGCACGAGGAGGTCGATGCGAAGTTCGGGGAATTCGTCGCGCAGGACGGCCTGGGCGTTTTCGATGATGACCGAGCCGCCTTGGCCGGAGGTGACGCGTCCCATGATCAGCAGGCAGCTCATCTCGTAGAAGCTGGCGAAGTGGGCGATGGCGTAGCCGAAGGCGATGCCGACCGTCGCATAGACTTCGCGGGCGCGAGGGTCGCCGGCGGCCATGAGTTTCTGGAGTTCTTCCAGCTGTTCCGGCAGCCGCATCGAGGCGGGCAGGGTGATGCCCGCGAGAGGAAGCAGGCGGCCGACGCCTTGCTGGCTGAAGTATTGCACGGCGCAGCCCCGGTCACGGGACCATTCGTCCTCCGGACCGTTCGGACGGTAATCGACCGGCACGAAGGCCAGCTCGCTCAGCCAGTTCGTCAGGTTGCCCGCCTTGTCGACGTAGCCTGCGGCGACGCTGGTGCCCATCGCCACGCCGAGCACGGCGTTGCGTCCGAGCGACATCGAGCCCGCGAGGGCGGTGACGTCCCCGTCGTTAAGGACTTCGAAAGGGACGCCATAGGCTTTGGCGAGATCCAGGAACATGTCGCGGACCTGAGCATCAAAGACGGACGCATCGTCGACTCCCCGGAAGAGCGAGGCGACGCGGACCTTGTTGTTGACGTAGACGCCCGCGGACGAGCCGCCGATGGCGTCGATCCGGGGTAGATGGCTCGCGGCCAGGTCCAGCGAATGGCGGATGCCGGCAAGGTGATACGCCGGGTCCGCTTGGAAGTACGGGTCCCACTTCACTTCCTCGGAGAAGACGACTTTACCGTCGATGAGAGCCGCGCACTTCCGGTCGGAGCCCCCGAGGTCGAAGCCGATGCGGCAGCCGTCGAGGTGGCGTCCGAGCGGCAGATGCGCGGTCGAGGCGGTGGGGAGTTCGGATGGTCCGATCGCCCGGAAGGTCAGCGGTCCCTCGAAGACCTTGCGGAGGAATCCTGCGTCGAAGGCACGGACGCCACCCTGAACGTAATCCGCTTGGAGGCGGACGGCTAGTGCTGCCGCGTCACTCCCGCAGAGCAGGATTTCGGACGCGCCTCGTGACCAGAGCAGGAACTTGACCGTGCGTTCGACGTGCAGATAGGTCGCGGCGTCGTCGACGCCCGAAGCCAGGATGAGGGTGCGGAAATGCGAGGCCGTGCCGTCTGTGCGACGGAGGGCGATCGTGAGTTCGGATGAGCCCTCGGATTTGGCGCAACGGCTCAGATAGGCACGCGTCCACAGGGCCGCCGGCACGAGGCCGGGATCGATGGCAGAACGGTGTCGAGGCGTGACATCCATCGGCAGCATCAGAGTGATTTGGCCGCGGCGGCGTCCAGGTGGAACGTGCAAGCGGCGTGGCGTTGGAGCCAGGTCGCCGGACAGCCAGGGGACGGCGCCTCTTGGATCGCCCGACGGATGATATCGGCCTTGGCTTCGCCGAAGGCCAGCAGCTCGATGCGCCGTGCTTCGAGGATCGTCCCGACGCCCATGGTCAGGGCGCCATGTGGCACCTCGGTGACGTCGCCGAAGAAGACGGAGTTGTCGCGACGCGTTACTTCGTCGAGCTGCACCCGGCGAGTCCGGCTATCGGCGGCGGACGGCGGCTCGTTGAAGCCGATGTGTCCCGTTCGTCCGATGCCGAGGACCTGCAGGTCGATCCCGCCGGCCGCCCGGATGGATGCTTCGTAGTCAGCGCAGTTCCGCTCCGTTTGCTTCGATAGCCCATCCGGGATGTGGATGTTCGCCGCCGGGATGTCCAGGTGACGGAAGAGATGCTCTTCCATGAAGCGACGGTAAGACTGCGGATGCGTCGGACCGAGGCCTTCGTACTCGTCCAGGTTGAAGGTGATGACCGACCTGAAGCTTCGCTTCTCCTCGCGATGAAGCCGGATCAGTTCTGCATACAGCGGGAGCGGGGTCGATCCGGTTGCCAATCCCAACACCGTCGACTTGCCCGATTTCGAGCGTAACTCGATCAGCTCGGCTATCTCCCGGGCAATCGCCTGCGCGGCGGATTGTTTGTCGGGGTGAAGCCGGGTCGCGATCATCTTAGCCGAGCGTGGCGAGCATGCGCGCGATCTCGTCACGCTTGGCCTTGGCTTCATCGAGCTGCTTGCGGGCGCCCTCGAGGATCTTCGGCGGAGCCTTCGAGACGAAGGCCTCGTTGGTGAGCTTCGCTTCGCCGGCGGCGACCGCCTGTTCGAGTTTGGCGAGTTCCTTGGCGAGACGGACTTTCTCGGCCGCGACATCGACCGTTCCCGAGAGTTCGAGCAGGACGGTGCCGAGGGAGGTGAGCGAGCCGGTCCGCTCGCCGGCGGAATCGGCGAAGCCGATTTCGGCGAGACCGGCCATGCTGCTCAGCTTGTCGCGGTTCGATTCGAGGAGGGTCTTGGCGGTGGCGTCCTTGGCGACGATCGTGATGACCGAGTCGCGGCGGGTTGCCTGGTTAGCCTGGGACTTGAGTCCGCGCACCGAAGCGACGAATTCGCGGAGCAGGGCGACGTCGGCTACCTTGGCGGCGCTGAGCTTGATGCCGTTCTCGCGGAGAACGCGGAGCAGGTCGCCGCCGGAGCCGGTATGGTGGTTCTGGATGAAGTCCTTTTCCGTGCCGTAGCCCAGCAGGTGCCAGAGTTCTTCGGAGATGAACGGGGCGACCGGGTGTAGGAGCAGGAGGAACTGGCGGAGGACGAGGTCCTGGACCGCGAGACAGTTGTCGACCAGGGCAGGATCGCGCAGGCGAGCCTTGGAGGCTTCGACGTACCAGTCGCAGAAGTCGCCCCAGAAGAACGAATAGAGTCCCTGCGCATAGGCGGTAAACTCATGGTCATCCAGGTTCTTGGTCGTGCTGTCGGTGAGTTCGGCCAGACCCTGCAGGATGGCGAAGTCGTCGTCGTCGAGCTGCGATGCATTGATTCGGCTGACGACGGCCGCGAGGGTCGAGTTGTCGGCCATCGGTCCGGACATCTGGCGGAAACGGGCGGCGTTCCAGAGCTTGTTGCAGAAGTTGCGGCCTTGGCCGACGCGGTCCTCGTCGAAGAGGATGTCCTGGCCTTTGGGCGCGATGGAGAGGAGGCCGAAACGCAGGCCGTCGGCGCCGAACTTGGCGATGAGGTCGAGCGGTTCGGGCGAATTGCCGAGGGACTTCGACATCTTGCGGCCTAGCTTGTCGCGGATGATGCCGTTGAAGTAGACGCGCTTGAACGGGATGCGCTGGCGGATCTCGTCATCGGTGAGCGTCTTCTTTTCCGGGCCGTGCAATTCGAGGCCGGCGATGATCATGCGGGCCACCCAAAGGAAGATGATGTCCGGACCGGTCGCGAGGGCTCCCGTCGGGTACCAGTGCTTGAGCTCTTCGGTCGTCTCGCCGGGCTTGCGCCAGCCGATGGTCGCGAGGCACCAGAGCCAGGAAGAAGCCCAGGTGTCGAGCACGTCGGGGTCCTGCTCCCAGTTGGCGGCGTCGGCCGGGGCGGTCAGCGAGACGTGGAGATTCTTAGGGTCGTTGCGGTCGGCGCCCTTGCGGTACCAGACCGGGATGCGATGGCCCCACCAGAGCTGACGGCTGACGCACCAGTCCTGGATGTTTTCGAGCCAGTGCAGGTAGGTCTTCGTCCAGCGTTCGGGGTGGAACTTGATGATGCCCGACGTGACGGCGCGCTTGGCTTCGTCGATCTTCGGGTAACGGATGAACCACTGCTCGCTGAGGCGCGGCTCGATCGGGACGTCGGCACGTTCCGAATAGCCGACGGTGTTCTCGTAGGGTTCGGTCTTCACCAGCGCGCCGAGCTCTTCGAGGAGCTTCTCAGCCATGGCCCGCGCCTTAAAACGCTCCACGCCCGCGAGCGGCCCCGCGTCGGCGTTCATGGTGCCATCGGGGTTCATCACGTCGATGACCGGGAGGTTGTGACGCTTGCCGATGTCGAAGTCGGTGCGATCGTGGGCCGGAGTGACCTTCAGGACGCCCGTGCCGAATTCCTTCTCGACGGCCGTGTCGCCGACGATCGGGATCTGGGCGCGGGGGAAGGGGCGCCAGACGTGCTTGCCGATGAGGTGCTTGTACCGTTCGTCTTCAGGGTGGACCGCGACGGCCGCGTCGCCCGGGATGGTCTCGGGGCGCGTGGTCGAGATCTCGAGGAACGTGCCGGGTAGTTCGGCGACCTCGTAGCGCATCCGGTAGAGCGAGCCCTTCGAGGGCTTCATGATCACCTCTTCGTCGGAGAGTCCGGTCTGAGAGACCGGGCACCAGTTGACCATGCGCTTGCCGCGGTAGACGTAGCCGCGTTCGTAGAGCGTGACGAAAGTCTGGAGCACCGCCTGGGAGTAGCCGGCATCGAGCGTATGGACCGTGCGATCCCAATCGCAGGAAGCACCCAGCTTGCGGAGCTGGCCGAGGATGATGCCACCGTGCTTGTCGCGCCAGTCCGACGCGACCTGGATGAATTTCTCGCGGCCGAGGTCGTGGCGCGTCTTGCCTTCTTTCTGGCGGAGTTCCTTCTCGACGCGCGACTGGGTTGCGATGCCCGCGTGGTCCGTGCCGGGAAGCCAGAGGGCGGATTTGCCTTCCTGTCGGGCGCGTCGGACCATGATGTCCTGCAGCGTGTTGTTGAGCAGGTGCCCCATGTGGAGGACGCCCGTGACGTTGGGCGGAGGGATCATCACCGCGAAAGACTCGCGGCTGTGGTCTACCTTGCCCTTGAAGCAACCTGCCGCGACCCAGCGGTCGTACCACTGCTGTTCGACGCCTTGCGGTTCATAAGATTTGGGGATTTCGGCCATCGGAAAGGGGAATGATTAGGGGTTAAGTTGGGGATTGAAAAGAACGGACTAGGCGGGCATCAAGATAGGCAAGCCAGGCCCCATGCAACGGGTGGCCGACGAATCCCGCCAGGTCCGGAAGGAAGCAACGGCAGTCAGTCCATCCGTGTGCCGTGGCAAGCCTGGCCCCTTGTTTTTCAATCGACGCCTTCCCTTCATTTGGGAAGGCGTCCTTGTTGGGGCGCAAAATAAGAAAGGGTGCTATTCGCACCCTTTCGTTCGAAAACTCCGGACTACGCTCAGAGCGAATGGATGCTCGACTTGCTGACGGCCATCGCGGCTTCCTTGAAGGATTCGCTGACGGTCGGGTGGGCGAAGCAGGTGCGGGCGACGTCTTCGGCGCTACCACCGTATTCCATGTGGGCGCAGGCGGCGGCGATCATTTCGGAAGCGCCCTTGGCGACCATCTGGACGCCGAGGAGCTTGTCGGTCTTGGCGCATGCGATGACCTTCACGAAACCGGCGGTGCCGTCGGAAGCGATCGCGCGGCCGTTGCCGGCGAGCTGGAACTTGCCGATGGCGACTTCGATGTTCTTGGCCTTCGCGTCGGCCTCGGAGAGACCCACGCAGGCGACTTCGGGGTCGGTGTAGATGACGCCCGGGATGATGCCGTAGTTCACATGACCGTGCTTGCCGGCGAGGTTCTCGGCGACCGCGACGCCTTCTTCTTCGGCCTTGTGGGCGAGCATGGGGCCGGTGACGACGTCACCGATGGCGTAGACGCCCGGAAGGTTGGTCTGGAAGTGCGCGTCGATGACGATGCGGCCGCGCTCGTCGAGTTTGAGGCCGGCTTCCTGGGCGCCGAGGCCGGTCGTGTTGGCCTTGCGACCGACGGCGACGAGGATCTTGTCTGCCGGGAATTCGAGGGCCTTGCCGTCGCGTTCGGCGGTGAGGGCGGAGCCGGCGGCGCTCTTCTTCACGCCGGTGACCTTGGCGCCCAGTTCGAACTTGATGCCCTGCTTCTCGAAAGCGTTCTGCGCGGCCTTGGCCACGTCGGCGTCATAGGCCGGGCCGCCGATGGACGGCAGCATCTCGACGACGGTGACCTGGGAGCCCAGGCGGGCCCAGACTGAGCCGAGCTCGAGGCCGATGGCTCCGGCGCCGACGACGACCATCTTCTCGGGGACGGCCTTCAGGGAGATGCCGTGATCGGAGGAGATGACGGTTTCGCCGTCGAACTTCATGAACGGCAGCTCGACCGGGACGGAGCCCGTGGCGATGAGGATGTTCTTGGTCTCGAGCGTGCGGTCGCCGGCGGTGGAGCGGACGAGCACCTGGCCGGACTTCACGAGACGGCCGAGGCCGCGGACGATCTCGACGTTGCGCTTCTTGAGCAGGGCGCCGACGCCCATGTTGAGCTGGGCGACGACCTTGTCCTTGTTCGCAAGCATCGCGGAGACGTCGAAGGTGATCTTCTCCGCGCCGACGAGGCCGTGCTTCTTGCCGTGCAGGGCGTGCTGGTAGACTTCGGTGGAGTGGAGGAGGGCCTTGGACGGGATGCAACCCACGTTGAGGCAGGTGCCGCCGAGGGAATTGTCTTTCTCCACGAGGGCCACCTTGAGGCCGAGCTGGCCGGCCTTGATGGCGGCGACATAGCCACCGGGACCGGAACCGATTACGACGAGATCGAATTGAGACATTGAGGTAGGAATAAGAATGGGTGGATCAGACGCCGAACAGCAGGCGCTGCGGGTCTTCGATGTACTGGCGTACTTTTACGAGGAAGGTCACGGCTTCCTTGCCGTCGATGATGCGGTGGTCGTACGACAGCGCCAGATACATGATCGGGCGGATGACGACCTGGCCGTTCTCGGCGACAGGACGCTCGACGATGTTGTGAAGGCCCATGATGGCCGCCTGCGGGTGGTTGAGGATCGGCGTCGAGAGCATCGAGCCGTAGATGCCGCCGTTGGAGATCGTGAAGACGCCGCCCTGGAGTTCGGGCAGCTGGATCTTGCCGTCGCGGGCTCGCTTGCCGAAGTCGCCGATGGCCTTCTCGATGCCGGCGAAGTTGAGCTGGTCGCAATCGCGGACGACGGGGACCATCAGGCCCTTGTCGGTGCCGACGGCCACGCCGATGTCGAAGAAGTTGTTCTCGACGATGTCATCGCCGTCGAGCTGGGCGTTGATCGCCGGGACTTCCTTCATCGCCTGGACGGCTGCCTTCACGAAGAAGGACATGAAGCCGAGTTTGACCCCGTATTTCTTGAGGAATTCTTCGCCGTGACGTTTGCGCAGTTCCATGACCGGAGCCATGTTGACCTCGTTGAAAGTCGTGAGCATCGCGGTCTCGGACTTCGCCTGTACGAGGCGCTCGGCGATCTTGCGGCGCAGCGGCGACATGCGCTTGCGCGTCGTGCGGCCTTCGCGGGAAGGAATCGCGACGGGGGCGGCCGGGGCGGAAGGGGCGGCGGCCGAAGCGGCGGCGGGAGCGACGGCCTTGATCGGCGTGGCGCCGGA
The DNA here is from genome assembly GCA_947456525.1 of Opitutia bacterium. Taxonomy (GTDB): domain Bacteria; phylum Verrucomicrobiota; class Verrucomicrobiia; order Opitutales; family UBA953; genus UBA953. The sequence goes on from CANGRI010000001.1 coordinate 39,011, forward strand.
GAGCGCGGCGAGCATGTCGCCCTTGGTCACGCGACCTGCCTTGCCTGAGCCTTCGATGGCGGCCGGATCGAGTCCGGTCTCGGCGGAGATGCGACGGACGGCAGGAGAGACTTCGGCGGCGGCGCCGGATTTGGCGGCGACAGGAGCGGCCTTCGGAGCCGGAGCGGGAGCAGCGGCCGGAGCGGCCTGCGTGGCCTTGGTCGCCGGAGCGGCGGCAGCAGGAGCGGACGGCGCATTGCCGGCGGCGCCAGCTTCGATGGTGGCGACGACCTGATTGACGAGCACTTCGGTGCCGGCTTCGACGGCGATCGTGATCTTACCGTCGACTTCCGCGGTACCTTCGGAGGTCACCTTGTCGGTTTCGTAGGAAAAGAGGGCTTGGCCCTTGCGGACAGCGTCACCGCTTTTGACCAGCCAGGCGGCCAGGAGGCCCCCGGTGATGGATTCGCCCATGGGAGGGATTTTGACTTCGACGGCCATGAAAATTAGGTAGATGCAACCTTGGAACCCATTCCCGCCCGTTTCAACGGGGAAATGACCCTTTAAACGACCTTGGATGGACGTTTTAGGGGTAGTAGGAGCCGTTCCTAGCCGGACAAAGCCGGCTACTGATGCCTATTAGGCCGTAAAGGCCTGCTTCACCATGTCCGCCTGCTCGATCTTGTGGACCGCGAGGGAGCCGACGGCGGGGGAGGCGGCCGCATCGCGACCTGCGTAGGCCGGGCGGATGCCAAGGGTGGATTCGATGAGGTCGGCGACGAAGGACCATCCGCCCATGTTCTTGGGCTCGTCCTGGACCCAGACGATCTTCTTGGGCGACCCGAGCGACGCGTGGACCTTGGCGAGAGCTTCGCCGTCGAAGGGGTAGAATTGTTCGAGGCGGACGATGCTCGTGACGGTGTCCTTGCGGGCGACGCGTTCGGCGTCGAGCTCGTAGAAGACCTTGCCGGAGCAGAGGATGAGACGATCGGTCTTCGCAGCCGGCGCGGCATCGGCGAGGACCGCTTGGAAGCGACCCTTGGTAAGTTCGGCGAGCGTGCTGACGCAGGACTTGTGGCGGAGCAGGCTCTTCGGCGTCATGACCACGAGAGGCTTGCGCAGCTCGGACTTCACCTGGCGGCGAAGGACGTGGAACAGCTGGGCAGGTGTGGACGGCTGGACGACCTGAAGGTTGTTCTCGGCGCAGAGCTGCAGGAAGCGTTCGAGGCGGGCGGAAGAGTGCTCAGGGCCCTGACCTTCGTAACCGTGCGGCAGCAGCATGACGAGGCCGCTGGTCTGGCCCCACTTCGATTCGGCCGAAGCTATGAACTGGTCGATCATGATCTGCGCGCCGTTGGCGAAGTCACCGAACTGGGCTTCCCAGATGACGAGGGAGTCAGGGGCTTCGAGCGAGTAGCCGTAGTCGAAGCCGAGGACCGCGTATTCGGAGAGGGAGGAGTTCACCAGTTCGATCTCGGCCTGGGCGATGGAACCGAGCGGGCAATATTCGGCGTCGTTCGAGGGGTCGTGCAGCACCGCGTGGCGATGCGAGAAGGTGCCACGTTCGCAATCCTGGCCGGAGAGGCGTACGGGATAGCCTTCGGCGAGCAAGGAAGCGAAGGCGAGGCCTTCGCCGAGGCTCCAGTCGATGTTGGCCCCGGACTTGTAGGCTTCGGCCTTGGCGTCGAGGAGGCGCTTGATCTTCGGATTAGGAGAGAAGTCAGGCGGCATCTGCCAGAGCACCGGCGCGACCTTGTCCATGAGTTCCTGCGGTGCGGACGTGTCGACCGCATGTTCGTAAGGGGATTTGAAAGGACGGACGCCGACCGGCTGCTTCTTCCGTTCTTCGATCTCGATGGCGAGCGCCGCTTGGGCGCGTTCCTGTGCCGCGTTGAGGAGCACGTCGAATTCGGTGCGCAGGCTGATCAGTTCGCCGTCGGGGGCGGAGCCGGATTCGGTCAGGCGAGAGGCGTAAAGCTCGGCGACGGAAGGGTGGGCGGAGATCTCCTTGTAGAGGACCGGCTGCGTGAAAGCGGGCTCGTCGGTCTCATTGTGGCCGTAGCGACGGTAGCAGACGATATCCACCACGGCGTCGGCGCCGAACTTCTGGCGGTATTCCAATGCGATCTCGGTGGCGAGGATGACGGCATCCGGGTCGTCGCCGTTGGCGTGGAAGATCGGGGACTCGGTGAATTTCGCGATCTCGGTGCAATGACGGCCCGTGCGGGATTCGTCGGGGTTCGTGGTGAAGCCGACCTGGTTGTTGCTGACGATGTGCAGCGTGCCGCCGACCTGGTAGCCCTTGAGTTCGGCCATGTTCAGCGTCTCCATCACGACACCTTGTCCGGCGAACGCGGCGTCGCCGTGCAGCAAGATCGGGAGGGCCTTGGAGCGGTCGGCTCCGCCCTGAAGGTCGACGAGGGCGCGGGTGCGGCCCAGCACGACCGGATTGACGGCCTCAAGGTGACTGGGGTTGTAGGCGAGGGTGATGCTGACTTCCTTGCCGTCGACGACGCGGGCGCCGGCGTAGCCGAGGTGATATTTCACGTCGCCATCGCCATGGGTGGTGTCGGGCACATGGTTCTCGGAGAAGGCGCCGAAGAGGGCTTCGGCCTTCTTGCCGCAGATGTTGACGAGCACGTTGAGGCGGCCGCGATGGGCCATGCCGATGACGAGGTCGGTGACGCCGAAGCCAGGCGCACGATGGATCACTTGGTCGAGAGCGGAAAGCATGACTTCGCCGCCTTCGACGGAGAAGCGCTTGGCGCCCACGAACGTCTTGTGCAGGAAACGTTCGAACTGTTCGGCCTGGACGATGGAGCGAAGGAAGCGGCGGCGAGAGTTGGCGTCATAAGCCGGACGCAGGCCGCAGGACTCGATGCGTTCGACGAGCCAGCGGCGACGTTCGCCGTCTTGGATGTGGGTGACTTCGATGCCGATCGGGCCGCAATAGGTCGACTTCAGCTTGGCCAGGATTTCGCCGAGCGGCAGCATCTTGCCGCCGAGGAAGTCGCCCGTGTGGAACACGCGGTCGGCCGGAATGCCGTCGAGGCCGAGGGCTTTTTCGGTCAGTTCGAAGTGCGGTACGGGGTCCGCGAGGGGGTTGATGCGGGCCTGCTGATGCCCGATGGTGCGATAGGCGTTGATGGCGGCCAGGACCTTCCACTGGGCGGCGGCATCGACGCCGCCGGCGGCAGGAGCGGCTCCCTTGGCGGCCTTGGGGGGCAGGCTGACGCCCAGTTCGAATCCTTCGAAGAAGGCGCGCCATTCGGCGTCCACGGAAGAGGGGTCCTTGGACCACTGTTCGTGATAAGAGGATACGAGGTCCGCATTCCAGCGGGTTCCGACGCTAAGATGTTTCATTTCTTTGCCTGTAAAAGGGACTCAAACCATAGATGCTGATGCCTGTGTTTAACAAGCCAAGACCCAGCCGAAACCATCCCGTAAACTGCTCAAAATTGACACAGTTTGGGGATTGTAAGGCCAAAAACGGGGAGATTTAATACGGTTCCGTCGATGTCTTCCCCGCGTCCGGCCAATCGCTCCTACTCCACGGAAGCCCTGGAGCGGTGGTTTGTGTCCCTGCCCGAGGAGTGGGAGGCCGCTTTCAAGGAAGCCGATCTGATCGAAGGACGCAGGCTTTATACCGAAGGTCTCGTCAGGCAGATCGAACTCAAGCCCGAGAGCGCCGAGGCGGTCACCCGGACCGAACTCCAGACGGTCCGCGCGGTCATCGAGGTCAACGGAGCAAAGCTCGAGTGGCGGACGTCGCTCCCGGAAGAAGAGAACGGCGCCCCCTTCGCGGTCGCTTCGATCTATGAGATCGAGGAACTCATCGCCGATGAGATCCCGGCCATCGACGAGACCGCCGCTGCCGCTGCACCGGAAGCGCCTAAGGAACCGGAGCGCAAGGATGGAGCCGCCCGGGCTTCCCTGAAGCTGCAGGTCACATTCGAGCTCACGTCGGACGGCTTGAAGATTTCCGCCGCCTGGGCGGGGCGGGGTGGCCACGCCTGGAATTGCTTCGGCCCGGGCGCCATCCCCGGCGACGAACTTTCCGATGAGCAGCGGCAGACGCTCTTCCGCTTCAACACCGTCGCCCATCGGGCAGGGTTCGTCTACAGCAAGGCCACCGGTTCATGGGCCATCGATAACATCGGGCGTATCGAACGTTTCGTCCGCGAGGAACTCAACGACTGGCGTAAGCGCTTCAAGCTGATCGGCGAGGAAGCCCTGAACATCTTCCGTAACGAGCAGCTGCAGGTCGCCGTCGACGCCGAGGCCGAATCCGCAGCCGATGGCAAGTCCTTCAAGCTCAACTGGCGACTCAAGGCCGGCGGCCACCGCCTGCTCGCCGACGAGCAGAAACTGTTGCTCAAGGCCGGCGGCCGTCCGGTGATCCTGCCGGGGAAGGGCGTCGTCGCCTATAACGCCGCCGTCGCCGACTTCTCCGAGGATTGGCGGGCGAAGGATGGCGAAGTGCCGCGCTATCTGCTCCTTTCGCTTTTCGACCATGCTGCCGTCGGGGCGCTGAAGCTCAACGACGACCTTAAGGCGTGGAAGGACAAGCTCCTCCAGGAACCGACGCCTCCCGACAATCTACCGGTTCATTTGCGACCTTATCAGGCCAAGGGTGTCGCGTGGTTGGGCCGTCTCTGCGAACTCGGATCGCATCCGTTGCTCGCCGACGAGATGGGTCTCGGCAAGACCGTGCAGGTGCTGGCCTTGCTGGCTTCGCGTCCTGCCGGTGAGCGTTCCATCATCGTCTGTCCGGCGAGCGTCATCCCCGTCTGGCTCGGCGAGATCAAGCGGTTCCATCCCGAGATGAGCGCCGGCGCCGCGGTGCTGACGGCCGATGACGATTTCGTGAAGAATCCGTCGGCGAAGCTGTGGATCTCGAGCTACACCCAGCTACGTCGTCATGCCGACCTGCTCGCCAAGACGCGTTTCGGGTACGCGGTCCTCGATGAGGCGCAGGCCATCAAGAACCCCGAATCCAAGACGACCCAGACCTGCATCTCCGTCCAGGCGGAACATCGTATCGCGATCACCGGCACCCCGCTCGAGAACCGGCCGACCGACCTGTGGACGATCTTCCGCTTCCTGATGCCGGGACTGCTCGGCAAGCGGGCCAACTTCGAGCGCATGATGCTGCGCGATCCTTCGATCGCGCTCGGCAAGGTGCGTCGACAGGTGTCGCCCTTCATCCTCCGCCGCCTGAAGCGGCATGTCGCGGCGGACATCCCTCCGAAGATGGAGGTCGTGCTGCCATGTCCGCTCACGCACGAGCAGCGTTCGTTGTATCAGCATCTCACCCAGGGCAGCGGTCTTTCGGGCGAACTTGCCACGTTGCTCTCGAAGGATGCGACCTCGGTGCTCACGCTTCTGATGCGGTTGCGTCAGGTCTGCTGCGATCCGGGCCTGCTGCCGGAGAACTCGCATTGTCCTTCGGCCCATTCGGGCAAGGTCACCTTGCTCGTCTCGAAGCTTTCCGAAATCGCGGCCAACGGCTCCAAGGCCGTCGTCTTCTCCCAGTTCGTATCCCTGATCGAACGCGTGAAGTCGGCGCTCGCCCGCGACCTGCCTTCGCTCCCGATCTACGAGCTAACCGGCGAGACCAAGGACCGTTCCGCCCCGGTCGAGCAGTTCAAGGAGACCAAGGGTCCCGCGTTGTTCCTCGCTTCGCTCAAGGCCGGCGGCACGGGCATCACCCTGAATACCGCCGAATACGTCTTCCTGATGGATCCCTGGTGGAATCCCGCCGTCGAGGCCCAGGCCGTCGACCGCGTCCACCGCATCGGTCAGAAGAACCCCGTGCTCATCTACCGCATGATCGCGCCGGGCACCGTCGAGGAGCGCATCGAGGAGCTGAAGCAGGAGAAACGCGAACTGTTCTCGACCGTCGTGGGCGACATCCCTGACATGACGGACTGGACGCGCCACTTCTCGTCGCTGGATGCGCTCATCCGCCTCAGCGATTCTCCGGCCGCTTCGGCTTCCGCGGAGACGGCGCCGGAACGCGACGCCGAAGGCTGATCACTTAGCGATCAGGTCGTATTCTTCGGCGCCGGTGACGGTCACTTCGGCGAACTGGCCGACCGCGAGCTTCTTGGGGACCTTGACGACGCCGTCGATCTCCATGGCGTCGCCGACGCTGCGCGCGATGCCCGGGCTTTCGACGAGGACGCGCAGCTTGCGGCCGACGAAGGCTTCGCCACGCTGCTTGGAAAGACGCTGGAGCAGGAGCATGGCGCGGGCATGGCGGTCGGCCTTCACCTCGTCGGAGAGGTGGCCTTCCATCTTGGCGCCTTTGGTGCCTTCTTCCTTGGAGTACTTGAACACGCCGACGCGGTCGAACTTCGTCTGCTCGAGGAAGGCCAGCAGCTCGGTGAAGTCTTCCTCGGTCTCGCCGGGGAATCCTACGATGAAGGTCGTGCGGATGACCAGGTCGGGGATGCCGGCGCGCATGCGCTTGATCAGGTCGCGGATGTAGTCGCCGCCCGTCTCTCGCTGCATGGAACCCAGCATCTTGTCGGAGATATGCTGAAGGGGGATGTCGACGTAGCGGACGACGTGCTTGGACTGGCCGATGGTCTCGATGAGCTCGTCGCTCCAGTGCGCCGGGTGCGTGTAGAGCAGGCGGATCCAGAAATCGCCTTCGATCTGGTCGAGTTCGCGGAGCAGGGAGGCGAGCGATTCGCCCTTGGAGGAGTCGACCTTGCTCCGCGGATTCGGACGGGCGTCGGTCCAGCGGTCCATGCCGAAGTAGGTGGTGTCCTGGGAAATCAGGTTGATCTCCTTGACGCCCTCGGCGACGAGCTGGCGGGCTTCCTTGACGACCGACTCGACCGTGCGGCTGCGGTGGCGGCCGCGGATGCGCGGGATGATGCAGAAGGTGCAGGGATGGTTGCAGCCTTCGGCGATTTTGATGTAGGCCGAATGACGGGGCGTCAGGCGGAAACGAGGGGTGTCGAAGTCAGGGATGAAGGTCGTCGTCTTGGCGAGGAACTCGGTCATGCCGGCTTCGCCGCCCATGACCTTATGGATGACCGGGACGATGTTGGTCACCTGATCCAGGCCGATGAAGGCGTCGACCTTGGGCAGTTCGACGCGTCCCTTGGCGCCTTCGACGACAGGCAGGGAGCCCTGGTAGCGCTGGGACATGCAACCCGCCACGATAAGCTTCTGGCCCTTCTTGCGGGCGGTGGCTTTACCGTCGCTCATCTCATAGATGGCTTCGAGGGCTTCGTGCTTCGAGGCGTCGATGAAGGAGCAGGTGTTGACGATCACCACGTCGGCCTCGGAGGCATCGGGGGTCATGGACATCCCGGCCTTGGCCAGGTGGCCGATCATGATCTCGGAATCGATCAGGTTCTTGGCGCAGCCAAGGGAGACGAGGCCTACTTTAACGGACATGGCGGGATAAGGAGCAGAGACTGGGCGGAAAGCAACCCCAGGCGTCAGAGGGTCAGCCAAGCTTCGGCCGGAATCGCTTCCGGACGGGCCAGGCTGGTCAGTCCGTAGCGGGGTAGGTCCGCCAGCCACGCGGCCACGTCTGCGGCTCCCGGGAAGAGTTTCTTGGCGGCCGAACCGACCTGTTTGCGACGCTGGGTGAAGAGCATGCGGGCGACTTCACGGGCGCGTGGGCTGAGTCGCTTGGCGTCGGGACGTCGGCGGAGGACGAGCAGGCAGGAGTCGACCTTGGGCGGCGGATTGAAGGATTGGGCCGGGACGGGATGGACCTTGATCTTCTCGAAGGCCAGATGGACCTGGGCGGTGACTGCGGACCAGTGCCCCGTCCCGACGTCGGCGGTGAGGCGCTCGGCGGCCTCGCGCTGAAGCATGAGCACCATCATCGAGGGGTGGGGGCCTGCGCAGATCGCATCCATCCACGGGGTCGAGATGGCGTAGGGCAGGTTGGCGATGACCTTGAAGGAACCGTCGGTCGGTTCGATCAGGCCGGCACGGGGGAAATCCACCGCATCGCCTTCCTTCAGGTGAAAGGTCTTGGGGAAGCGCGGGAGCAGGGACTCCGTCAGGTGGAAGTGCATCGTCCGGTCCGCCTCGACGGCGTAGAGGTCGACGCCGGCGCAGAGCAGGGTGCGGGTCAGCGTGCCGAGGCCGGGGCCGACTTCGAGCACGGTGTCGCCGGCCTTGATCTCGCCGAGTTCAAGCGACTTGCGGACGATGTTGCCGTCGATGAGGAAGTTCTGGCCCAGCCACTTCTTGGGCATGTGCGAGAGACGCGCGAGCAGGTCGCGGGTCTCGTTCGGCGAGAGCGGTCCGTCGTTCATGCGTATTGCAACGCCTTCATCAGCGCGGCCGGATCCTGCTCGCGCATCAGGGATTCGCCGACGAGCAAGGCATGGGCGCCGGCGGCGCGCATGCGGGCGGCGTCTTCCGCCGTCTTGATGCCGCTTTCGGCGACCCTCAGGACTGACTTTGGCATGTGCGGGATGACCCGCTCGGCGAAAGTGAGGTCGATCTGGAACGTGGACAGGTTGCGGTTGTTCACGCCCACCATGTCCGGGTCATGACGCAAGGCCCGTTCGAGTTCGGCTTCGTCGTGCACCTCGAAGAGCGTGTCGAGTCCGGCGAGCTTGGCGGAGCGGTGGATCGGGACGATCTCATCGTCGGTCAGGCCGCGGACGATGATCAGGATGCAGCGGGCGCCGGCTTGGGCGGCTTCGAGCACCTGATAGGGGTGGACCATGAAGTCCTTGCGGATGCAAGGCAGCGGGCGCTTCCACGTCGGCTGATCCTGGACGACCTGGATGAGGTCCTTCAGTTCGCCCTTGAAGTATTTCGTCTCGGTCAGCACGGAGAGGCAGTCCGCGCCGGCGGCGGCATAGGCCCGAGCCTGGGTGACGGCGTCGACGCCTTCGCGGATCTGTCCCACGCTCGGCGAAGCCCGCTTGACCTCGGCGATCACGCTGAGACGGCCGGAGACTTGGAGCGACTGACGGAAGCCGGGAGCGGCGTGCTTGCCGGCGAAAGCGGCCAGTTCGGCGTCGGTGACGGCGCGCGCGAACGGGGCGATTTCCCGACGCTTGGCGTCCATGATTTCGGTCAGCTTGTCCACTGGACCTAAAGCAAACGCTCCAGGGGCTTCTGGCAATCGTTTTGACTCCCTTCCTTTGTGCCTTCCTCATCGGGTCATGCCCGGCATCGACCTCCTGCTTGCGACCACCGCCCGACTCCGCGCTCCTGACGGTTGCCCTTGGGACCGCGAGCAGACGCATCGGACCATCTGCGACTGTCTCATCGAGGAAGTCGCAGAGCTCGTCCAGGCCATCGACCGCGACGACGACGCCAATCTCCGCGAAGAACTAGGCGACCTCCTTTTCCATGTCGCGATGCATGCGCAGATGGCGGCCGAAGCCGGCAAGTTCACCTTCGATGACGTCGCCCGCGAGGTGAACGAGAAGATGGTGCGTCGTCACCCTCATGTCTTCGGCGACGGCGCCAAGCTCGGCTCCGCCGATGCCGTCGTGACCCAATGGGAGCAGATCAAGCTCAAGGAGAAAGGCGCCAAGAAGCCTACCGTCTTCAAGGAACTGCCGCCTTCGCTGAACACCATTCTCACCGCCCGCGAAGTATGGAAGCAGGTCCGGAAGAAGCAGCTCGACGCCGGCGCGACGGTCGATGTGGCCAAGGTCGACGCGCAGGCGAACGGACTTTCCGAAGAAGAGGCCGGCCGCAGGCTCTTCGAGCTGGTCGCCGCCTGTCGCGATGCCGGCATCGACCCCGATTCCGCCTTGCGTCGGCAGACCGCCAAGGTCGTCGCCACGGCCGAAGCACGAGCCGCCCTGTCCTGAGCATGGCGTCTTCCGACCAGCCTGTCACCGTGCATGTCTCTGGACGCGCCGTCGAGGTCTGGCCGCGCATCTCCGAGCGCACGACGCGGGTCAGGCTCTCGGTGAAGCCAGGACCTAAGGTCGTGCTTACCTATCCGCCGCATGCCTCGCATGCTTCGGCGCTGGCTTTCCTCCGCGACAATCTTCCGTGGCTGGAGCGCGTGCTGGCCAAAGCCCGCACCGTCCAGCCTTCGCTGACCTCCCATCTCCGGAAGTTCCCTTGGGTCACGCTCGACGACCGCCTTCTGGCGATCGAGATGGAGGAGGGCGCGCGAGGAGCGATCCGCATTTCCAAGACCGAGGACAAAGTTAACCTCGTCGTTCCCTCGGCCGACCCTGAGTCGGGGGCCGTTCGCGTCATCCGCCGTCTGGCCGAGACCGGCTTGGGGCTGGCCGTAGCCCGTCTGAGCGACAAGGTCGGCGTGACGGTGCAGCAGGTGAGCGTGCGGGATCAGACGACGCGATGGGGTTCCTGTTCGACCGCCGGTACGCTTTCGTTGAACTGGCGGCTCGTGCTGCTTCCGCCGATGTTGCACGACCACGTGATCCTCCATGAGCTCTCCCACCGCCGGCACATGGATCATTCCGACCGTTTCTGGAACCAATTGGCCGCCTGGGACCCGGATTGGAAGAAGCACGACCGTGAGCTGACCAAACGGTGGAACATCATCATGGACCTCGGCCGATGAGTCAACGCGAGGTCGGCCAGTCTCCGGATGAGGTGTTCGATGTCGTCGACGCGCGTGATGTCGTCGTCGGACGGGAGTTCCGCCGCGAGATCCATCGGCGCGGGTTGCTGCACCGTGCGATCCATATCTTCTGGCTGCGCGATGACGGCATGCTCTGCCTGCAGCGTCGTTCTTATGCGAAGGACAACTGCCCCGGCCTCCTGAGCTCATCCTGCGCCGGGCATGTCGATTCCGGAGAGGATTACCTGGCCGCCGCGGTGCGCGAACTGCGTGAGGAGCTGGGTATCGCCGTGTCGCCCGACAGGCTGTCGGAAATCGACTATGCCCCTTGTCATCCGGACCTGGGCAATGAGTTCGTCCGTTCCTACCTGCTCAAAGGCTCCTTTGCGACCAAGCTCGCGGAATTCGAGGTCGATTCCATCCTGTGGCGCACGCCGGCCGAAACGCAGGCTTGGGCCGCGGTCGAGCCCGGGGCTTTCTCTTCGCCGCTGGCGCATCTGTTCGGGCGTGCGACTGTCCGTGCGGCGCTGGGGCTCCCGGCGTAAAGGTTTGAACTGCCCGTCGGGGGGTGCGATACAAGGGCGTGGCTGACACCCCCCGAGACCCATCCGACGCGCCTGCCGTGGTGCCATGGTATCATTGGGTCTGGTTGGTGCCGGTGGCCTTGTTCCTGCGACTCTGGCTGGCGACGCTCCGTTTTCGTTGCAACGTCCCGAACATCGATGACACCGCTGGCCCCTCGGTGATCCTGCTTTGGCATGACAAGCTATTCGTCTCTTCCTGGATCGCTAACCGTTCGTTCCGGCGCCCGGTCACCGCGCTCATCAGCACGAGCAAGGATGGCGCATGGTTGGTCGCGTTCTTCAAGCTCATGGGAATCACCGCCGTACGCGGTTCTTCGAGCCGTCGCGGCGCCGCCGCGCTGATCACGCTGACTCGCTCGATGCGCGGCGGCCATCACGCCGGCATCACGCCCGACGGTCCCAAGGGGCCTGCCTTGGAGTTCAAGCCCGGGGCAGTTTCCTTGGCTAGGCTGACCCGCAGTCCCTTCATCGTGCTCGGCATCCGTTACCATGCCTGCTGGCGAACGCGGAGCTGGGATCGCTTCGCGCTCCCGGTGCCTTTCTCCAAGGTGGAGGTTACCTTGCTGCAGGAGGCGACGCCGGCCGAAGGAGAAAGCGACGAGTCGGTGGCGGCCAGGCTGCAGGCCAGGTTGAACGAGACCTCGACCGGCCCGGCCTGAACTCAGGCTTTGCCGAGCAGTTTTTCGGCGTACTTCGCGAGGAGGTCTGACTCAAGGTTGACCCGGTCGCCGGTCTTGCGGTGCGACAGGTTCGTGACCTCCAGCGTGTGCGGGATGATCCAGATCCGGAATCCGCCGGGAATCAGGTCGGCGACCGTCAGCGACATGCCGTCGATGGCGACGCAGCCTTTTCGGACGACATGGCGGAGGAATGGTTCGGGCGCCTTGATATCAAGGCGCCAGTCGGCGCCGTCCTGGTCGAAGAAGGCGACTTCGCCGCAGCCGTCGATGTGTCCGGTGACGAAATGGCCGCCCATCCGGTCGGTCGGCAGGAGGCTGGGCTCGATGTTGACGGTCGCGCCTGGGCGCAGGTCGCCGAGGTTGGTCAGGCGTAGGGTTTCGGCCAGAAGGTCGAAGCTCGCCTGTTGCCCCTTGGGGTCGACGACCGTCAGGCAGCAGCCGTTGGTTGCGATGCTGTCGCCGGGTCTGGCCGTCGCCAGCAGGGGGTGGGAGAGGGTGAGGCGTGCGCCGTCTTTCTCACGTGGAGCAATGTCGGTCACCTTGGCCGCTCCTTGGACTAAGCCTGTGAACATGCGGAAATAAAAAGGGGCCTTGGCAGGCCCCGGAGGTCTTAGTTCTGCTTGCCGTCTTGGGCTCGCTTGGCGCGTTCCTCGGCTTCGATCTTGGCGCGAACGGCGGCGCGTTCTTCTTCCTCGATCTGCTTCATGCGGAATTTCTTGCGTTCGTCTTCTTCGACGGCGTTGCGCACTTCGTCTTCGACTTCTTCGGAGGCCTTCTTGAATTCACGCTTGGCCTTGCCCAGGCCGCGGGCCAGCTCGGGGAGCTTGGAGCCGCCGAAAAGGAGCACGACCACGACGAGGATGATGAGGGCGGTTTCGCCGTTGAGGAATGCGAGGGGGAGGTGCATGTTCTGAGAGGATTGGTGTGGATTAGTCCCGAAAGGTAAACCAATAATCACATAGGCCCTTACTCATGTCAACCCATGTCTCCCATCGTGATGTCTGGTACACCGGCCACGTCCAAGGGGTAGGTTTTCGAGCCCAAGTGCTCGATTTGGCCCGGGGCTATGACGTGACGGGCTATGTCCAAAACCTGCCTGACGGCCGGGTCTATCTTCATGCCGAAGGTTCCGAGAACGAGGTGGAAGGGTTCACGGATCAGATCGCGAAGTCCCTCGACGGACATATCCGCGGCGAGGAGATCAAGACGTTTTCGGGCCTGCGCACCTGTCGCGATTTCGCGATCCGCCGATGAGTTCCGCCATCTCCGTCCGCCATCTGACGAAGGATTTCCGCATCGGCATCCGCGGGCTCAAGCTGCGGGCCGTCGATGACGTGTCCCTGGAGATCCCGCGGGGCCAGGTCTTCGGGCTGCTCGGTCCGAACGGCTGCGGTAAGAGCACGACCTTGAAGATCGTGCTCGGCTTGGTCTCAGCGACCGCCGGCGAGATCAGCATCCTCGGCGAGCCCTCGGCGACCAGTGCCGCCCGCCGTCGCACCGGCTTCCTGCCGGAGGCCCCTTACTTTCATAAGTTCCTTTCAGGGCGCGAGCTCGTCCGCTACTGCGCCCAGCTCAGCGGCGTTCCCGACTCCGATGTCGACGCCGCGGTGGAGGACGCGCTCGGACTCGCGGCGATGACCGAGGCGGCCAATCGACCGATCGGAACCTATTCCAAGGGGATGCTGCAGCGCATCGGCTTCGCCCAGGCCGTGGTCCATGACCCCGAGCTGGTCATCCTCGACGAGCCTACCGCCGGCGTCGACCCCGTCGGTTCCGCCGCGATCGGACGGATGATCCATGCGATGCGCGACAAGGGCAAGACGGTGGTGCTCTGTTCCCATCTGCTCGGTCAGGTCGAACAGGTCTGCGACCGCGTCGCGATCATGGATCGCGGCAAGCTGGTCCTCGAAGGCGCCGTGGACGACGTCCTGGCGCGCCGCGACCGTCATGTCATGACCATCGAAGCCATGACTCCAGCCGCCCGCGCCGCCGCCGAGTCCGCCCTGGCGGAGCATGGCGCCAAGGTCACCTCCGTCACTCATCCGCGCCGTTCGCTCGAAGACCTCTTCCGCGAACTGGTGACCGGCAGCCGCGACGCCTGACATGAACGCCTCCCTTCGACGCACGCTCTGGATTTCGAGGATCACCTTCCTCGAGGCGGTCCGTCAGCGTTTCTTCGCCTTCCTCCTGGTCCTGAGCGCGGCGATGGTCCTTTCTTCGGTCTCCTTCCGGGTCTTCGATTTCGGACATGGCGAGCTCAAGTTCATCGCGGACTTCGGGTTCGGCGGCATGTTCTTCTTCGGTTCCGTCCTGGCGGTGGTGATGACCGCCCAGCTCTTCTTCAGCGAGATCGACAACAAGACCGCGCTGACCTTGCTCGCGAAGCCGCTTAGCCGCGCGGAATTCCTCCTCGGCAAGTTCTTCGGAGCCTGGGCCGTGCTCGGCGTCTTCGTCGTGGTCCTTGCTTCCTTGCAGGGGACGGTTCTCTGGGCTCGCGAGCAGGAGCTGCTTTCTTTGGCGGATCCGGCCGCCAAGCTCACCCCCAGCTTCAATCTCGAGGGCTTGCTGCAATTGGTGCTCTTGCAGTGGCTGCGCCTGGGCGTGGTCATCTCCATCGTTCTCACGATCTCCGCCTTGGCGCGCACCTTCCTCTTCGCCGTCGTCGTCGGCGCCTTGGCCGTCGTGGCCGGCCAGCTGCAGTGGATCGCCCAGGATGCATTCCTACGCCCGACGGATTCGCAGCTGTACGCCGCTTTCCTCTGGGTTAGCACCCGCGTCATCCCGAACCTGCAGCAGTTCAACCTCGCTGACGCATTGGTGCTTGGGTCGGCGGGGGTCGATGATGGGGCCATCCTGGCCGTCGTGATCTCGGGGCTGGCCTACCTGCTCGCCTACCTGACCCTCGGATCGTTGATCTTCCGTCGGAGGGAAATCTGATGCGTCGCTTCGCCCCTTGGTTGCTGGTCGGCGTCCTGACCCTGGTCGCGGGGTCCTTGGCCGAAGCCTCGTGGCGCCGGGTCCGTCCGAGCATCCCGGAGATCGGTCGCAAGGATCTCGAGCCCACGCTGGGGCAGGGCGTCCTGCTCGGCGTCCTGGGCGGGCTTCGCACCGTCGTCGCCGACATGGCCTGGATCCGCAGCTACGTCTACTGGGAGCGTCGCGATCGGCCGGGCTGCGAGGCTTTCATGCGGACCTCGTGCGCCCTCGATCCCCGTGCGAGATATTTCTGGGAAAACGCGGCCCTGCGAGTCGGCCTCGACATGGCCCATTGGGAGATCCGGAAGCGCGGAGGATACAACAAGGTTCCGACCGAGACCCAGGAACGGCTTTTCCGACAGTACGCCCGCAAGGGCCTGGATGTCATCGAAGAGGGCCTTCAGCGCGCCAAAGGCCGTACGGCGCTGCTCGTCGCGGGCGGATTCCTGGCCGAAGGTAAGCTCAAGGATCTTCCCCTCGCCGCCAACTATTACCGCCAGGCGGCCGACGCGGAGGATGCCCCTTGGTATGCGGCGCGCTTCTGCGCCGACTTCGACTGGAATGCCGGGAAGAAGACCGAGGCCTATCGCTGGTATCGGAACTACTGGCTCACCCGCATGCGACCCAGGATGGACGGTTCCCCTGATGACCTGGTGCGGTTACGTGAGATGGAGAAGGAGCTTAACCTCGGCCTCCTCGAGCGTATCCCCCGTCAGGGCTGGGAACGCTGATCAGAACGGTTCGTCCGACTTCTTCTCGGCCGGTGCACCCTTCGGGGCGCGCGGCTTGCGAGGCGGGAATTCGAACCACCAGCCCTTGTCCTTGTCGGCGACGAGGAAGGCTTCGAAGGTGCGCTTGGTGCGATTCGAGACGAACTTCTTGAGGCCGGTCTTGCCTTCGTTGAGCAGGCGGCGGACGTCGTCGGCCGAGATCGGCGACTTCAGCATCTCCGCGTTGAGGCTAAATGTCTTCTTAGCGCCGGCCTCAAGGGCTTTCTGCGGGCAGACGCGGTAGCCGGCGGTCGGCGTGTGCTGCACGGAGAGTCCGCTGACCGGGCAGGGGCCGAGTACCGGCCAGTCTGCGTCGAAGGCGTCCGGGTTGCCGTCCGCGCCTTCGCGGGGAGGGAAATAGAGCACCGCCTTGAGCTTGCCGCTCGGGGCCTTGGGCTTGGTCTTACGCGGAGCCTTGACCGGCGCGGCTTCCTCGCCTTCGGCGACAGGTTTGGCTTCGGTCTTTTCTTCGGTGCCGCGAGGCTTGATCGTGTCGGGGTCGACGAGGTCGATATAACCCGTGAAGTTCTTGCCCGACTTCATCGAGCGGAAATCCGAGAACGGTCCGATGCGGCGCTTCTCGATCAGCTCGGCGACTTCCGCCGGCGTGATGTTGTGGCCGTTCATGCCGACGTAGATGGTCATCTTCGGACGGTCGGTCGTGCCGACGTTGTCCTGGGAGAAGTACTTCTCGCCGTCGGTGAGCAGCGGCTTGCCGTCGGTGGGGGAGAGGACCTGGGGGGAGAGTTCGGCGGAAGGCGGTTTTACGGCGCCTTTCTTCACGATGATCTCGAGGAGGGCCTTGATCTCCTTCATGAATTCGCGGGGACCCATCTCGCCGTGCTCGATCTGCTTCAGTTTGTATTCCCATTCGCCCGTCATCTGGGGCTCGGTGAAGACGCCCATTTCCTTGGCGTGCAGGAACTGGTGGAGCTGGAAGGCCTTGGCGAGCGGGACGAGTTCCTTGCCTTGGCGCTCGATGTAGGTCTTCGCGAGGAGTTCTTCGATCGTCGCGGCGCGGGTAGCCGGGGTGCCTAGGCCGCGTTCCTTCATCGCCTCGGCGAGGGCTTCATCGTCGACGAGCTTGCCGGCGTTTTCCATCGCGCCGAGGAGGGAGGCTTCGTTGTAGCGGGCCGGCGGCTTCGTGGCGTCTTCCTTGACGTCGATGCCGTTGACCTTGGCCTTGGCGGGAGAGCCGTCGGCGGAAACAAGCGCCGGAAGGCTGGCGGAGCCTTCCTTGTCCTTGTCTTCCTCGGCTTCGGCTTCCTGTCCCCAGACGGCACGCCAACCGGCGACGACGAGGACTTTGCCGGTCGTGCGGAAATTATGTTCGCCGACGAGGGTGGTGCGGACGGTCTCCTCGAATTCGGCCATCGGGAAGAAGACGGCGACGAAGCGACGGACGACGAGGTCGTAGATCTTCTGTTCGACGTCGGTCAGGCCGTGCGGAACGGTGCCCGTCGGGATGATGGCGAAGTGATCGCTGACCTTCTTGTTGTCGAAGACGCGACGTCCGGCGGAATCGACCCAGCCGCTGCGCAGGGCTTCCTTGGCGAAGACGCCGGCAGGGTGGTCGCCTTCGAGGGACTGGAGGGCGGCCTTGGCGTTCGGGATGTAATCCTCCGGCAGGTACTGGGAGTCCGTACGAGGATAGGTGAGCGCCTTATGCTTCTCGTAAAGAGCCTGGGCCACGCCGAGGGTCGTCTTGGCGGAGAATCCGAAGCGGCGGTTACCTTCGCGCTGGAGGGTCGTCAGATCGAAGAGGCGCGGGGCGCTTTCCTTCTTCGGCTTACGTTCGTCGCTGACGACGCCTTTGCCGATCTTGAGGGCTTCTTCCGCGACCTTGCGGGCCTGGGCTTCGTCGTAGAAGCGTTCGGCTTCCTTGCGGTCGGTGACGCCCGGGACCTGCGCGGCGCCACGGTAGCCGCCGTTGGTCACGCCGAAGTCGCCTTCGATCTTCCAGAAAGTCTTCGGGACGAAGTTGCGGATCTCGAGCTCACGCTTGACGATGAGCATGAGCGTCGGGGTCTGCACGCGGCCGACGGAGAAGACCTCGCGCTTGGCGCCGCCGATGATGATCGTGGAGAAACGGCTGGCCGTCATGCCGACCAGCCAGTCGGCCTGGGAGCGGCAGATCGCGGCGTCGAGCAGGCCTTGCTTGGCCGAGGCGGGCAGGAGGTGTTCAAAGGACTCTGCGATCGCCGTGTTCGTCATGCTCGTCAGCCACAGGCGCTGGCAGGGCAGCTTGCACTTCGCGAGCTGGTAGACGTAGTGGAAGATGAGTTCGCCTTCGCGTCCGGCGTCGCAGGCGTTGACCACCGTCCCGACGTCAGGTCGGCTCAGCAGTTTCTTGAGCAGCTTGTAGCGATCGCCGTTGTTGCGCTCGCTGATGACGGCCTTGAGGATGTCCGGGCTGGCGGTGCCGTCGAACTTCGGCGGATCGATCGGCAGGTCCTTCAGCGTCCAGCGCTTGAGCTTCGGGTCGATGTCATCCGGATCCACGAGGCGCACCACGTGGCCGATGGAAGAACTGATCACCCACTTGTCGTTCTCGAAGTAATCGCTGGTGGCCTTGGGGACCTTGAGGACCTTGGCGAGGTCGGTCGCTACCGAGGGCTTCTCGGCGATGACCAGGGTCTTGGAACCGGCGGGGGCGGAAACTTCGTCGGACGACTTGGATGACTTCTTGCGCATGCGTAGGATGATAACCGATTGTCAAATCCGGTTACATTCCCTGCTCGGCGAAGGAGTCGTCCAGTGCGGCGATCAGCGTGGCGATGGTGGCGTCGGTCTCATCGCCCATGTTGGAGATGCGGAAGGTCTTGCCCTTGAGCTTGCCGTAGCCGCCATCGATCACGAGCTTGTGGCGCGACTTGAGGGTCTTGTTCAGGCGCTCGAGGTCGGCGTTGCGATCGTTCTTGAAGCAGTTCAGGCCGCGGGTGCCGAACTGGACTTCAGGAAGGAGGGAGAAGCCCTTGGCGAGACCCCATGCGCGCATGCGTTCGTTGAGTCGGATGTGGCGGGCGTAGCGGTTGTCGAGGCCTTCGGCTTCGACTTCGAGGAGGCGCTGCTGCAGGCCGTAGAAGAGCGAGATGCAGGGGGTCGAAGGGGTCATGCCCTTGACGTGGTTGTCTTGGAACTCGATCAGGTCGAAGTAGTAGCCGCGGTCCGGGGACAGCTTGGCGCGTTCGCGGGCGCGTTCGCTGACGGCGAAGATCGCGAGGCCCGGGGGGAGCGCGAGGGCCTTCTGGGAGCCGGTGAGGAAGATGTCGACGCCGAGCTCATCCTTCTTGATGGGGATGGTGGAGAAGGAACTGACCGTGTCGGCGATCGAGATCACGTCGGGGAACTCGCGGACCACGGCCATGATGTCGGCGATGGGCGAGAGCGTGCCGGTGGAGGTCTCGGAATGGATGAAGGTGATGCAGTCGAACTTGCCGGTCGCGAGGGCCTTGCGGACGGCTTCCGGGTCGACGGGCTTACCCCAGTCGAACTGGAGGGCTTCGGCGTATTTGCCACAGCGCTTGGCGACGTCGTTCCACTTGTCGGAGAACGCGCCGTTCATGCAGTTGAGCACGCCCTTGCGGCAGACGTTGCGGAGGGCGCCTTCCATCACGCCCCAGGCGGAGCTGGTGGAGAGGTAGACCGGATCCTTGGTAAAGAACATCGACTGCAGGCGGGGCTGCATGTCGTTGTACAGTTTGACGAAGTCGCCGGAACGATGGCCGACCATGGGCTTGCCCATGGCCTGGACGATCGAGTCGGAGACGGTGAGGGGGCCGGGTATATATAGACGATAGCTCATCGTTGGAAGGTGGTGAGGAGGGAGGTGGGGACTTCGGGGTTCTCGAGCCGGACGATCCGCCGGTTGGTCTCGGCGAGCGTGGCGGTCCGGGGTTTCCAGGTCGAGGCGGCAGATTCCTCGATTTCCGTGAAAGACATGATGACGAGCAGGTCGCCGGGCTTGCCGAGATGGGCGGTGGCGCCGTTCAGGCAGACCTCACGGGTCCCGGCGGGGGCGGGGATGGCGTAGGTCTCGAAGCGCTCCCCGTTGGCCAGGTTGCCGACCAGGATCCTCTCATATGGGAGCATGCCGACGAGGGCCATGAGCTCCCGATCGATGGCCAAGGAGCCCTCGTAATCGAGCCGGGCCGCGGTGACCTCGGCTCGGAGAAGTTTGGTGCGCAACAGGTGTACGAGCATGGCGCTGGGTCGTCCTTCTCAATCGGGATGGTTGCCTTCGTCAAACAACTTTGCATCAATTCGTCCATGGCCGCGAAGCACAGAGGGTTCTTTTCCTCCCTGGGAGAGGCTGTGGCGAGCTATGCCGTAGACGTAGTCTACGAACGTCGCAAAGGCCCCGGAGCGGCGCTGCTCGGGGCCTTCCTGAAGGTGCTTTCGTGGATTTTCGAGCTCTTGGTCCGCCTGCGACTCTGGCTTTACCGTAACCGGCTCTTTCGCGACACGCCGCTGGGGTGCAAGGTGGTCGTCGTAGGTAATCTCACCGTCGGCGGCACCGGCAAGACCCCCATCGTGCTCAAGATGGCGCGCGTGCTCGCATCCCGTGGCCGTAAAGTCGCGATCTTGTCCCGCGGTTACAAGGGGTCGTCGGATTCCATGTTGAAGCGGTTCTGGCGTTGGCTGACCCAGGGCAGCCGTCCGGATCCGCTCGTGGTATCGGATGGAAAGACCGTGCTCGTCGGCCCCGATGAGGCCGGCGACGAGCCTTACATGCTGGCGCAGAACCTCGCCGGGTCCGGCGTGGTGGTCATCGTCGATCGTGACCGCGTCGAAGGGGGTCGCTTCGCGCTACGGCGCTTCGGGGTCGATACGATCCTGCTCGATGACGGGCTGCAGTACCTGCCGCTGAGAGGCCAGATCAACCTTCTGCTCGTCGACAGCCGCGACCCCTTCGGCAACGGTTCCTTGCTGCCGCGCGGGGTGCTCCGCGAGCCGATCTCCAACCTGAGCCGCGCCTCCTACGTCTTCGTCACCAAATCGGTCGGTCCTCCTGCGGAATCGTTGGTGCGCCTGATTCGCCGTCATAACGCCAAGGCCGAGATCATCGCTTGCTCGCACAGCGCCTGCGAGCTGGTCGAGGTCGATGGTCCGAAGCGTCTGCCGATGTCCGACCTGAAGGGCCGGCGTATCGCCGCCTTTTCCGGCATCGCCACGCCGGAGCGCTTCGAGGAGATCCTCACGAACAACGGCGCCGAGATCGTCGCGAACCGTAGGTTCCTCGACCACCATTCCTTCGCCGACGAGGACCTCGACGAAGTCCTTGAGCAGGCCATGCAGGCCAAGGCGGAGATGATCGTGACCACGGAGAAGGACGCGGTCCGGCTTCAGGCCCGCTTCCGTCCGCCTATCCCTTTATTGTTCGTCCGGCTGGAAGTCGAGATCCTCGGCGACGCCGAGGGGTTCAACGCGGCCGTCGAACGGATATGCCTGGGGCCTTCTACTTCTCCGTCTGCTCGCTGAGACGGGTCTGGGCGGCCTTGGCTGCTAGCTGCAGGAAGGTGTCTTGTGCGCCCGGCGCGAGGCGACCCATCGGTTCGCAGGCGACATAGATACCGTCAGCGTTGAGGGCTTTGGCGTCACCTTGGCGATCGCGATACACCGACAGGATCTCTTCTTCGATGCGTCGACGGACGTGGGCGGCGCGGATCGGGAAGACGCATTCGATGCGACGTTGGAAGTTGCGAGGCATCCAGTCGGCGCTGCCCATCAGCAGAATCGGCTGGGCGTCGGCGTTCTCGAAGCGGAAGAGGCGGCTGTGCTCGAGGAATCGTCCGAGGAAGCTGCGCACCCGGATGTTCTCGCTCTTGCCCGGCACTCCGGGTTTCAAGCAGCAGATGCCGCGGACCACCAACTCGATCCGGACGCCGGCCTGCGACGCTTCGTAGAGGGAGGCGATGACCTCGGGGTCGACGAGGCTGTTGACCTTGGCGAAGATGGTGGCCGTCTTGCCTGCCTTCGCGTTCGCGGTCTCCGCCTTGATGAGTTCGACGACCTTGCGGGCCAGGTCGAAGGGTGCCACCAAGAGGTGCTTGAA
This sequence comes from Opitutia bacterium, assembly GCA_947456525.1. Taxonomy (GTDB): domain Bacteria; phylum Verrucomicrobiota; class Verrucomicrobiia; order Opitutales; family UBA953; genus UBA953. Next base: position 60,601 of record CANGRI010000001.1, read on the forward strand.
CTTGGGGCCGGCGAGATTGCC
>CANGRI010000002.1 GCA_947456525.1 Opitutia bacterium
CCCCTTGGGCACGACGGTACCGATACCCGGCCAGGGGAGATGGAAGCCGAAGGCACGGCTCTTTTCCTTGGCCATGCGGGCGAAGAGTTTCTTGCGCGTCTTGACGGCGGTCTCGGGATCATGGTCCATGGCGACGGTCCAGCCGACGTTGTCGAACATGAGCACGTGATGATGGACGACGTCGCTGATGTGGACCAGCGATTCGTCGCCCGAACGGATCTCGAAGCAGGCGTGCCCGTCGGTATGGCCCGGGGCGGCGATCAAGGTGACGGCATCATGGAAGAGCTTCTGGCCGTCCTTGGCGATGACGAGCTGGTCCTTGAGGATGTCAAAGTTGCGACAGACGGTCTTCACCATCGCGGGCAACGGTTTCTTATCGCGCTTGGACTTGGAGAAATCGGGGTTCGGCCCGCGCCAGAAATCATATTCTTCCTGCAGCAGGTAGATCTTGGCGTTCGGGAAGGCCGGCTTGCCGTTGTCGACGAACCCGTCGAGGTGGTCCGAATGCGAATGGCTCAGGAAACCGGTCGTCACCTGCTCGGGCTTGATGCCGAGCTGACGCAGGCCTTCGGCCAGCCAGCCGAAATTGGGGTTCGGGTGACGCTCGCCGAAACCGGCGTCAATCAGGGCGACCTCGTCACCGATTTTCAGGCCCATGATATTGACGTAGAGCGGCAACGCATCGAGGCGCTCGCGATTGAAGACCAAGGCGTCCTTCATCGTCGGACGGTCGGCCTCGGGCCACATCAGTTCGAGCCCCTGGCGGAAGAGCATATGTCCGTCGCTGATCGAGAAGGCCTCGATCTTGCCGATGTTGAACTTGTAAACGTAGGGATTCGGAGGGCGCTTCACCGGCGCCTTGGGCGCATCGGCCGCGGCGATACGGGAAGCCGTCGCGAGACCGGCGAGAGCGAAGGCCGCGGCTCCGAGGAACTCACGGCGGGAAGAAGGCTGGATTTCGGAAGCCATGGCGAGACCCGCAATCTACCCGCCACCACCCCTTGCTCCAGCCCAAACGAAGAAGGCGACCTTGCGGCCGCCTTCGAAACGTAATCCCGAAGAGGATCAGGGCACGTAAGCCGGGAGCGACACCGAGGCGCTGAACGGAATGTTATGCGTCAGGTCGTAGGTGTAGCCAGGGTAGGAAACGCTCGTCACGGTGAACACCAGGTTGCCCGTCGTCGTGTTGCGCTGCTTGGGCATGTTGATGGTCACGAAACCGTTCGCATCGGTCTTGGCGGCAGCCAAGCCGGACGCCGCACCGCCCACGCTGACATTGACGACCGCATAGCGGAACGGCTGGCCATACTGGTCGACGACCTGGATAGAGGCGGAGCCAGCCACCTCGACATTGGTCATGCGGACCCAGGCGGCGGTCATCGAAGCGAGTCGGAGCGAAGGCGGCAGGGCCGTACCGCTGACGGCGATGACCTTCTGGGCGGCCGACGAGGGGTTACCCTGATTATCCGTGACGACCAAGGTGGCCGTATAGTTCCCAGGTGCACCCGAGTAGGTGTGCGTCGGGCTGGCGAGGGTGGAGGTATTCGCCGTTCCCGAACCGGGGTCGCCGAAGTTCCAGCTATAGCTAGCGACGAAGCCATCGGGATCGGTCGAAGAGCTGCCGCTGAAAGCGACGGTCACCGGACGGACCCCGCCGGTCTTGTTGGAAGTGATGATGGCGGTGGGAGCCTGAATGTAAGGCTGCCAGCTACCGGTGACGCCGTAGCGCCCGAGCGAGCCATAGTTGGTGAAGCCAGTGGAAGTGCCGATGACGGTTCCCGTCACGCCCGTGTTGGTCCAGACCTGATTGGCGCCGGTCTTGGACGGGTCGTAGCCCAGGCCGTTCACCTTGATGTAATAGTTTCCTCCGGTCGTGACATTGTAGGTCAGCGTCGCGCCCATGCTGTTGGTCGGATAGGCTTTGGCGACGGTGACACCCGCGGAATTGAGGAGCGAAAGGCCGATCTTCAGGTTGCCGTTGAGATTGCGGTACTTGAGATGGGGCGTCGCGGTGAGCGTCAACGCGCCGACACCGGGCGTGATCTTCATCAGGTCGACGTCGGTGCTGTCGGCGATGATCCCTCCGGCGGTGATCGAAGTGCCGGAGACGACCGTAGCCGTAGCGAGGGTGTCGCCGTGGTCGTCATTGGCGCCGACGAGCTTCGTGGCATAGGTCGAGATGATCGCGATGTCATCCTGGGTGCCTCCGGACGTAGCGGCGTAGGCGAAGGGATAATCTCCCTTCGACCACTGGTTCAGGTTGCAGGCATTAGGCCAGCCAGGAAGCGCACTGTTACCCATGATCGGGCAGACGTTCGCGACGCCGGTATAACCGGTGACGGTATGTCCGCGGGTGTAGGAAGCGCCGGTTCCCGAAGAGGTCTCGCCCCAGTGGTTGAGCCCGACGGTGTGGCCGACCTCATGGGCGACGCAAAGGATCGTGACCTCGTAGTTCGAGGTGGTAGGATTCAGGGAAGTATCCGTCGCACCGCTGGACGGGTTGCTGCAATCGATGAAGACGAAGTTATTGCAGTCATTGCCGTTGAGACGGTTATTGCCGTAAAGGGAATTGCCGAAGGAGCCGATCATCGCGATGCCCATGACACCGAAGGAGCCGACAACCGCATCCTGACGGCCACCCACGACGCAACGCAGGCCTGGCTTGGTGGAGATCCCGGTGCTATCCGTCGTCACGTCAATGTCCCAGGCGGCGAAGTCCTCGGAGACATGCAACCAGATGTCGCGGATGGCATTGAGGTTGAGCTGATCCGTGGCGGAAGTGGTGCCGCTGAGCTTGAACGCGGGGATGGTGATGGAACTGATCGACCAAAGGCCAGCGGGCGTAGTGTGCCCCTTGAAATCAAGATACAAGGTCTTGGCGGCACCCGGACGGCTATGTAACTGGAAGGCCGTGGTGGCAGTAACGGTCGGAGGGACGCCGGTATAGGTGGAAGTGTCGGGACCCGTCTGAATCTGAGCCGAGCCGCCGCCGGAGGGAGCAGTCATCGGGGCCTTGAAGGTACAGGCGTAGAACAGACGATTGTCAGCCGTGACATGCAGGTCGCTGTCGCGTGCGGCGATAGCCTTGGCCCGCTCCAGGCTCCACCCAATCTTGGCGGCAGCTGCGGCAAGCCGGTCGTCTGAAGCCTGGGCGGCGATGGCCGAGCCTTCAAGTTTGCCGGCCATACCGGCGCCGAAGGCGGACGCCACTAGGAGTAGCAGCATCGACAGGGAACTGAAGAATTTAGACATAAGGGATTTAAAGCGGGGTTAGACTTAATGCCTAGATTAAGTCAGGGCGTTTTACTGACAAACCCAATTTCCGTCGTTCGGCAGGTTTTCGGCTCATTGCCCTTGAGGAAAGCACGTGGAAAGATTACCTCCACCCCACCCCCTTTAGACCCATGTTGCGCCCATTTTTGCTATCCCTTTTGGGACTCACCGCCCTTTTCGCCGCCGAATCGACCCCAGGCCGCCCGCCCAACGTGATCGTGGTCCTGGTCGATGACATGGGCCTGACCGACCTTTCCTGCTACGGCAGCCGGTTCTACGAGACACCCAATGTCGACCAGCTCGCCAAGGACGGCGTCCGCTTCACGAACGGTTACTCCGCCTGTACGGTGTGCTCCCCGACCCGGGCCGCCTTGCTGACCGGCAAGTACCCTGCCCGCCTGCACCTCACGGACTGGATCACCGGACATGAACGTCCCCACGCCAAGCTGAAGATCCCCGACTGGCAGAAGTTCCTGCCGTTCGAAGAGATCACGCTCGCCGAACAGTTCAAGGCCGCCGGCTATGCGACCGCGAGCATCGGCAAATGGCACCTCACGCCCGGACTGAAGGAAGGCGACGAAGCTTACTATCCCGACAAGCATGGCTTCGACGTGAACATCGGCGGCTATCATCGCGGCCAGCCTCCCCGTTACGTCTCCCCCTACGGCATCCCGACCCTGAAGGACGGACCCGCGGGCGAATTCCTCACGGACCGCGAGGCGAGCGAGGCGGTCAAGTTCATGGAGGCCAACAAGGACAAGCCGTTCTTCATCTACCTCCCGCATTACGCCGTCCACCAGCCGATCGCCGGCAAGCCCGACGTGATCGCGAAATTCAAGGCGAAGGCGGAGAAGACACCGGACCTGAAACAGAAGAACGCGACCTACGCGGCCTTGGTCACGAGCGTCGACGACGCGCTGGGCACGATCCGCGCCGGCCTGAAGAACCTGCACCTCGAAGATAACACGATCATCGTCTTCACCACCGACAACGGCGGCCTGCTGCCGACGACCGACAATTCCCCGCTACGCGCCGGCAAAGGCTCCGCCTACGAAGGCGGCGTCCGCGTCCCGCTCATCGTCTACTGGCCCGGCGTCACGAAGGCAGGCGTCGTCGAAGCCACCCCGGCGATGTCGATCGACCTCTACCCGACCCTGCTGGAGATGACGGGAGTCAAGCCGCTCCAGTCCCTCGTCGACGGCGTCAGCCTGGCGCCGCTGCTCAAGTCCGGCACGAAGCCCGACCGCGAGGCGATCTTCTGGCACTACCCGCATTATCATCCCGGAGGCGCCACGCCTTACAGCGCGATCCGCCTCGGCGACTTCCGCCTCGTCCACTTCTACGAAGACGGCCGCGACGAACTCTACGACCTGGGCAGCGATGTCAGCGAATCCAAGGACCTCGCCGCGGCCCAGCCCGAACGCGCCAAGGCGCTGCGCACGCGCCTCGACGCCTGGCTTAAATCCGTCGACGCCCAGCTGCCCACGCCCAACCCGGCCTTCGACCCTGCCGCCGACAATGCCGGCAAGGCCAAGGGCAAGAAGGCCGCGGCTAAGGTCGGCGAATAAGCCTTACTTGGCTTCGGGGGCTTTCCCGGCGTTAGGGCCCTTGCCCTTCCCCTTGCCCTTACCCTGGCCTTGGCCGGGTCGCTTCTTTTCGCCGGTGGCATATTCGTCTTCGACGGCAGGCTCCTTGAATTCGACGCGGAGCTTCTGCAGGCGCGACTCAAGGTCGGCCTGGACCGCCTCATACCCGGGTTGGCCGAAATAGCTGCGCAGCTCGAGCGGATCCTTCTCGCTGTCGAACAGGTCGGTCTCGTCGCGACCGGTGCCGTAATAATGCACCAGCTTGTAACGGTCGGTCACGATGCCGTAGTGCGGCGAAACATGGTGCGGCTGAGGGTATTCGTAGTAGTGATAGTAGAACTCCTTACGCCAGTCGGCGGGTGTCGCGCCCGCGAGGATCGGCTTCAGGCTGCGACCCTGCATTTCGGCGGGGATGGCGACGCCGGCGGCATCCAGGAAGGTCTCGGCGAAATCCAGGTTGGAGACGAGGTCCTTGCTGACCGACCCCGGCTTGGTCACTCCGGGCCAGCGGACCAGCAAGGGCGTGCGGATGGACTCCTCGAAGATCCAGCGCTTGTCGAACCAGCCGTGCTCGCCGAGATAGAACCCCTGGTCCGACGCATAGACGACGATGGTGTTCTCGGCGAGTCCGTGCTGCTCGAGGTACTTCAGGACGCGGCCGACGCTGTCGTCCACCGACTTCACCGTGGCGAGGTAATCATGCATGTAGCGCTGATAGCGCCAGCGCACCAGGTCCTTGCCGGAAAGATTTGCCTTACGGTAGGCTTCGTTGCGCGGGCCGTAGTAAGCATCCCAGACGCCGGCCTGCTCGGCGTCGAGCTGCGGCGGGCGGACGAGCTTCATGTCCTTCTCCGTGATCGTCTTCTCCAGGCTCATGTCGTTGTCGGCGACGGCCTTCGCGCGATTGGCATAGTCATCGAAGAGCGACGGCGGCTCGGGATAGACGCGGTCCTTGTCGAAATCGAGGTCCTTGATGTTCGGCTCCCATTCGCGATGCGGGGCCTTGTGCTGGCACATGAGGAGGAAAGGCTTGGTCTTGTCGCGCTTTTCCAGCCAGCCGAGCGAGAGGTCCGTGATGATCTCGGTCACATACCCCTGGGTCTTCACCGTGCCCTGCGCATTGATCATCGGCGGGTTGTAGTAGACGCCCTGCCCAGGAAGGACCTGCCAGAAATCGAAGCCGGTGGGATCGCTGCCCAAGTGCCACTTGCCGATCATCGCGGTCTGGTAGCCCGCCTTCTGCAGGAGTTTCGGGAAGGTCACCTGGGCTCCGTTGAACAAGGAATTCGTGTTGTTATAGAAACCGTTGAGATGGGAATACTTGCCGGTCAGGACGACGGCGCGGCATGGTCCGCAGATCGAGTTCGTCACGAGGGCGCGGTCGAAGCGCGTCCCCTCCTTGGCGATACGGTCGATGTTCGGGGTCTGGTTCAGCTTCCGGGCGTCGCCATAGGCGCTGATCGCCTGATAGGCGTGGTCATCCGAGAAGATGAAGACGATGTTGGGCTGCGTGGCGGGCGCGGCGGATAGCAGGCCACCGACCAGACAGAGAAGAAGTGCCAGGAGTCTCATGGGGTTATGAGGATTAATTAAGGCGCACCCCCCATCGGTCAATCGGCAACCTTTTGATTGAAACCTTCCCTTACCGAACCTGTCTCTCCGCTCATGCGCCTCCTGTCTCTCGCCATCCTGTGCCTGTCCGCGATGGCATCAGCCGGGCCGGATCAGACGCCCTACCCGAGCACGAGCAGCCCCAAGGGCCTTCAAGTCCAGATGATTCCCGACGCGCTCGAGCTCGGCATCCATCACGCCGGCATCAACCTCAGGCTCAACGCGCTGCTCTCATCCGAAAAGGAAGCCAAACCCGGCCAACCCACCGCTTCGGCCGATGGCTTCACGTTCGCGATCAACCAAAAGGGCGTCGAGGCGATGGACCGACAGATCAAACCCCTGAGCGACAAGGGCGTCGTGGTCACGCTCATCATCACCACCGTGCGCTCGCCCGACGAACGCATCCGCAAGCTGACCATCCACCCGAAAGCAGACCCGGTGAAAGGCATCACGATGGCCGCCGACACGGTGACGCCGGAAGGACGGGCCTGCTACAAGGCCCTCACGGATTTCGTCGCCCAACGCTGGTCAGCCGGCGACACCACGTACGGACGCGTCTGGGGCTGGATCATCAGCAACGAGGTAAACTCCCATAACGAATGGCACCAGATGGGACCGGCGACGGCCGAAGAAGTCGCCACGCAATACGAAGACCAGGCACGACTGGCCTGGGAATCCCTTCGCCGGCATTCGGCCCACGCCCGCGTCTATCTCTCATTGGAGCACAACTGGACAGCGAAGAACCACCCCGACCCGCTCCAAGCCTGCCCCGGACGCACCTTGCTCGAACTGTTCGCGAAGCACGCCCGCGAACGGGGTGACTTCGACTGGAACCTGGCCTTCCACCCTTACCCTTGGAATCTCCGCGACCCGCGTACCTGGCTGGACAAGGTGACGTTCGATGACAGCACGCCGAAGGTGACGTTCAAGAACGTCGAAGTTCTCACGAAGAAACTCTCCACGCCCGAAATGCTCTATGCCGGCAAGCCGCGCCGTCTCAGCTTCACGGAACAAGGCTTCGATGTGAGCAAGCGCCCCGAAGCCCTCGTCGAACAGGCCGCGGCCTACGCCTATGCCTGGGAAAAGGTCTCGCGCCTAGGCGATACCATCGACGCCTTCCACTATCATCGGCACGTCGACAACGCCAAAGAAGGCAGCCTGCGCTTCGGACTCTGGAGCAACAAGGAAGGAACGATCTCGGAGCCGGACCAGAAGCGTCCGATCTGGTTCCTATTCCAGGCCGCCGATACTCCGCGATGGAAAGCCGCCGCCGAACCTTACCTCAAGACCTGCGGCCTGAAGAGTTGGGATGAACTGAATCCCAAGTAAGGAGCGGTAAGCGGATAGCGGTTGGCGGTTAGTATGCCCCAAGACCTCGTCGTCCTCGGCGCTTCAGCTCGTGCCCAGTTACTTCCATCTGTCATCTGCCCTCCGTCATCCGTCATCCACTCTTGCCCCAAGGCCCCCTTCCTCCCCATAACCCCGAAATGCACGGCTTCGTCATCGGCCTAGACCTCGGCACCTCCGGCGTGCGCGCCGTGGCCGTCGATGCATCCGGAAAAATCCTCGGACTCGGCTCGGCGACGCTCCCCGCGACCAAGGCCAACGGCGCCCGACGCGAACAATCGCCCGAAGACTGGTGGAATGGTTGTCGCACGGCCTTGGATGAACTGAGCCGGCAGCTCGACCTTTCGGGTGCGAGGGCGATCGCCGTCGATGCTACCTCCGGCACGATCCTCCCGGTCGACAACCATAACCGCCCGCTGGCCCCGGCCCGCATGTATGATGACGCCGACACCGGCGATCTCGCCGCGAAGATCAAGTCGCTCGCCCCACGGGAAAGCGCCGCGCACGGCGCCACGTCTCCAGCGGCACGCGCCCTGCAATGGGCCAAGCTCCCCCGCCTTCACTGCATCGTCCATCAGGCCGACTGGATCAACGGCTGCCTAGGAGCGACGAACTGGCAGACCGACGAGAACAATGCGCTGAAGACCGGTTACGATCCCGTCAGCCGCAGCTGGCCGGACTGGCTGAGTGCGTTCGGACTCTCTCCCGGCCTCCTCCCGGAAGTCGTCCCGGTCGGCACGCCGATCGGACACGTCTCCGCCCAGGCAGCCATCGCCCTCGGCATCCCCGAAGGCATCACGATCGCGGCCGGCACGACCGATGGGTGCGCGACCTTCCTGGCCAGCGGCGCGACCGAACCGGGCGAAGCCTCCACGGCGGTCGGCTCGACTATCGTGCTGAAGTTGCTCAGCGACCGCCCGGTCTTCGCTCCCGAACTTGGCATCTATAGCCACCGTATCGGCGACACCTGGCTCGCCGGCGGGGCCTCCAACTGCGGAGGCAAGACGCTCTTGCAGCACTTCTCGCCCGAACAGCTGGTCGCCCTGGAGCCCTCGCTCAACCCGCAGAAGCCGACCGGAACCGACTTCTACCCCCTGCCTTCCGCCGGAGAACGCTTCCCGATCTCCGACGCCAAGCTCGCGCCGCGACTCACGCCGCGTCCGGCTTCCGACGCCGAATTCCTGCAAGGCATCTATGAAGCTTTCGCACGCATCGAACAGACCGGATTCGCGAAGCTCCGGGAACTCGGCTGCCCGTCCTTGCGCAACGTGCGCCATGCCGGCGGCGGCGCCCGCAGCGCCGCCTGGATGAGCCTGCGCGCCGCGGCCCTCGGCGTACCGCAAATTCCGGCCTGGAGCGAAGAAGCCGCCGCGGGGGCGGCGCGTCTCGCCTGGCGATCGCTTGGCCACGAAATCACCTTCGCATGAGCGCACTTACGTCCATCGCCGGACTCTCCGAAGTCGCCGCCCAATACGGCGCCCTGCTCGTCGACCAATTCGGCACGCTGCACGACGGCACCGTCGCGTATCCGCATGCCGCCGAGGCCCTGCGTCGCTTCCGCGAGAGCGGCGGCAAGGTCGCGGTGCTTTCCAATTCCGCCAAGACCGGCGCCGACAACGTCGTACGCCTCGCGAAGTTCGGCTTCGGCCCCGAACACTTCGACGCCGTGGTCACCTCCGGCGACGCCGCGCAGGCCTCGATGCGCGCGGGCGCCCTGGGCGACGGCTTCCGCCGCGGAGCCAAGGTACACATCTCCGGCAAGCCGGGCGACGATTACGGCTTCGGCGACCTCGGCTTCTCGCTCACCTGGCCCGACGAGGCCGACGGCATCATCCTCGCCGCCTGCCAGGAACCGGACCGCAACTGGCGCGAACAGATCCGTGACCTGACGCAGGCCGCCCGTCGCGGCGTGACGATCGCGGTCTGCAACCCCGACCTCGAGATGCTCACGCCCAAAGGCGTCCGCCCTTCGGCCGGCGCCATCGCCCTCGAACTCGAACGCAAAGGCGCCGTCCTCCGTTATTTCGGCAAACCGCACCGGGACATCTACCACACCGCGCTGGCCGCCTTGGGCAACCCGCCGCCGATGACGGTCCTGGCGATCGGTGACAGCCCGGAGCACGATATCGCCGGCGCCGCCGGCGCAGGCCTCGACAGCCTCCTGCTCCGCACGGGCATCCTGGGGGGTGCGGATGACATGACCCTGCAAGGCCGACTACCGAAGGGCGCCCGCCGGGTCTTCAGCCTGTCGGAACTACGCTGGTAACGCTCAGGCCCCGCGCTGGGCGGTATTACCCCGGCCCTTGGGCTTTCCGTCCACGCAGTGACGGCACGTCTTCTCATAGACGTAATCCGGGCGGCGCTGGTCCTCGACCGTGAGCGGCATCTGGCAGTTGAAGCAGATGACCGAACCCGTCTCGCGCAGGTCGGGCCCCACGCCGACGCGCTCGTCGAAGACGAAACATTCGCCGTCGTAATGCGCGCCGCCGACTTCTTCGAAATACTTCAGGATCCCGCCGTCGAGCTGCAGCACGTCGGTATAGCCTTTCATCGCCATGAACGGACCGGCCTTCTCGCAGCGGATGCCGCCGGTGCAGAACATCACGACCGGTTGAGACTTCAGTTCGGCCGGTAGGTTCTCGACCGCGGCGGGGAAATCGCGGAAATTCCAGATCTTCGGCACGACCGCGCCCTTGAAGGTCCCCATCCGCACTTCGTAATCGTTGCGCGTGTCGAGCAGCGTGACGGGCCGCCCTTCGTCCAACCACTGCTTGAGCTGCTTCGCCGAGATCTTGGCGGAAGGACGACGGGCCGGATCCACGCCTTCGACCCCGAAGGCGATGATCTCCTTCTTGATCTTCACCAGCATGCGCTTGAACGGCTGGGCGGAACTCGGGCTCTCCTTCGGCTGGATGCCGTCCAGCCCGGGGACGGCGCGGATGACTTCGAGCATGACCGCGAGCTGCGCTCGCGTGCCGGCGAGGAAGAAGTTGATCCCCTCCGGCGCCAGCAGGATGGTGCCCTTGAGGCCTTGCGCCTGCGAGACCTCCTGCAGGCGGGCCCGCAATTCCTCGAGCCCCTCCAACGGAGCGAACTTATAGCACGAAAGATTGATGACCTCGGCGGACATTGCGGCCAACACGGCTAATGACGGCCAACGTCCAAGACAATGAATCTTTGCCTTTTGCCCTGCGAGGCCTAGGCCTTGGTCATCTTGGATCCGGGACTCACCATCACGCCCATCGGCTTCATCCGCTCCGGTAAGCCGTTGAAGTTCGACGCCCGTCACCAGCCCGACGAGAAGCAGGCCGAGACCAACGTCCTGGAGATGCTGCCCGGGGACAAATACCAGAAGGCCCTCAAGGACCTGCAAGGGTTCGACCGTGTCTGGCTCATCTGGTGGTTCCATCGCAACACCGACTGGCGGCCCGAAGTGCTCCCGCCGCGCGGCCCCTCGAAGAGACGCGGCGTCTTCGCGACCCGCTCTCCGCATCGCCCCAATCCGATCGGCATCACGCCGGTGCAGCTGCTCGAGATCAAGAAGGGCAAGCTGATCCTCGGTCCGTGCGACCTCGTCGACGGCACGCCGGTCTTCGACATCAAGCCTTACATCCCGGCCTACGATTCGTTCCCCGACGCCAAGGCGGGCTGGATCGACGAGGTCGACGCCGCGCTCAACGCCCCGCCGGCCTTTACGGTCACGTTCTCACCGCAGGCGGCGGAGCATATGGCGTGGCTCAAGCAGGAATGGTCGGTGGACTTCGAAGCCCGCCTGCTCGAGATCCTCAGCCGCGATCCTAGTCCGCATCGGACGCGCCGTATCCGCAGCCGCCACGGCGACCTCTTCGACATCGGCTGCGGCGCCTGGTATGCGGTGTTCGAGGTCAAGGGATCGATCGTGAGCATCCTGCACCTGAAGCCGGCCTTCCCGCTCAAGTTCCTGACGGACCCCGCCCGACCGGTGATTCCCGACAAGGATGCGCAGCTCGCCTTTCGGGCCCGCTGGCCGCAGTTCGCGGACTGATTTTCGGCAGGCCGTTTAATTGACCGAAATTAAAGGCCATCCGCTGGCAACAACTTCCGGGCCGCGAGGTCGAAAGTCGCCTCGCCATATCCCTGAAACCCTTTTCCAATCCTGACATGCCCCGCTTCCCCACCCTGCTGGCCCTTTGTGCCCTCATCGCTTTCCAGCCGAACACCCAGGCCGCCGGCGAGAACCGCAAGCTGACCCTCGAAGACGGCGACCGCGTGCTGCTGATCGGCGACGTGCTGATCGAACGCGAAAATAATTACGGCCTGCTCGAGGCCAAGATGCGCCAGGAATTCCCCGGCAAGAAGTTCGCTGTCCGCAACCTCGGCTACTCCGGCGACACTCCCCTCGGAGCTTCGCGCGCGAGCTTCGATCCGGCCGCCAAGGGACTCGACCAACTCAAGGAACAGCTCGCCGTCGTGAAGCCTACGGTGGCGATCATCGGCTACGGCATGGCCGCTTCCTTGGAAGAACTCACTTATCGCAAGAATGACCCGGCGCTGAATCCCGACCCCGCCCGCTACGGCACCGAGCATACGCCGGCGCGCCTGAAGCGCGAAGTCGCCCAGCTGATGGACCTCATCAAGGAAGCCAGCCCCTCTGGTAAAGTCCGCTTCGTCATCCTCGGCCCGATCGCGCACGAAGACCTCCGCGGTTCCCGTCCCGGCCTGCCCGACCCCTCCGAACACAACCAGATGCTCGCCGCCTATGGCCGCAGCCTCGCCGAACTCGCGGCGGAAAAGAACGTGCCCTTCGTCCAAGCCGAATGGAAAACCCAGGGCATCGCCTTGGACCACGGCACCGACAACGGCATCCACCTGACCGAGCGCGGCTATCGCGCCCTCAGCGAAGGCGTCGGCGCCCAGCTCGGCTGGAACCTGAATAAGGAAGGCTGGGACAAGCCGACCGCCGCCGCCGAAGCCCTGCGCGGCTCGATCCTCCGCAAGAACTCGCTCTTCTTCCACCGCAGCCGTCCGGCCAACTACACCTACATCTTCGGCTTCCGTAAGCGCGAACAGGGCAACAACGCCGTCGAGATCCCGAAGTTCGACCCGCTGATCGACAAGGCCGAAGCCGACGCCATCGCGGTCTCCGCCGGCCAGCCGAGCACGCTGCCGCCCGAGCCCAAGACGCCCGCCAAGCTCACGGTTCAGCCTTCGTTGCCCACCCCGGACTTCAAGCTGTCCGACGGACTCCGCATCTCGCTCTTCGCCGAGAACCCGCTCCTGGAGAAACCCGTGCACATGAACTGGGACACCTCCGGCCGGCTCTGGGTCGCGACCTCCAACACCTACCCGCAGGTGAACCCCGAAGACCTTGCCGCGCAGATGGCCGGCGACTCCGCGAAGTTCGGTCCTTCGACCGGCAACGACAAGATCATCCTCCTCGAGGATACGCACCACACCGGCGTGGCCGATGTCTCGCGCATCGTCGCCGACCGCCTGCTGATCCCCTCCGGCGTCGCTCCCGACAATCTCGGCGGCGTCTACGTCGGCGCGAGCACCGAGCTCCTCCACCTCACCAAGCCGAACACCGACGGCGTGCTCTCCGACCGACGCATCGTGCTGAGCGGCTTCGGCACCGAGGACACTCACCACATCGTCCACACGCTTCACTGGGGCATCGATGGCCGTCTCTATTTCCACCAGACGATCTACATCCACTCGCACCTCGAGACCCCGTGGGGCCTCGTCCGCGCCAACTCCGGCGTCGCCTTCGCCTACGACCCGAACACCGAGCGCCTCGAAGTCCACTCCAAGGGCCTCGTCAACGCCTGGGGCCAGCAGGAAGACCTCGCCGGCCAGACGTTCCTGACCTCGGGCGCCGACAGCTCCGGCGTGCACTGGGCTTTCCCCGGCGCCACCTTCCCGCCGTCCGAAGGCGCCCGTCGCCTCGTCGGCAGCATCAGCCCCGGCTCCTACCCGAAGTTCAGCGGCCTCGAGCTCATCAACAGCCCGCTCTTCGGACCTGACTGGCAGGGCAACGCGATCACCTGCGACTTCCGCGCGCACCGCATCGTGCGCTTCGGCTTCAACGATTTCAGCACGCTGGAAACCGCCAAGTCCGGCTACGTGACCAAGGAGCTGCCTGACGTCGTCCGCACGAGCGACGTGTCCTTCCGCCCGATCACCCCGAAGATGGGCCCCGACGGCGCGCTCTACTTCGCCGACTGGACCAACCCGATCATCAACCACGGCGAAGTCGACTTCCGCGACGCCCGCCGCGACAAGCTCCACGGCCGCATCTGGCGCATCCTGCCCGAGAACGCCAAGCCGCTCGCCTGGCAGCCGGTGCTCGGCAAGCCGACGTCGGAACTGCTCGCCAACCTGCTCTCGCCCAACCGCTGGACGTTCGAACAGTCCCGCCGCGAACTCGCTAAGCTGCCCGTCGCCGAACTGCAGGCCGCGCTCGCCGGCTGGGCCAAAGATGACATCACCCGCCGCCACGCCGCCTGGCTCCTCAGCGGCCGCACCGCCGACACGGCCCATCTCGCCGAAATCCTCAAGAGCAACGACCCCGCCAGCATCCAGGTCGGCCTCCGCGAACTCGGCAAGTCCCTCGGCGCCCGCAACGTGACCGACATCAGCCTGATCGTGCCGTTCCTCTCGCACGCCAATCCGCGCGTACAGCTCGAAGCCCATCGCGCCCTCGCCCGAGTGCGCACGCCGGAGAGCGCCCGGGCCGTGCTCACGCATCTCCCGAAGAACACCGAAGACACGTTCCTCGATTTCGCCGCCTGGACGAGCATCAACGAACTCGCCCGCCCTTGGCTCGAAGACGTCGCCGCCCAGCCCTCGAGGGTCGAAGGACAGGAAGCCGCCCTCGATGCCATCGTGAAGGCCATCGACCCCGGCATCGCCACGCCCTACGTGCAGCGCCTCTTCGTCGGACGCAAGATCGACGCCGCCGGCACGGGTCCGTGGATCGAACTCATCGGCAAGGCCGGCACCTCCGAGGAAGCCTCCCTGCTCTTCCAGGCGCTCATCAACGACAAGTCCCTGCAGCCTGGCACCCGCCTGCGCGTGGCCAAAGCCCTCTCGGAAGCCGGCACCCGCAACGTGCGTCCGAACGGCGACCTCGCCGGACTCGGCGCCCTGCTCAATTACCAGACCGAAGGAAAACTGCTGATCGAATGCGTCCGCCTCGCCGGCCAATGGAAGCTCGTGCAGTTCGTCCCCGCGATCGGCGACTTCGCCGGCCGCGAAAAGGAAGCCGCCCTTCGCCAGACCGCCATCGGCGCCCTGCGCACGATCGGCCAGCAGGCCTCGCTCAATGCGCTCCGCGGCCTGACCGCCGAAACCCGTCCGGCCGTGGTCCGGAGCGACGCCCTTCCCGCCCTGGCCGCCCACGCGCCGGCCGAAGCCTACAAGGCCATCCCGTCGGTCTTCGCGCAAATCAAGTCCAAGGACGTCGCCGTGGCGGTCTGGACCAACCTCTTCCAGCTCGGCGGCTTCTCCCAGCGCCTCGCGAAGGATTTCCCCAAGGGCCTGAGCGCCGACAACCTCGCCGCCGCCCTCAAGGGCGCCCGCTCGCTCGGTCGAGGCGGCGTCGCCTTGGTCAAGACCCTCGAACCGCTCACCGGGGCGAAGACCGGCCCGCGCAACTATGAGGCGGAAATCGCCGGCATCATCGCCAATATCAAGAACGGCGCCGACCCGGTGGAAGGCGAACTGCAGTATCGCAAGTCCGGCTGCACGCTGTGCCACGCCATCGGCGGCGCCGGCGGCAAGCTCGGGCCCGACCTCAGCAGCATCGGCGCGAGCGCTCCGCTCGACTACATCATCGAGAGCGTGCTCAACCCCGCCGCCAAGGTGAAGGAAGGCTACCACGCCTTCTCCTTCAAGATGAAGGACGGCTCCCTGATGACCGGCATCCCGGCCCGCGAGAACGCAACCGAGCTGTTCATCCGCCCCGGCCCCGGCGTCGAGATCCCGATCCTCAAGGCCAACATCGTCAGCCGCGACAACATCGGCAGCATCATGCCTGCCGGCCTCGCCGACGGCATCGTCGGCGTCTCGAAGCGCAACTTCTTCGCCTTCCTCGGCGAGATCGGGAAGCCTGGTCCGTTCGACGCCAGCAAGGGCAACGTAGCACGCCTCTGGGTCTTCGACGACCAGCCGCCCGGCGCGCTCGCCAAGTCCGCCGCGCCGACCCCGGTCTACACGCTCATCAACGGCCAGCTGACCAAGGAGTTGAACCCCGGGCGTCTCTACGCCACCGCTCGCTTCACCGCCGCCGCCAAGACCGCCAAGCCGCTCATCCTCACCGGCGTCAAGGCCGCCTGGCTCGACGGTAAGGCCATCGACCTCGCCAAGGACGGCAGCTACGCCGTCACGATCGCCGCCGGCAACCACGTGCTGACGGTCGAAGTCGACGGCAACGCGCCCTACTTCAAGGCGCAGTGCGACGACGCGAGCTTCCTCGGCGACTGATGACGCGTTGCGCGCTCATCCTGCTGGCGGTCGTCTCGGCAGGCTGCCACGACGCAGCTCTCCCCATCAACGACGCCGAAGCCTTGCGTCAACGGGCGGCCCTCTGCCGTAGCGAAGGCAAGTCGGGGGAAGCCTCCGAACTGCTGACCGCGGCGATCGCCAAGCAACCGACGGCGACGCCGGAAGACCGGGCCGCGGCCGCGGACCTGCGACGGGAACTCGCGAGCCTACGGATGTCTTCCGACGACCTTGCCGACGCGGAGAAACTCTACCGCGAGGCTCTCGCCTTGCTCGAATCGACGCCGCGAGGTTCCGATGCGGCCGTCATCAACCTCCGCACCCAGCTCGCCGGCCTGTCCTATCGCCAGTCACGCCTCGACGAGGCCGCCGAATTGTACCGCAAGGTCTTGGCCCTGGAAGTCGTCTCGCTCGGCGAAGGCCACCCCGACCCCCTCGGCACGATGAGCATCCTCGGCGGACTCGAACTGAAACGCGGCAAGCTCGCCGAAGCCGAAGCCTTGTTCCGCCGCCAACTCACCGGCGTTCAGAAGCTCCATGGAGCCGAAAAACGCGAGACCACCACGGTCTTGGACAATCTGGCCGAAGCGCTGGACAAGCAGGGTCAGACCGCCGAAGCCACCCGACTGCGAGAAGAAGCCAAGCGGATCCGCCATAAGCTCTGCGACGAGTGCTGAAGGAGGCCGGCCCCTTGCGAAAACCACCCCCTACGGCATAACGGGGGAACGCCCTATCGCCGATTGGGAATTATTTACGTTTGCCCCGCCCCACTTGACAGACACCCCTTGACAACCGTGGCCCGTATTTCCCGCAGATCGATCGATGAGCTCCGCCAACGGGCAGACATCGTCGCGCTCGCCGGGGACTACACCCAGATGAAGCAGCGCGGACGCGACTGGTGGGGCCTCAGCCCCTTCAAGTCCGAGAAGAGCCCCTCCTTCAAGGTGAACCCGGAGACCGGCCTCTGGTATTGCTTCTCCACCCAGCAAGGCGGCGACGCCTTCAAACTGGTGATGAACCGCGAAGGCCTCGATTTCCCGGAGTCCGTCGAACGCGTCGCCAACCGTTTCGGCTTCAAGCTCGACTACGAGAGCGGCGGCGACGGCAAGAACGAGAAATCCTTCCGCGGCCAGTTGCTCGAAATCCATGAGCTTGTCACCGACTACTGGCGCCGTTGCTTCCTAGAAGACCCGGTGCACGGCGAATGGATCCGCGACTACTGGACCCGCCAGCGGAAGTTCTCGCCCGAGGTCGCCGACGATTTCGGCATCGGCTTCGCGCCCGTCGACGACTCCAAGCTCATCCCCGGCCTGCTCGCCAAGGGCTACGGCAAGGACGCCCTCGCGCAGACCGGTCTCTTCTTCGGCGTCGACCGGGTGCCGGATCCGCTCCGCTGGCGCTGCCGTTTCCGCGGCCGCCTGATCATCCCGATCCGCGACATCCAGGGACGCGTCATCGCCTTCACCGCGCGCCAGCTCGACATCACCCCGCAGGACGACCCGTCCCGCGAGGCCAAGTACGTCAACTCGCCCGAGACCGAGCTGTTCAAGAAATCCCGCACGGTCTTCAACCTCGACCGCGCCCGCATGACGCGCAAGGAGGCCGACCCGTTCGTGCTCGTCGAGGGCCAGCTCGACGCAATCCGCTGCCACTCGGCCGGCATCCCGGGCGCCATCGCCGCGCAAGGCACCGCGGTCACGGAAGAGCACATGCAGCAGCTCCGCCGCTTCACGCAGCGCCTGATCGTCTTCCTCGACTCCGACGCCGCCGGGCAGAAGGCCGCCCTACGCCTCCTGCCTATCGGACTGCGCGAAGGCCTCGACATCCGCTTCCTCTCGCTGCCTGGCGGCAAGGACCCCGATGAGTATTTTTCGACGCACGACGCCGCCGGGTGGGCGGGCCTCGTCGCCGGCGCCCGCAGCGCCATGCAGTTCTGCGTCCAGTCGCTCGTCCCGGAAGGCTCCGTCAACCTGCCCCTCACCAGCCGCCTGAGCCTGCTGGAAGCCATCTTCCCCATCGTCGAGCAGGCCGGCGCCGAGGAGATCGTCCGCGAAGCCCTGAACGAGGCTGCCCGCCATGCCGGCATCGGTATCCGCGAGATGCACATGGCCTACGAACGCCACCGGGCCCAATCGCAGGCCCAACGACCCGCCGCCCAGCTCGGCGGCCCCGTCGACCCGACCCCGACCCCGGTTGTCAAGGGGGGGGGCTTGACAACGCTGGAGGAGGATTTGATACTGTTCCTCCTGCGGCATGATTCCTACTTCGTCCCCATCGCCCAGTCGCTGCCGCTCGAGTGGATCGACCAGTCCGGCCGGGGCGGCCAACTCCTGATGGCCCTGCTCAACGAAGCCGCGCACGGCCATTTCGCCGGGCTCCGCGAAGCCATCAGCGCCCTGGACGACGAGATGCGCACCGAAGCCGCCCGCCTCTCGGCCGAAAGCTACGCCGGCCGCGACGACGAGAAGGACATCCTGCCCCGCGCCAACACCATCCTGAAGTCCTTCCACGGCCGCCACGTCCAAGCCCTCATGCGCAGCCTCGACGCGCGCATCGCCGCCACTCCCCGCGACGACGTCGCCGCGCTCAACCGCCTCCAGTCGGAAAAGATCGCCCTGCGCAAGTCGCACGCGACGCCACCGACCCTCACCGACGCCTGATTTTCCCAAGATGCCCGAAAAGAAGAACAAGAAGACCACCGACAAGCCGGCCAAAGCCTCCAAGCAGGCCAAGCCCGCCGTCAAAGCCGCCGCCAAGCCCGCGCCCGTCGCCAAGGCAACGCCCGCCGCGAAGACGCCCGTGAAGGCCGTCCCGGCCAAGGCCACCGCGAAGCCCGCGGCCGCCAAGGCCGCGCCTGCCGCCAAGGTCGTGGCTCCTCCGGCGAAGCCCGCCGCCAAGCCCGTCGTTCCGGCCAAGCCGATCACCAATCCGGTGGTCAGCCGCGACATCAACGAGAAGGTCCAGCAGCTCGTCAGCCTCTCCAAGAAGAACGGCTACGTCACCGTCCAGAACATCAACGAGATCATTCCCGACAGCGCCACCGACCCGGAGCTGATCGAGAACATCATGAACATCCTGGACAATCTCGACATCAAGCTCCTCGACGAGGACGAGGTCGAGACGTACCGCAAGAAGGTCGAGGATTCCGAAGAAGAAGCCGCGCGCACCGTGCCGGCGGACGCCCCGTACGACCCCTTCAACGTCTACCTGAAGCAGATGGGCCACAAGCCGCTGCTCACCCGCGAACAGGAAGTCGAGATCTCCAAGCGCATCGAGGACGCCGAGCTCCGCGCCCAGGAGTTCCTCTTCTCCTGCTGGCTCACCCTGCCCTACCAGCTCGACCTCGCCCTCAAGGTCCTCCGCAAGGAGGAACGCTTCGACAAGGTCGTCATCGACAAGAAGGTCGAGTCCCGCGACGCCTATTACAAGATGCTCCCGAAGGCCACGGAGGAGTGCACCAAGCTCAAGGCCAAGCTCGACAAGGGCTGGCAGAAGTACCTCGACGAGGCCGACGCCGGCAAGAAGTCCAAGGCCCGCGAAGCCTACGTCAAGATCGAGAAGACCGCCAAGGAAGGCTGCAAGGACATCCTCCGGAAGTTCTGCTTCAAGATGAAGCTTTTCGAGGAATGGCTGGAGCTGCCCGACATCAAGGGCGACATCGACGACTCCCGCAACCTGGTCGAACCGACCATGATCGCCCGCGGCCCCGTCCGCGCCAAGAAGGCCGTCAAGCCGGAGATCTCCGCCACCCGCACCCGCGAGATCGAACTCCGCTGGCGCCTCACGCCGGCCGAGCTCCTGCACCTCTCCCGCAACGTCCGCAAGCACCTCGAGGAAGCCCAGCGCGCCAAGACCGAGATGGTCGAGCATAACCTGCGCCTCGTGATCTCGATCGCGAAGAAGTACCAGAACCGCGGCCTGCTCTTCACCGACCTCATCCAGGAAGGCAACATGGGCCTCGTGAAGGCCGTCGAGAAGTTCGAATACCGCCGCGGCTACAAGTTCTCCACCTACGCCACCTGGTGGATCCGCCAGGCGATCACCCGCTCCATCGCCGACCAGGCCCGCACCATCCGCATCCCGGTCCATATGATCGAGACGCTCAACAAGGTGATGCAGGTCCAGAAGCAGCTCACGCAGGAGCTCGGCCATGAGCCGACCGCCGAAGAAGTCGCCAACGAGATGAACATGGCGATCGATCGCGTGCAGCAGATCATGAAGATGGCCCAGCAGCCGATCTCGCTCCAGTCGCCCGTCGGCGACGGCGAAGACACCTCGCTCGGCGACTTCATCGAGGACAAGTCCGCGGAGAACCCCTCCGACACGGCCTCGACCCGCCTCCTCCGCGAGAAGATCGACTTCGTCCTGCGCTCCCTCGCCGAACGCGAGAAGGAAGTCCTGATCCTCCGCTTCGGCCTCCTCGACGGCGTCCAGCGCACGCTCGAAGAAGTCGGCCGCCACTTCAAGGTCACCCGCGAACGCATCCGCCAGATCGAGGCCAAGGCGCTCCGCAAGATGCGCCACCCGACGCGCATGCGCCAGCTGCAGGGCATGTTCGAAGGCGAGCTCGACACCTCCGGTCCGGGCTTCGACCAGTTCATCTCGGAAGAAGACAAGGGCGAGCAGACCCCGGGCCCGCTCTCTCCGGGCGGCCTCCCCGGCGGCCTTCCGCCCAACTCGGCCCTGGCCGCCTTCATCGGCAAGCCGCCCGAAGGTCCCGGCGCTTCCAGCCGCGAGTGAACGCCGTCCGCCCAGTCTGTCTGCTGCTCGCGCTGCTGACAGGCTGCGCCACGCCCAAGGCGCCGACCGCCGAGGAGCCGAATCCGTTCGCGCTCCCGGCCGGTTCGCCGCGCAACGTGCGCATCGGCTTCGTCCAAGGCTACCCGCTAAGCAGCCTTTCCGTGCCCATCATGCTGATTCCGGGCACGGTGGCCCAGGAGAAGATGACCGTCGTCTCCCGCGACCCGTACCTCCACCCGACGGCGGTCCTTGAGATCACCGGCGTCAGAGGCCGCATCGCCGTGGCCCGCATCGTCCGCGGCCAGCCTCAGCCCAAGGACGAAGTCGTGCTTCCTTCGGTCGACCTCAGCGAACGCTCCCAGGATCTCCCGCCCTGAGCGCCGGCTCTTGACCTCGGCGGGGCAGATGCCCACGTTGCACCTTCCATGGCAAAGACCCAGGCAGGCATCGTCGGACTTCCCAACGTGGGCAAGTCGACCCTCTTCAACGCCCTCACGCGCTCCCGCAAGGCCGAGGCGGCCAACTACCCTTTCTGCACCATCGAACCCAACGTGGGCGTGGTGCTGGTGCCCGATGACCGCATGCTGAAGCTGCAGCAGATCGCCGGCACCAAGGTCGTCATCCCCGCCACGATCGACATCGTCGACATCGCTGGCCTCGTCGCCGGCGCATCCAAGGGCGAAGGCAAGGGCAACGACTTCCTTTCCAACATCCGCGAGTGCGACGCGATCATCCACGTGGTCCGCTGCTTCGACAACGACGACATCGTCCACAGCATGGGCAAGGTCGACCCGGTCCGCGACATCGGCGTGATCGAGACGGAACTCATCCTCGCCGACATCCAGTCCGCCGAACAGCAACTCGACCGCAACCAGAAGAAGGTCCGCAGCCAGGATAAGGACGCCATCGCCAACGTCGAGCTGCTCACCCGCCTGGTGAAGCACCTCAACGAGAACCTGCCCGCTTCGTCGATGGACGTCACCGACGACGAACGCGCCCGCCTCAAGGCCTACAACCTACTCTCCTCCAAGAAGGTCCTCTTCGCGTGCAACGTGGCCGAAGCCGACCTCGCCGATCCTTCCAAGAACAAGCATGTCGCCGCCGTCGCCGAACTCATCGGCAAACGCCACGGCTGCGAGCACGTCGTGATCTGCGCCCAGGTCGAAGCCGAGCTCTGCGACCTCTCCCCCGCGGAAGCCACCGAATTCCTGCAGTCCCTCGGCGTCACCGACTCCGGCGTCTCCTCGCTGATCCGCGGCGCCTATCACCTTCTCGGCCTGGCCACCTATTTCACCGCCGGTGAAAAGGAAGTCCGCGCCTGGACGTTCCGCAGCGGCATGACCGCTCCGCAGTGCGCCGCGGTCATCCATACCGACTTCGAAAAGGGCTTCGTGAAGGCTGAGGTGGTCTCCTACGAAGACCTCGTGAAGAACGGCTCGGTCGCCGCCGCGCGCGACGCCGGCCGCTACCGCCTCGAGGGCAAGTCCTACCTCTTCAAGGACGGCGACGTGGCCCTCTTCCGCTTCACGGACTAAGGACCGGCCTGAACCCCGCCCCACCCCCTCGAAAAGGACGCCGAAAAGCGTCCTTTCTTTTTGCCATGGACCGACTGCCCGCAACCATAGGCGTCGGACCTTGTCCCACCCCTCATGCGCCCCATCCTCATCCTCTCCGCGTCCCTGCTCGCCTTCGGCTGCAAGCCTGCCCCGCAGGTCGCCCGCTACGAAGTGAAGTCCGACGCCGCTCCTGCCCCCGCCGCCCAGGCTCCGGCTCCGGCCGCCCCCGCCTCGGTCGGCGTCGCTCCCGCGCCCGCCCCGATGGTCGCTCCGGCTTCGATGAAGGCCGAAGCCGCTTCCTTCGACGCCCCGAAGTGGGCCAAGCTTCCGACCGGCTGGTCCGTCGGACCGGAGAACGCGATGCGCAAGGCCACTTGGATCGTCGCCGGACCGAACGGCAGCAAAGCCGAGATCGCCGTGACGGTCTTCCCCGGCAGCGTCGGCGGCCTGACCGCCAACGTGAACCGCTGGCGCGGCCAGCTCGGCCTCGCCCCTGCGGGCTCCGATGAGATCGCCGCCTCCGCCAAGACCGGCAAGGTCGGCGGCATCGACAGCCAGCGCTTCGTGATGACTTCCGCCGACGGCAAGAAGACGCTCGACGCGTTCATGACGCCCAAGGACGGCGCGACCTGGTTCTTCAAGATGAGCGGCGAATCCGCCGCCGTCGAAGCCAACGCCGCCGCCTTCGCCGCGTTCCTCGCCGAATCCAAGCTTCCGTGAACACCGCAGAATTCGAAAAGAAGGCCGACAGCGGCCGACGTCTCGTCGACACGCTGGCGTCGCTCAGGCTGACGGTCTTCCTGCTGGTGCTCTCCATGATCCTCGTGCTGCTCGGCACGCTGGAGCAGGTCCACTGGGGCGTCTGGCACGTGCAGAAGGTCTACTTCAGCTCCTGGCTCTGCTTCTACCCGATGGACGCCACCGCGGCGTTCCGTTTCCCGCTCCCGGCCGGATTCACCATCGGCGCCCTGCTCATCATCAACCTGGCCTTCGCGCACTTCCGTCACTTCAAGGCGACTTCCGCAAAGATCGGCATCAGCCTGATCCACTCGGGACTCCTGCTCCTGCTCGTCGGCGGCTTCATCACGGCGATCTATCAGGAAGAATCCGCGATGATCATCCCGGAGGGCGAGAAGCGAAATTACTCCGAAGCCTTCCGCGACTTCGAGATCGCCCTCGTCGAGAAATCCGGCGCGACGGATGCGGTCGTCGCCGTACCCGACTCCCTCCTGCGCGACATCGCCGACAAGAAGGCCCCCGCCGTCGTCGAACTGCCGGGCACTCCCTACTCCCTCAACGTGCTCACGTTCCACCCGAACGCGATGCTCCGGGCGAAGTCGCAGATGCCCGAAGGCCTCGACCTCAAGGCCACCCAGGGCATCGGCGCCCGCACGCAGCTCGCCTACAAGCCGCTGCCCGAGAGCTACGATGACAACAAGCCCAACGCCCCGACCGCCATCGTCGAGCTGAAGACGAAGGACAAGTCCCTCGGCACCTGGGCCCTCAACCTCAACCTGACGGAATCGTTCGACGCTCAGACGTTCGAAGACGCCGGCAAGACCTACGAGCTCTCGCTCCGCCGCACCCGTCATTACATGCCGTTCACCGTGCAGCTGGACAAGTTCACCCACGAGAAGTACCCCGGAACCGAGACGCCCCGCCGCTTCGCCAGCGACGTGACGATCAAGGAAGGCGCGAGCCAGTTCGCCTATAATATCTCGATGAACCAGCCGCTGCGCCATGCCGGCCTGACGTTCTTCCAGTCGAGCTTCGGCAGCACCAAGGAAGGCAAGAACCTCAGCGTGCTCCAGGTCGTCCGTAACCCCGGCTGGCTCCTGCCGTACATCTCAGTCTCGATCATGTCCCTCGGCCTCTTCTGGCATTTCGGCTTCTCGCTGCTGCGCTTCCTCCGCGGCCGCGCCGCCAAGGCCGCCGCCGTCCTCGCGCTCGGCATGCTATCCGTCACGGCCGACGCCGCCGACGCTACCTGGAACACCCGCGAATTCGGCGAGATCCCCGTGCAGAGCGGCGGACGCATCGTACCGATCGAGACCCTCGCGACCGGCTCGCTGCTCCAGATGCGCTCGCGCACCTCGATCAGCCTGACGAAGCTCGAACGCGTCGCCTTCGGTCAGCGGCCCTCGACCTGGACCAAGGAAGAGCGCGCCGAGATCGCGAAGGAGCTCCCCGCCCTCGACGACAAGCTGCAGGCGATGCTCGAGAAGCGTCCCGTGCGCCTCACCGGCAGCGCCATCGGCTCCGTCGACTGGCTCATCGAAGTCTCCTTCCGTGCGCCCATCGCCCGCCATCTGCCGACGTTCCGCGTCGAGCACCCCAACGTCCTCAAGCGCGTCGGCGGCAATCCGGAGAAGAGCCTCTACGTCAGCTGGGACGGCATCCTCAAAAACAGCGCCGAACTGAGCAAGGCCGCCGAACAGGCCCGTGGCCGCGCCCAGGCCGACCGCGACTCCGAGGACCGCGCCCTCCTACAGCTCGAGAGCGCCGCGCGCCAGTACGCGACGCTGAGCATGACCTTCATCCCCGGCGATCTCCCGGCGGACGTCACCCCGCGCCGCGAGTACGGCGCTTGGATCAGCGCGCTCAATCGCGCCCTCACGGAGATGAACGCCAGCGGCTCGGGCAAGGCCTTCGACCCTGAGCTCCAGAAGACCGTGCGCACGTTCGTCGAGCGCTATCAGGACTTCGAACGCGAAGGCAGCATCGGCCTCCTCCCGCCCAAGGACCCGGCCTCGCTGGAGCGCTGGGACAATCTCGGCGGCTCGCTCCTGGGCATCATCAAGGACCAGAAGGCCCATCGCGCCGGCCTGGCCGAAGACGGCATCATCACCCGTTACGCCGACTTCTCGATGGCTTGGCGCGAAGGCAAGGATGACGACTGCTCGCGCCTGAGCACCGCCATCGCCGCTTCGCTCAAGGGTCCGTGGTCCGCCAAGGCCGAGTCCGAAGCATGGTTCGGCCGCATGCAGCCCTTCTACTGGCTGCTCATCGCCTACGCCCTCACCGTGCTCATGGTCTTCGCCGCGTGGCTGACCTCGTCCGAAGGCGTGCGCGTGTGGGCCTACCGCCTTCTGCTGGCCTGCTTCATCCTGCACACCGCCTCGCTCGGCTATCGCATGTGGCTCCACGGCCGCCCGCCGGTCACGAACCTCTACTCCTCCGGCATCTTCGTCGCCTGGGGCGCCGTCGCCCTCGGCATCCTGCTCGAACGCGTCTGGAAGAACGGCATCGGCGCCGCGGCCACCGGCCTCTGCGGCTTCGTCTCGCTGATCATCGCCCATAACCTCGGCCTCTCCGGCGAGGACAACCTCGAGAGCGTCCGCGCGGTGCTCGACTCGAACTTCTGGCTGTCGACGCACGTCACGACGGTGACCCTCGGCTATTCCGCCACGTTCGTCGCCGGCCTGCTCGGCGCCCTCCACCTCGCGCTCCGCGCCTTCAAGAAGGATTACAACTGGGGCGACAGCGTCGCGCGCGCCGCGTACGGCATCCTGGCCTTCGCGGTCCTGGCCAGCTTCATCGGCACGATGCTCGGCGGCATCTGGGCGGACCAGAGCTGGGGTCGCTTCTGGGGCTGGGACCCCAAGGAAAACGGCGCGATTCTCATCGTGCTCTGGTGCGCCATCTGCCTCCATGCCCGCTGGGGCGGACTCGTCCGCCGCGAAGGGCTCATGCAGCTCCTCGTCTTCGGCAACATCGTCACGGCCTGGTCTTGGTTTGGCACCAACCTCCTCGGCGTCGGCCTGCACAGCTACGGCTTCACGGAATCCGGCTTTTTCTGGCTGATGGTCTTCTGGGCTTCGCAGCTCGCGATCATCGCGCTCGGCTGGCTGCCTGAACGTTCCAAGTCCGCCCAGGCCGCATGACCGAAGCCGTCGGCCCGATCTGGTTCTGCATCAAGGCCAAGCCCCGGCAAGAGGCGGTGGCGGTGCAGAACCTTCGGGCCATCGGCATCGGCGAGCTCGTCTTCCCACGCCTACGACGGACGCGCCGCGGACACGATAAGAACAAGGTGGTCGTCGAACCGCTTTTCCCGGGCTACGTCTTCGCCCGGTTCGACCCGATGGAGTTCCAGTCCGCGATCCGCAGCACCCGCGGCGTGCTTCATCTGGTCAGCCGCGACGGCAAGCCGGTCGACGTCGAACAGGGCGTCATCGACGAACTCAACGCGCTCGGACCCGACGCGATCCTGTCGATGCTCGACGAGGAACTGAAGGTCGGCGCAAAAGCCCGCGTGATCCGCGGCATCTTCACCGGCTCCGAAGGCGAGGTCATCCGCCTCGAGTCCCCGCAGAAACGCATCGCGCTGCTTCTCTCGATCCTCGGCTCCGACCAGCCGGTCGAACTGCCCCTCGACGACGTCGAAGGCCTCCCCGAGGAAGGCTAAGCATCCTACCCCTGTCCCTTTTCGTCATGATCCTCGACCAACTCTCCGCTTCCGCCGCCTACGAAGGACTGCACCCGCTCTTCCCGAAGGCTTTCGCCTACCTACGTTCCTTCGACCCGAAGACCGCCGACGGAAAATATGAACTGCAGGGCCTGGACTTGGTGGCCATCGTGCAGCGCTATCAGACCGCCCCTTCGGCCGACAAACTCTGGGAAGCCCATCAAATCTACGGCGACATCCAGGTCGTCTATCAAGGCCTGGAACATTGCGGTCACGCGGACCAGAAGACGCTCACGATCACCAAGCCCTACGTACCCGAGAAGGACGTCGAGAAATACGCCGCGCCTTCGGCGCCGTCCGCCTTGCTCACGCTCGGCCGCGGCAACTTCGCCATTTTCCACCCGCAGGACGGCCATCAGCCCGGGGTGCAGATCGGTGGGCCGGCCGAGATCCTGAAGGTGGTCATCAAGTTCCGGCTGAAGGCCTGAGCAGGGAACCTTGCCCCCTCGGGAAGGTCGGTTAGGCATCCCCCTATGCTGCCCCGCCTCACCCTCGCCTGCCTGGCGCTCATCTGCGCCGGCTCCGTGCGCGCCGAAGACCCCGAGCGCGTTCGAGATGTCATCTATGCGAAGCATGATGGCGTCGCCCTGACCATGGACGTCTTCAAGCCGGCCAAGCCCAACGGCGCCGCGGTCATCAAGATCATCAGCGGGGGCTGGAAATCCAACCACAACGGCATCAGCGACGGCACCTGGCCGAGCCACGGCTACACGACGTTCGTGGTCGTGCATGGCACGCAGCCACGCTTCCAGGTGGAAGAAATCGTCGCTGACCTCAACCGGGCGGTCCGTTTCGTCCGCGCCCATGCCGCGGAGTATGGCGTCGACCCGCACAAGATAGGCGTCACCGGCGGCAGCGCCGGCGGTCACCTCAGCCTCATGCTCGCGACGCGTGGCGCCCCGGGCCAGCCGACCAAAGACCCCGTCGACATCCTGAGCAGCCGCCCTGACGCCGTCGCCTGCTTCTATCCGCCCACGGATTATCTCAACTGGTTCGAGCCCGGCGACAACGCCGTCGGCATCGGCAAACTCGCGGAATACGCCCCGGCCTTCGGGGTCAAGGCCACCACGGCCGAAGGCCGCGAGACGCTTGGCCGCGCGCTTTCGCCCCTCTACTGGGTGCACAAGGAACAACCGCCGGTCTATATCGTGCACGGCAACGCCGACCCCGGCGTCTCGGTCACGCAGTCGTTGCGTTTCCTCGCGAAGTGCCACGAGGTCGGAGCGACCTGCGAACTGACGATCCGCAAAGGCGCCGGCCATGGCGGCTGGGCCGAGATGCCCGATGACGTGAACCGCATGGCCGAGTGGTTCGACCTGCAGCTCCTCGGCAAGCAGCCCGCGAGGGCCTTCAACTTCGACCAATCCACGCTGCCGAGCACGCCGGCCGCCAAGAAGCCGGCGACGAAGAAGTGATGTCGCTTGCCCCGTCCGCCTGATTCGCCGAAATCTCCCTCAACCCCACCCGATGCGCACTCCCCTGCTCCCCCTCCTCGCCTTGGCGCTCACCTGCGCGTTCGGCTCCGCCCAGGACGTCACCCGCACGTCCGACGTCATCTACGCGAAGCATGACGGCGTCGCCCTGACCATGGACGTCTTCAAGCCGGCCAAGCCCAACGGCGCCGCGGTCATCAAGATCATCAGCGGCGGCTGGAACTCCAACCACAACGGCATCAGTGACGGCGGCTGGCCCAAGCACGGCTTCACGACCTTCGTCGTCGTGCACGGCACGCAACCCCGCTTCCATATCGACGAGATCGTCGGCGACCTCCAGCGCTCGGTGCGCTTCATCCGCGCCAACGCCGAGAAGTTCGGCATCGACCCGAACAAGATCGGCGTCACTGGCGGCAGCGCCGGCGGCCACCTCAGCCTGATGCTCGGCACGCGCGTCATCCCGGCGAATCCTAAGGCGACCGACCCGGTCGACCGCGTGAGCTCGGAAGTCAATGCCGTGGCCTGCTTCTACCCGCCGGTGGACTTCCTCAGCTGGGCCAAGGAAGGCGACAGCAAGGAAGGCGTCGGACCCCTGACCACCCGCGCCCCGGCGTTCGGCCCGATCGTCACCACGGCCGAAGGACGTGAACGCGCCGGCCGCGAACTTTCGCCGCTCTTCTGGATCAGCGACAAGACCCCTCCGACCTACATCGTCCAAGGCGACGCCGACCCGCTCGTCCCCGACTCCCAGGCCCGTCGCTACCTCGCCCGCGCCAAGGAAGTCGGTGCCAAGGCCGAGGTCCTCATCCGCCTCGGCGGCGGCCATGGCGGCTGGACCGAAGTGGCCGACGACAACGTCCGCATGGCCGAATGGTTCAGCCTCCACCTCCTCGGCCAGCAGCCGGCCAAGCCCTTCAATTTCGACCTCTCCTCGCTCCCGAGCACGCCGGCGCCGAAGAAGCCTGCGAAGAAGTAAGGCGGACTGACGGGTGATTTACGCTGGCGGGGAAGCCATGCCGTTTCCATAAAGTCGGCATGGCTTCGCCTTGCCGACTCATCCTCGCCCTCGACGTAGAGACCAAGGAGGAAGCCTTGGCGCTCGCCCGTCCGCTCGCCGGCAACCTCGCCTGGGTGAAGCTCGGCCTCCAGCTCTTCACGCGTCACGGACCGGGCATCGTCGACGAATTCCATGCGCTCGGCTTCAAGGTCTTCCTCGACCTCAAGTTCCACGACATCCCCAACACGGTGTCGTCGGCGATCAAGAGCCTCAAGGGCCGTCCCTGTTCGCTCCTGACCATCCATGCTTGCGGCGGACCTGAGATGATCGCCCGCGCCGCCGAAGCCGCCAAGGCCACGCTGCCTGACTGCACGGTGCTCGGCGTGACGGTGCTGACTTCGATGGATCAGGCCCAGCTTTCCGCCACGGGCGTCGCCCGCACCCCCGAAGAACAGGTCCGCCTCCTCGGCCGCATGGCCATCGGCGCCGGCATCGGCGGCTTAGTCTGCTCTCCGCTCGAGCTGCCGATCCTCCGCAAGGACCTCGGCGCCGGCCCGACGCTCGTGACGCCGGGCATCCGCTACCCCGACGCGGCCGGCGACGACCAGAACCGCGTCATGACGCCAGCCCAGGCCGCCGCCGCGGGCGCCAGTTTCATCGTGGTCGGTCGTCCGATCCTCAAGGCCAAGGATCCGGCGGCCGAGACGCTCCGCATCCGTCGCGACATCGGCGAGATCGCATGAACACCGCCGACGACATCCTGGTGCTCCTCGCCGCGGGTTCCGCGCGGCGCATGCAGGCGGTCGTCGACGACAAGATCACCGCGCTCCTCGCCGGCAAACCGGTCTTCGTCCATTCGTTGCAATCCTTCCTGAGCACGGGACTCATCGGCCGCGTGGTCATCACGTATCGCGACGAAGCGCAGCTCTCCAAGCTGAAGGCCCAGCTCGCAGGGTACGCTCCGGCCGGCACCGTCATCGATTTCGTCCCCGGAGGCGAATCGCGCCAAGACTCGGTCCTCGCGGCGCTCAACTCCTGCGAAGGACACAACGGGCTGGTGCACATCCATGACGGCGCCCGCCCGCTGGTTTCACCCGAGGCCATCCGCAAAGTCCGCGAGAAGGCCAAGGAGACCGGCGCCGCCATCCTCGCGGGCCGCGCCGCCGATACGGTCAAGATCGCCAAGGCCGACTCGGCTTCGGTCGACACCTCCCCCGACCGCGGGCTCGTCTGGACGGCGGAGACTCCGCAGGTCTTTCGCACGGCTATCGTGCTCAAGGCCTACCGCAAGGTCGCGGAACTCCAGCGCAAGGTCACCGATGACAGTTCAGCCGTCGAATTCGTCGGCCAGGACGTGTCGTTGGTCGAGAATCCTTCGGTCAACCTGAAGCTGACGCGCCCGGCGGACTTCGTGCTGGCTGAAGCGATCCTAAAGACGCGCTAAGTGCTCAGTAGCCGGCCTGACGGAGCGCGGCGTCCAGCTTGACCTGGAAGTCGGTGATATCCTGCGGCGTCGGGCGATAACCAGGCGTACGCGCGGCCATGCCGGGACGACCCTGATGGTCGATATACCAGTCGGCCTTTTCGCCGTCGGAGAAAGTGACGTGTCCGCTGACCATGGCGTGCGGCTGCGCGATCGTGTCGACCTCGACGGTCACGACGCCGGCGCCTTGGGCCGTCGGAGCGGGAGCGGCAGCGGCGTCAGCCGGCGCGGCATCGGCGACAGGCTCCTCGGGCTTCTTCGGCTCTTCCTTTTCGACGAGGGCGAGGTTGAGGTCATCCACGAGGAAACGGACGTCCATGTAGGTCATCGCGACTCCAAGCTTGGAAGAAAGCTGCTCCTGAACCTGGGAAAGCGTGGCACCCTCGGCCACCCAGGCAGAAACCTTGGAAATCTGTTCGGGAGTCAGTCGGGCCATAGGCGGGTAAAGTGTGGGAGCGTCCGCCGATTTTCAAGCGTCTCGTCGCTTATTCGTTGGAAAAGACGGCCCTGCCCGCCAAGTTAGCCCCATGCAGTCTGAAATCCGTTGGCAAAAGCAAGGAGACTTCACCGACATCGTCTACGAGAAGGCCGACGGGATCGCCCGCGTGACCATCAACCGCCCGTCCCGACGCAACGCCTTCACTCCGGACACCGTCGCGGAACTCCTCAAGGCTTTCGCCGACGCGCGCGACGACGCCACGATCGGCGTGGTCCTTCTCCGCGGCGCCAATCCGCAGCACGACGGCAAGTTCGCCTTCTGCGCCGGCGGCGACCAGAAGATCCGCGGCGACAAGAAAGGCGGCTACATGGGCAAGGACGGCGTTCCTCGCCTCAACGTCCTCGACCTGCAGCGCCTCATCCGCTCGATGCCCAAGGTCGTCATCGCCCTCGTGGCCGGCTTCGCGATCGGCGGCGGCCACGTGCTGCATGTCATCTGCGACCTCACCATCGCGGCGGACAATGCGGTCTTCGGCCAGACCGGCCCGAAGGTCGGCAGCTTCGACGGCGGCTTCGGCGCTTCCTACCTCGCCCGCATCGTCGGCCAGAAGAAGGCCCGCGAGATCTGGTATCTCTGCCGTCAGTACGACGCCAAGCAGGCCCTCGAGATGGGCTTGGTCAATACCGTCGTCCCCTACGAGCAGCTCGACGCCGAAGGCGTGAAATGGGCGCAGGAGATCCTGACCAAGAGCCCGCTCGCCATCCGCTGCCTGAAGTCGGCCTTCAACGCCGAGCTCGACGGCCAGGCCGGCATCCAGGAACTTTCCGGCAACGCCACCCTGCTCTATTATCTTTCGGAAGAGGGCGACGAAGGTCGCGCCGCTTGGAACGAGAAACGCGCTCCTAACTTCCGCAAATTCCCTTGGCTCCCGTAAATCCGATCCGCGTCACCGAGCGCGCGCAGAAGCTCGCGACCGAGATCCTCCGCCCCGGCGACATCGCCGTCGACGGCACCGCCGGCAAGGGACGCGACACCGCCTGCCTCGCTCAGGCCGTCGGCCCCTCCGGCCACGTGCACGCGTTCGACATCCAGCCGGAAGCCATCGCCTCGACGCATAACCTGCTCGAAGTCGCCGGCCTGCTCGGCCGCGTCTCGCTCCATCAGCGCAGCCACGCCGAGCTCGCCGACGTGCTCACGCCTGACCAGCGCGGCAAGATCGGCGTCGCGATCTTCAACCTCGGCTACCTGCCCGGGGGCGACCAGGACATCATCACGCAGCCAGACTCCACAGACCGCGCGCTTCGCGCGGGCTTCGAAAATCTCCGGCCCGGCGGCAGGCTCATCTGCGTGGCTTACACCGGCCACCCCGGCGGCCCGGAGGAATCCGACATCGTCCTGACGTTCGCCGAGCAACAGGCCCAAGCCGGACTTCACGTCGAGAAGATCGGCTATTACCCGACCCCGGGTAAGCCTTGGATCCTCGTGGTGAACAAGCCGGCGGCTTGAACTCGCCGCCATTCCTTCCAATCTGCGAAGGATGACCGCCCGACGACGCATCATCCTCACCGGAGCCACGGGGCTCATCGGCAAGGCTCTGTCCAAGCGGCTTACCACCCTAGGCTACGACGTCGTCCCCTTCCGTTCGCGTCATGACGGACCCGGAGGCATGAACCACCTCACCGGCAAGATCGACCGCGAGGGCCTCGAAGGCGCCTATGCCGTCATCCACCTCGCGGGCGAATCCATCGCCCAACGTTGGAATGAAGCCGCCAAAGAACGCATCCTCGTCAGCCGTCGCGACGGCACCCGCCTGCTCGCGAGCGCCTTGGCCGGCCTGAAGCAGAAACCGGAAGTCTTCGTCTCGATGTCGGGTATCAATCGCTACGGCCTGCGACGGACGGAAATACTGGACGAGTCAGCCGCCGTTTCCGCCGAAGGCTTCTTGCCTGCGGTGACCGAAGCATGGGAAACCGCGACCCTACCGGCCAGCGAGGGAGGCATTCGTACGGTCCTGCTCCGTACTTCCCTCGTACTTTCCTCCACCGGAGGCGGACTGAAGAAGATGCTTCCGGCCTTCCGGCTCGGACTCGGCGGCCCGATCGGCGGCGGACGCCAACAGATGAGCTGGATCGGCCTGCCCGACCTGGTCGAACTCATCGTCTGGAGCTTGGATAATCCCCGCATCCGCGGCCCGCTCAACGCCGTCGCGCCCCAACCGGTCACCCAAGCCGAATTCGCCCGCACGCTGGGCGCCGTCCTGCGCCGTCCGAGTTTTCTCCCGATGCCAGGTTGGGCGATCGGCCTGCTCTTCGGCCAGATGGGCCGTGAAACCGTGCTGGGCGACCTCGCCGTCCGGCCGGCCGTCGCGCTGGACGGAGGTTTCCGCTTCGCGAAGCCCGACCTTGCCTCGGCCCTCCGCGAGGCCCTCGGGGAATGATTTTGGATTGAAGGAACTAAGGCGGACGGAGATTGTGCGCCCATGGTTCGCGCTGTCTTCGTCTTCACGGTCCTGCTGCTCGCCGGTTGCGACGATGGTTCGCGCGCCGACTCCCGCACCCTCGACGTCGACGATCCGGAATTCCGCCAGGGTCAGACGTTCCATAAGCAGGGCGAGATCCGCAAGGCCCTGGAGTGCTACCTCAAGGTCATCGACAATCGCAAAGGCGCCGCGGAATCGCACCTCGAAGCCGGACGCATGTACCTCGAACTGCAGGACCCGCTGCCGGCGATCTACCACTTCAACCAGTACATCCGCCTCAAGCCGACTTCCGAGCAGGCTAACATCGTGCGCCAGCTGATCAAGACCGCCGAGAAGCAGTTCATGCAGCAGCTGCCCGGTCGCCCGATGGAGCCCGATGCCCTCGGCGGTTCCGACCTCAACGCCAAGCTCCGCAACCTCCAGCTCGAGAACGAGAAACTGAAGCGCGAGCTGGCCGATTATAATCGCACCCAGAAGGCCCTCGTCCTGCCGCCCAAGACCACGAGCGAGAAGACGCCTGACGCCCCGAAGACGGGAGATGAGCCGGCCAAGCCCCAGCGCTTCCGCCAGTACACGGTCGCCAAGGGCGACACCCTGAACTCGATCTCGAAGAAGAACTACGGCGACACCGCCCATGTCTCGGCCATCTTCAACGCCAACCGCGACAAGATGACGTCGGTCAACAGCCTGCCGAAGATCGGCACGGTGATCCTCCTCCCGGAATAAGCCATGCGCCTGACGCGCATCCGGGCCGCCGACTTCCGTAACCTGACCTTCGCGGACGTCTCCACGGACGCGCCTCGCGTCTTCCTGCTGGGCGACAACGGCCAGGGTAAGACGAACCTGCTAGAGGCCGCCGCCTTGGTCTCTTCGTTCCGTTCATTCCGGACCACCGACATCTCGCCGCTCGTCCGCTCAGGCTGCGTCGAAGCCCGCCTCCGCCTCGACGTGCGCCTCTCGCCCGAAGAGAACGCCGAGATCGAGATCCGCCTAGCGAAAGGCTCGCGCAAGGCGCTGCTCAACGGCACGCCCGTCGCTTCCGTCGCCCAGCACCTCGGCCAGTTTCCGACGATCGTCTTCTGCTCCGACGACCTGCGCCTCGTGCGAGGTTCTCCTTCGAATCGCCGTCGCTGGCTCGACGCCGCCATCGGCGGCACCGATGCGGCCTACCTCACCGCGGTCCGCGACTACGGCCGAGCGCTCGACGGGCGCAACGCCCTGCTGAAAGCCGACGTCCGCTCCGACGAAGAACTGCGCGCCTTTGAGAAGGCGATGCTCGCGCCGGCCCACCTGATCGCCACGACCCGGGCACGTATCTTGCCCGAACTCGCCGCCACCCTGCGTGACGCGTGCGCTCGCGCCGGCTTCCCCGACAAAGGCGCCGACCTCGTCTATCAGCCCGACGTCGCCGCCGGTCAGCTCGCCGAAATCTGGACGAAGACTCGTACCGCCGACCTTGCCACTGGCACGACCTTGCGCGGCCCGCAACGCGACGACTTCGGGATGCTCTTCGCCGGCAAGGATGCCTGCGACTACGCCTCCGAAGGCCAGCAGCGCCTCCTTGTCCTGGCCCTCTGCCTCGCCCGCCTCCAACGCGACACCCTGCTCGCCCCGACGCCTCCCGTCATCTTGGCGGACGATGTCCTGGGCGAACTCGACGAGACCCGCCGCCGGGCCTTCTGGAACGAAGTCGGCGAAAAGCATCAGGTTATCGCGACGGGTACCGTTCCCCCGCCTTCCGGCGACTGGCTGACCTACCGGGTGGCCGGGGGAAGCTACCTGCAGGCCTGATTTTGGCGTTGTTTTATGGGAAACTGACCCCTTGGATGGGGGCATGTCGGACTTCCTTCTCTACGCCTCCGTGGTGGCCCTCTTCCTCGTCTGCATCCTCGTGGTCCTCGTGATCCTGATGCAGCGCCCCAGCGCCAACGCCGGCATGGGCTCGGCCCTCGGTGGCGGCGCCGCTGAGACCGTCTTCGGTGGTGAATCCGCCAACGTCCTGTCGAAGATGACCACGACCCTCACCGTCATCCTCTTCATCCTGAGCTTCGGCCTCTACCTCGGCTTCGTCGCCCGCGAAAAGCCGGTCACCAAGGCCCTCGACGCCAAGGCCACCGCCCCTGTCGCTGCGCCCGCCGCTGCTCCGGCTGCCACGACCGCCCCCGCTGCCCCTGCCGCCGCCAAGGCCGCTGCTCCGGCCGCTGCCGCTCCTCCTGCTCCCGTCACCGCTCCGGCCGCCAAGCCCCAGTCCACACCGGCTCCCGCCGCGACGACTCCGGCTAAGCCTGCCGCTCCGGCTCCGGCCAAGTAAGTCCGAGTGAGAACCCGCCTGCTCAGCCTGTCGGTCCGCTGGGTGGCGTGCCTCCTCACGTTAGGGTCCCTTGCGCAGTCGCGGGTGCCTTCTTCACCCGACCTCGATAAGCTGTCGGCCGAACAGGCGCAGGCCTTCCTCGCCGGGTTCCGCACCTCGCGGCTCAACGGCGACCTCTGCCTGCGCTTCGAGATCGTGCATAAGCCGCGCCAAGGCGAATCCCTCCCCGCTGTCCAAGGCACGCTCTGGGCCTCCAGCCAAGGCGAAGCGCAGCTGCTAAGGGGAGAAATCAGGGACGCCCAAGGCAAGCCCTCGCTGAGCTTCCTGACCGTGAAGTCGGCCAAGGAAACCCATGTGTGGATTTCCCGTCGCGGAGCGCCCGCCCAGGAACTTGACGACAAAGCGCCGCTGATCCCGCTAGCCGACGGGTTGATCCTCTCGCCCTTCGATCTCCAGCTGCCCTTCACGCACTGGACGACGACGACCTACGTCGGCACCGAACGCCGCCGCCGTCCGGTCCATGTCTTCGATGCGCTCAACCTCGCCGGGCACGAACCCGCGAAGGTCAACTTCGCCATCGACAGCGTCTACGGCGTCCTGATCCAGGCGACCTGCTTCGACGCCGACGGCAAGAAGAGCCGCACGACGCAGGTCGAGGAGTTCTCCAAGATCGACGACCAGTGGATGCTGGCCGCGTGCAGCGTGCGTGACGAGAAGACCCGCGACGCCGACCTGCTGCGCATCACCGAAGCCGCCCACGCCGACCGCTTCAAACCCGAGACCTTCGAACCCGGCACGCTTCCCCTCGCCGCCCAGACCCCGGCCGATTTCAAGAAACTGTGAAGACCACCGTCACCGCGGCCCAGGTCGCCCGCTACTGCGACCTCCTCACCAACGGCAAGAACATCGCCGACTTCGAAGGCTCCCGCAACGGCCTGCAGCACAAAGGCACGCGCCCGGTCCGCAAGGTCGGCGCCGCCGTCGACGCGGGTGCCCAGGTCTTCGCCGAAGCCGCCCGTCGCGGCGTCGATTTCCTGATCGTCCACCACGGGATGTACTGGCGCCCCGTCTCGCCCGAACGCGTGGTCCGTGCGCTACGCAAGGCCGCCCTGAAAAAGACCGGCCTCTCCCTCTACTCCAGCCACCTGCCGCTCGACGCGCATCCGGCGATCGGCAACAACGCGCTCATCGCCCAGGACCTCGGCCTGAAGGTCGTGGATTGGTTCGTGGATTACGAAGGCCTGCCGATCGCCTGCATCTGCCGAGGCATCCCTCGCGCCACGCTGCGCAAACGCCTCAAAGCCTCTTATCCACAGACCTACAAAGGCATCGAGTTCGGTGCCGCCAAGCCGAAGAAGATCGCCATCCTCAGCGGCAGCGGACGTAGCGCTCTCGGGCACCTCAAGGCCGAAGGCTGCGACACGCTCATCACCGGCGAGCTGCGCGAAGAACATTTCAACGAAGCCCACGAGCAAGGCTGGAACCTCTACCCTTGCGGCCACTACGCCACCGAGACCTGGGGCGTGAAAGCCCTCGCCGCCGCGGTGGCCGCGGAGTTCGGCGTGACGTGGGAATTCATCCCCACGGGCAACCCGCTCTGATGAGCCGCGGACGGATAGCCCCGACCCCGACCGGCTATCTCCACGTCGGCCACGCCCGGACGTTCGCGCTGGCCGCCGACCGCGCCGCGTCAGGCACGCTCGTCTATCGGACCGAAGACCTCGACGCCGGGCGCTGCCGACCGGCGTTCGCCGCCGCGGCGATCGAAGACCTGCGCTGGCTCGGACTGAAGTGGACCGAAGGTCCCGACGTCGGCGGCCCGCACGCCCCGTATGTCCAATCCCAGCGGCTAACGTGGTTCCGCGACGTCTGGCAACGCCTGCAGGCGACGGGCGCAATCTATCCATGCGACAAGTCCCGCAAGGACGTCGAACGCAGCCTGACCGCCCCGCACGCCGAGGATGACGCCGAGCCGATCTTCCCTACCGCCCTACGCGCCCCGCTTGGCGCCGGCCAAGACGTCCGCGAGCCCGGTCCGACCAACTGGCGCTTCCGCGTCCCGGACGGCGAGACGATCGCGTTCGTCGATGCGTTGCAAGGCCCGCAGCCGTTCGTCGCGGGACGTGATTTCGGCGACTTCCTCGTCTGGCGTAAGGACGGCTTCCCTGCCTACGAACTCGCCGTCGTCGCCGACGACCACGCCATGGGCATCACCGAAGTCGTCCGGGGCGCCGACCTGCTCCTCTCGACGGCGCGCCAGCTGCTGCTTTATCGGGCGCTTGGGTGGGCGGCTCCGACCTGGGCCCATGCGCCGCTGATCGTCGACGCCGAAGGCAAGCGCCTCGCCAAGCGAAGCGCCGGCCTCTCGATCCGGGAACTCCGCCAAAAAGGAAAGACGCCGGAGGAAGTCCTCACGGCGCCTTTGCATCAGTTGCTCGGATAAGACTTAAGCGCCCTTCTTCGGGTCGACGGCCGCCTTCGGGGCGGCCGGGGCGCCGGAAGAGATCTTCTCGCGGTAAGCCTGGAAGGTCTTGGTCATGGCGGCATCGCCGGCGGAAGCAGCGAGGGCTTCGTCGAGGTACTTCAGCGCCTGGTCCTTGGCGGACGGATCGATCTGCAGCAGGATACGGGCCTTGTTATAATAGAAGACGCCTTTGCGCGGGCCGGTGACATCGGCGAAGATCTCGGTCAGCGCGGCTTCGGCAGCCTTGAAGTCCTTGGCCGCGATAGCGTCGTTGATCTTCTGGCCGAGGACGCGGCTCTTGGACGAGCGGGTCGATTCGGCCTTCAGTTCCTTTTCCAGGGCCGCCTTGCCTTCGGGCGTATTCTTGAACGAGGCGAGCTTATCGAGGTATTCCTTGGCGGACTGTCCGCCGAAGCCGACGGTCTTGCCGAAGACATCGCCCGACCTGGCGTCGAGCAGCAGCACGGTCGGGAATCCGGTGATGCCGAACTGCTTCGAGAGTTCGGCGTTCTTCGCCTTCAGTTCCGGAGCCTGCGTCTTGGTGCGGGGATAATCCAGTTCGACGAGCACGTACTTGGACGCGACGGCCGCGAACTCGGCGGACATGAAGACGTTCTTATGGAGCGCCTTGCAAGGCGGGCACCAGTCGCTGCCGGTGAAGTCGACGAGCACGGGCTTGTTCTCTTTCACGCCCTGCGCCTTGGCGGCATCGAGGTCGGTGAGCCAGACGGGCTCGGCGGCGAGGGCGGCGACCGCGACGAACAGCGAGAAGACGGAGGCGAAGAGACGCATGTTATTTCTTCGCGGGAGCGGCGACCTTGCCCTTCTTGCCGGCGTCGGTGAACTTGGCGAGATAGGCTTCGGGACCGGTGCCGGGACCATAGCCGGACTGGCGGTTCAGCTCCTTGCCGCCGGCGGAAAGGATAATGACCGTCGGGAATCCGTTGACGCCGAACTTCTTGGACGCGGCCTGGTTCTTCGCCTTCTCGGCGGCCGGCTGTTCCTTCTTCTTCGGGAAATCCAGTTCCACGAGGACGTAATCCTTGGCGAACTTCTCGAAGTCCTCGGTCGCGAACACCTCCTTGTGCAGCATGATGCAATAGCCGCACCAGTCGCTGCCGGTGAAATCGACCAGGATCTTCTTGTTGTCCTTGGCGGCGACCTTCTTGGCCTCGTCGAGGTCGGTCAGCCAGGTGAGTTCGGCGCGCGCCGTGACGGTCGCGAGCAGCATCAGGGTGAGGATGAGCTTCTTCATGGAGATTATTTCTTGTCGGCCGCAGGAGCCTGGGCGGCGGCGACCTGGGCGCGGAACTGCTTGAGCTCGCCGGTGAGTTCGGCGGGGTTTTCGGCGATGATCTCATCGATCACCTTGAGCACGGCGGCGTTATCACCCGGTTTGCAGGCCTGGACGCTGCCCACGCGGGCGTTGACCGAAAGGGTGACCTTGGCGGCGCCGCTGACGGCCTTGTCCTTAAGGAACTTCGCGATAGCCGCCTCGGCGGACGCCAGGTCCTTCTTCTCGAGATGCGGAGCGAGGAGTTTCTCCAGTTCCTCGCCATAGCCGCGCACGAGGACTTCGTCCTTCTTGCCCTGGGCGAACTTGGCCTTTCCTTCGGGCGTGTTGGCCTTCCGGAGTTCCGCGAGATGGGCGAGGTACTTGGCCGGTCCGCCTTCCTGATAGCCCGTCTGGGCGAACGGCTGGCCATCGGAGTCGAGCAGCATGATCGTCGGGAAACCTTCGATCGCGAACTTCTCGGCCAAGGCCTTGTTCTTGGCCTTCTCCTCGGCGCTCTGCTTTTTCTTCTGAGGGTAGTCGAGCTCGACGAGGACGAAGTCCTTAGAAGCAGCGGCGAACTCCTTCTGGTCGAAGACTTCCTTCTTCAGGCGGATGCACCAGCCGCACCAGTCGCTGCCGGTGAAGTCGACCAGGATGGCCTTCTTGTCGGCCTTGGCGACCGCAATGCCTTCATCGAGGTCGGTCAGCCAGCCTTCGGCGGCGGAAAGAGAAATGACGCTCAGGCAGAGAGTGACGACGGCGAGGAATCGGCGGGGCATGCCACTAGGAAACGAGGCCTCCGAAACGAGGCAACCCGCAATCGGCCAACCCTGCGTTGCAAATACGCAGGTTATCCCTCACTTAAGCCCCATGGCCGGCACGCGCATCCTCCTCATCGACAACGGTTCCCATGAGCCCGCCGCGACCTTAGCCCTCCGCGACCTGGCCAAGGAAGCCGCCCGGCTGATCGGCCAGGAAGTCCGACCGGTCTCGACGATGCATTCGACGAAGATCGACCCTGCCCTGCTCGGCGGTCAGCCGGCGGTCATCTTCGAGCAAGCCGTGCAGCAAGCCAAGGCCGACGGCATCGACGAGCTGGTCGTCCTCCCGCTCTTCATCGGACCGAGCCGCGCGATCACGGAGTATCTGCCCAAAGTCTTCGCCGATGCCCAGCCGGGGGCGATGAAGCTGAGCATCCGCGAACCGCTCTTCGGTCCTGAACTTACGGGCATGCTGATCGACAACCTCAAGTCGACCGGCTGGGCCAAGGGAAGCGGCACGATCCTCCTCTGTGACCACGGTTCGCCGATTCCCGAAGTCACGCGCTGCCGCAATTTCTTCGCCGTCTCCCTCCGCAACCAACTCGGACTGAAAGAGGACGAACTGATCGCGTGTTCGATGGAACGACGCGAAGGCGCCGAGTATGACTTCAACGAGCCGCTGCTCGAGCATGCGCTGCAAGACGCCAAGGGCGACGCCGTCATCCTGATGCTCTTCCTCCTGCCTGGTCGTCATGCCGGAGCCGAGGGAGACGTCGCCACCATCGCCAAGGAGCATGCGCCGGACGATCTTCGCTGGAAGCTCAGCCCGCTGCTCGGCACGCACCCCGCCCTGCCGGCGCTGCTCTTCCGTCGTCATCTCTACTCGCCAGGCTTCAAACTGACCAAGATCGCCGCCATCATCACGGTGGTTTCCGTATGCCTGCTCCCTGCGTTGATCGGCGCGCTGGCCCCTAAAAGCCTAGGCATGCCTGAACGCTTCATGATCTGGGGCGGCGGTGTCGCGACCATCTTCACCGCCCTCTTCTGCTTCCTGAAAGCGAAGGTCTGGAAGAAGGCCTGAACTCAGGCAAACGCCGCGATGCGGCCCATCAGGCCGGCATGACGAGGCGGAGCGACGACCGCGCCGACGACCGCGATGAGCGGCGTGGGCAGCACGGAGACATCGACCTTGCCTGAAGCGAGGTCGGTCAACGTAGTCAGCACGTCGGACGCGCCGTCCTGCGAGACCTTCGAAAGCAGACGGATCGGGAGATCCTCCTTGGCGCCGGCGGCGATGAGCTTCACGGCGACGGACGGCAGCGACTTCGCGCCCATGTAAAGGCAGAGGGTCGCACCCGTCTCGATGTGGGCCTTCCAATTCTGGTCGCTGCCATCGGCGCAATGGCCGGTGAGGAACGTGACGGAGGCGGCCTTACCGCGATGCGTCAGCGGGAATGCGGCATCCGCGCCGGCAGCCGTCGCGGCGGTGACGCCCGGGACGACCTCGAAAGGAATTCCATGCGCGGCGAGATGATCCATCTCTTCGCCGAGACGGCCGAAGACGCCGGGGTCGCCGCCCTTGAGACGGACGATCAGCCCACCTTGGCGCGACTCGCGCACCAGGACGGCGTTGATTTCGTCCTGCGTCATCGAGTGCACGCCACAGCGCTTGCCGACCGGGACTATCTTCGTGGTCGCCGGAATCTCCTCCAGCAAGGCGTCGCCCGGCAAGGCGTCATGGATGACGACATCCGCCTGCTTGAGCAGACGCAGGCCCCTCACGGTGATCAGGTCGGGGGCGCCCGGTCCTGCACCGACGAAGGCCACCCGGCCGATGTCGCAATTTACCATTTATTTAAACTTGACCCCTATTTATGTAATCCTAACCCATCTTATCAAGTATTAAATCATGGACCCTACCTCCGGCAAGCCCCTCGCAAAGAACGAACTCCTGAAGGCCGACAAGCCCGACCTTTCCGGCACGATCCGCGAAACCCTCGCCAACCCCGCGGCTGATCGCTTCAGCGGCGATGACGAGCAGTTCATCAAGTTCCACGGCATCTACCAGCAGGACGACCGCGACAAGCGCAAGGTCGCCAAGGAATACTCCGTGATGGTGCGCACGCGCCAGACCGGCGGGATCGTCCCGGCCGCCCAGTATCTCGTCTACGACGAGCTCTCCGGTCGCTTCGCCAACGGCACGCTCCGCATCACCTCGCGCCAGACCTTCCAGTTCCACGGCGTACTCCAGCAGGGCATCGGCAGCCTGATCAAGTCGATCAACGAAGCCCTCTCCTCCACCCTCGCCACGTGCGGCGACGTGAACCGCAATGTCACCGCTCCTTCCAATCCTCCCGTCGACGCGATCACCCAGGCGATCGAGGACGACTCCTTCACGCTGACCCGCGCGCTGCTGCCGAAGACGACTTCGTACCACTCCATCTGGGTGGACGGCGTCCAGCTCGACCTCGGTCTCGGCGACAAGATCGCCAAGGCCCGCGCCTCGGTCGACCAGGCCAACCCGTACATGCCGCCGCCCGCCGACCTCGACGAGTCCGGCGCCCCGACGGACAAGCTCTACGGCAAGACCTACCTGCCGCGTAAGTTCAAGACCGGCTTCGCCCTGCCCCCGAACAACGACATCGACGTCTTCACCAATGACATGGGCTACGTCGCCATCGTCGAAGGCGGCAAGCTCGTCGGCTACAACCTGCTCGTCGGCGGCGGCCTCGGCACCTCCCACGGCAACAAGGCCACCTACCCGCGCCTGGCCGACGTCATCGGCTTCCTCACCCGCGAACAGGTCGTCGCCGTCGGCGAGGCCGTGATCAAGATCCATCGCGACTGGGGCGACCGCACCGACCGCAAGCACGCCCGCATCAAGTACGTGCTGCAGGAAAAGGGCGTCGAATGGTTCAAGGGCGAGCTCGCCAAGCACCTCGGCGCGCCGCTGCCGGCCGCCAAGCCGTTCCTCTTCGTGGGCCAGGGCGACGCCTTCGGCTGGACGAAGCAGTCGGATGGCAAGTGGTTCCTCGGCCTCTTCATCGAGACCGGCCGCGTCAAGGACGCCGGCGACTACAAGCTCAAGACCGCTCTCCGCACGATCGCCGAGAAGTATTCCCCGACCTTCCGCCTCACCGCGACGCAGAATCTGATCCTCTCCGACATCAAGGAAGCCGACAAGGCTGCCATCGAGAAGACGCTGCATGACCACGGTTGCGGCATCGTCTTCAATCCCGGTCTCGTCAAGGGACGCGGCATGGCCTGTCCGGCTCTGCCGACCTGCGGCCTCTCCCTCGCCGAATCGGAACGTGTCTTCCCGAAGATCCTCGCCAAGATCGAGGACGCGCAGGCCGAAGCCGGCTTCCCCGGCGAAGAACTCGTCGTACGCATGACGGGCTGCCCCAACGGCTGCGCCCGTCCGTACAACGCCGAGATCGGCTTCGTCGGCAAGGCCCCGAGCAAGTATAACCTCATGCTCGGCGGTAACCGCGAAGGCACCCGCCTCGCTCGCCTCTTCAAGGAATCCGTCCACGCGGACGAGATCCCCGTCGTCGTGGGCGCCCTGTTCCAGCAGTATGCCAAGGAACGCAAGGCCGGCCAGGCCTT
The DNA here is from genome assembly GCA_947456525.1 of Opitutia bacterium. Taxonomy (GTDB): domain Bacteria; phylum Verrucomicrobiota; class Verrucomicrobiia; order Opitutales; family UBA953; genus UBA953. The sequence continues at coordinate 44,312 of CANGRI010000002.1, forward strand.
CGGCGATTGGGCTGACCAGGCCGCCATCTGGCCCGCCACGCCCGCCGCCTAAGCCAGTCGATGGCCGACCTCGACCCAGCCCGCATCCCGGAACTCGACGCCCGTCTCGCGACGCTGGCGCCGGTGGACCGTCTGCGCTGGGCCTACGAGACCTTCGGCGCCCGCGCCGGCATCGGCACGAGTTTCCAGCCCGCCGGCGTGGTCATCCTGCACCTCGCCAAGACCGCCGGGCTGCCCATCCAGGCCTTCACGCTGAACACCGGCCTGCTCTTCCCGGAGACGCTTGAGTTCAAGGCGAAGCTCGAAGCCCACCTCGGCATCAAGGTCGAGGAAGTGCTTCCCGCGCAGACCGTCGAACAGCAGGCCGCCCAATACGGCGCCGAACTCTGGAAGCGCGATCCCGAGAAGTGCTGCGAACTCCGCAAGGTCGACTCCCTCGGCAAGAAGCTCTTCGACCTCGACCTCTGGATCACCGGCATGCGCCGCGACCAGAGCGCCGAGCGTTCCGTCACCCCGCTCCTCTCGCTCGCCGCGCGTCCTGACAACTCCGACGTCTGGAAGCTCAACCCGCTCGTCGACTGGAGCCGCGACCAGGTCTGGGGCTACCTCAAGGAGCACGGCCTGCCTCACAACGTCCTGCACGACCGCGGCTACCGCTCGATCGGTTGCCTCCCCTGCACGCTGCCGACTTCCGGCGGCGACGAACGCGGCGGACGCTGGCCCGGCTTCGAGAAGAAGGAATGCGGCCTGCACACGCGCACCAAGAAGTAAGCCTCCGGTCATCCTTCATCGTTCAACCGACTCTCCATCCTTCATCCGTCTTTCATTCAGCCAATGTCCCGCAACGCCCAAAACGATCACCTCACCCGCCTCGAGCAGACGTCGATCCACGTCTTCCGCGAAGCCTTCGCCAACTTCCGCTCCGTCTGCATGCCCTGGTCCATGGGCAAGGACTCCAACGTCCTCATCTGGCTCGCCCGCAAGGCGTTCTGCGGCAAGATCCCCTTCCCGCTCCTGCACATCGACACGACCTACGAAGTCCCGGAGATGTATGAGTTCCGCGAGAAGGCCAAGGTCATCCATGGCATCGACCTAATCGTCCGCGTCAACGAAGACGCCATCCGTCGCGGCATCGGTTACGCCACGCACGACCCGGTGACCGTCACCC
>CANGRI010000003.1 GCA_947456525.1 Opitutia bacterium
CGACGGCCGTACGACTTCCGTCGGCTCCAACGCCATCTACCGCTTCACGCGCCTCGTCTGCTTCCAGAACTACCCGGATGCCGCCCTGCCCGCCGAACTCCAGAACGCCAACCCCCTCGGCCTCTTGCGCCTCGTCAACGGCACCCGCTCAAATTCTGCGCTCTGATCTAACCGCCAACCGCTAACCGCTTACCGCTTCCATCCATGTCCCCTCTCGAACTCCAAAAAGTCCTCTCATCCGGCCTGCTCTCGTTCCCGATCACCGACTTCAAGGCTGACGGCGACTTCGACGCCCCGAGCTACGCCAAGCGCCTCCAGTGGCTCGCTCCCTATGGCGCCACCGCGCTCTTCGCCGCCGGCGGCACGGGCGAATTCTTCTCCCTCGAACCCAAGGAATACTCATCCGTGATCAAGACTGCGGTCGACACCTGCGACGGCCTCGTGCCGATCCTCGCCGGCGCCGGCGGCCCTACGCGCGTAGCTATCCAGTACGCCCAGGAAGCCGAACGCCTCGGCGCCAAAGGCATCCTGCTCCTGCCCCACTACCTCACCGAGACCAACCAGGACGGCGTCGCCGCCCACGTCGACCAGGTCTGCAAGTCGGTCAAGATCGGCGTCGTCGTCTACAATCGTAACGTCTGCCGCCTGCAGCCGCACCACCTTGAGAAGCTCGCCGCCGCCAACCCTAACCTCATCGGCTACAAGGACGGCTTCGGCGACATTGAGCTCATGGTCTCCATCCGCCGGCGCATGGGCGATCGTTTCAGCTACCTCGGCGGCCTGCCCACCGCCGAAGTCTACGCCGCCGCCTACAAGGCCATGGGCGTGCCGGTCTATTCGTCCGCCGTGTTCAACTTCATCCCGCAGACCGCGATGGACTTCTACCACGCCGTCGCGAAGGACGACCACGCCACACAGAACCGCCTGCTCGACACCTTCTTCCTGCCCTACCTCGAGATCCGCAACAAGAGCGCGGGTTACGCCGTCAGCATCATCAAGGCCGGCGCCACGATCGTCGGCCACGGCGCAGGCCCGGTGCGGGCGCCCCTGACCGACCTCAAGCCGGCCGAAGCCGAACAGCTCGCCGCCTTGATCGCGAAAGCCGGCGTCAAGTAAGCCGCCATGCACGGCACCGAACTCCAGTCGGCGGTCTCCAAGGTCAAATGGCGGATCCTGCCGCTGTTCGTCGTGATGTTCATCGTGAACTACATCGACCGGGTGAACATCAGCTTCATCAAGGAGCAGCTCGGGACCGAGCTCGGCATCGGCGACCTCGCCTACGGTTTCGGCGCCGGTCTTTTCTTCTGGGGCTATGCCTTGCTGGAAGTCCCCGCGAACCTCGCGCTGGAACGGCTCGGCGCCCGTCGCTGGCTTACGATCATCGCCGTCACCTGGGGCTTGCTCGCGACCGGGCTCGCCTTCGTCCGCAACGAGTATGAGTTCTACGCGCTCCGCTTCGCCCTCGGCGCCGCGGAGGCCGGCTTCTTCCCCGGCGTGGTCTACTACTTCACCCGCTGGCTGCCTTCCGCCGAACGCGGCAAGGCCATGGCGATCTTCCTGAGCGGCTCGGCTATCGCCACCATCCTCTCGGGCCCGCTCTCTTCCTATCTCCTGCAGCTGCACGTCCCCGGCCTGCAGCCCTGGCAATGGATGATCGTCTTCGAAGGCGCCTTCTCCGTCGTGATGGCCGGCTTCCTCTGGCTCCTGCTGGATTCCCATATCGGCGACGCCCGCTGGCTGACGGACGGCGAGCGCATCTCGCTCGAGCAGACGCTCGAGGCGGAGCGCGCCCGCTCGGCGCGCCCTGGCGCCGTCGACAAGTTCGCCCTGCTGACCTCCCCCGTCGTGCTCGGTTTCTGCGGCGTCTACTTCGCCATCCAGCTGACCATCTACGCGGTGACCTTCTGGCTGCCGACGATCATCAAGGAGATGCTGGCGACGCCCGGGCCGCACGGCGGCCTGCTCGGCCTCACCGAAGATTTCGTGCGCTGGCTGGGCTACGCCGAACCAAAAGCCGTCGCGGTGATGTCGGCCGGCTTCCTCAACTCGCTGCCCTGGATCGTCTCGGTCATCGGCATGATCGCCGCGGCCTACGCCGCCGCCCGCTGGAAGAACCAGCAAGGATGGGTCGCCACCGCGCTCGTCATCGCGGGCCTCGGCATGCTGGTCGCCGGACACTCCGCCCCCGCCGTCGCCTTCGGCGCCATCTGCTTCGCCGCGCTGGGTTTCAAGTCCGCCGCATCGCTCTTCTGGCCGATCCCGCAGCAGAACCTCGATCCGCGTATCGCCGCGGCCGGCATCGCCTTGATCAACTCGCTCGGCAACCTGGGCGGCTGGGCCGCGCCGATCGCCTTCGGCTGGATCAAGCAGACGACCGGCTCGGTGTATATCGGCCTCTACGGTCTGGCCTTCACTTCGCTGCTCACAGCCGCCCTGGTGTTCTTCGCCCGCCCCAAGGCCAAGGCCTGAGCTTACCCGGCCCTACCCCTACCCCTCCCCCTACCCCTTTTTAGCAATGTCCTCCCCGCTCATCAGATCCATCCGCGTCGTGCCGGTCGCCGGCCATGACAGCATGCTGCTCAACCTGAGCGGCGCGCACGGCCCGTTCTTCACGCGTAACATCGTCCTCATCACCGACAACTCCGGCCGCACCGGCCTCGGCGAAGTCCCGGGCGGCGAGAAGATCCGCCAGACGGTCGAGGACGCGGCCGTCCTCCTCATCGGCAAGGAGATCGCCGATTACGAGAAGCTGCTGGCCGAAGTCAGCGCGGCCTTCTCGGATCGTGATGCCGGCGGCCGCGGCCTGCAGACGTTCGACCTCCGCGTGACCATCCACGCGGTCACCGCGATCGAATCCGCCTTGCTCGACCTTCTCGGCCAGTTCCAGTCCAAGCCGGTCGCGGCGCTCCTCGGCAAAGGCCAGCAGCGCACCGAAGTCGAGATGCTCGGCTACCTTTTCTTCATCGGCGATCGCCGCAAGACGACCCTCGGCTACCGCGACGAAGCCGGCTCCGCGCACGCTTGGCATCGCCTCCGCAACGAGGAAGCCCTCACGCCCGAGAGCATCGTCCGTCAGGCCGAAGCCGCGCAGGAGCGCTTCGGTTTCCAGGACTTCAAGCTCAAGGGCGGCGTGCTCAGCCCCGCGCGCGAGATCGAAGCCGTCCGCGCCCTCGCCACCCGCTTCCCCAAGGCCCGCATCACCCTCGACCCCAACGGCGCCTGGCTGCTGAAGGAAGCCGTCGAGGTCTGCCAGAACCTGAAGGGCGTGCTCGCCTACGCCGAAGACCCCTGCGGCGCCGAAGCCGGCTTCTCCGGTCGCGAGATCATGGCCGAATTCAAGAAGGCCACCGGCCTGCGCACCGCGACCAACATGGTCGCCACCGATTGGCGCCAGCTCGACCACGCCTTGAAGCTGCAGGCGGTCGACATCCCCCTCGCCGACCCGCACTTCTGGACGATGCAAGGCTCGGTCGCCGTGGCACAGGTCTGCCAGGAACGCGGCCTCACCTGGGGCTCGCACTCCAACAACCATTTCGACATCTCGCTCGCGATGTTCACGCACGTCGGCGCTGCCGCCCCGGGCGACGTCACCGCGATGGACACGCACTGGATCTGGCAGGAAGGCCAGCGTCTCACCCAGGAGCCTTTGCTCATCAAGGGCGGCAAGGTCACCGTCCCGCAGAAGCCGGGCCTCGGGGTCGAGATCGACCCGGCCCAGCTCGAGGCGGCGCACCAACTCTACCTGAAGCTGCCCTCCGGCTCGCGCGATGACGCCGTGGCGATGCAGTTCCTCATCCCGGGCTGGAAGTTCGACCCCAAGAAGCCCTGCCTGGTCCGCTGAGGCCAGGCACTTGGCCAAAGAAAAAGCCGCCGACCCGCGAGGGCCGACGGCTTTCGTTTTCCTGCCTAAGGCTTAGAACTTGTAGCGGGCGCCGAGGGTCCAGGCGTGGGAGCTGGCGGAGGCGTCGCGGGAAACCCACATGTAGCCCAGGTCGAGCGAGAGGTCGTGGGTGAGCATCTTGCTCACGGCGGCGGTCACGTTGTGGCCGTTGGAAACGTGCTCGTAGGAAGCCCAAGCGCCGAAGCCGGAGCCGAGGGCGCGATGGAGGGCGACGCCGTAGGTTTCGTTGGAACCGACGGTGACGGCGACATCAGCGAGGGAGGCGACATTCTTGAAGCGGTAGCCCAGGGAAGCGGTGTCGGCGCCGTTGCCGAGGTCGCTGCCGACCGTGGTCAAGGCGTTGACGAAGAAGTCGGACTTGCCGAGGTAGGCGGTGGCGGAGAGGTCCCAGCCGTTCTGATGGCCGGACACGCCGCTGGTGGACAGCTGGACGTAGCTAAGTTCGACATTGTTGCCGAACAGGCTGGCCGGAGCGGAAGCCGCGAAGGCGGAGGCCGAACCGAGGGCGAGGAGGCAGACGTAGGGGAGGTGCTTCATAGGTGTAGGGTACGTCTCATTGAACAGCCAAAACGGCCAAAAGTTCCAGTATTAAAATATGCAGAAGCCCCACGTATGACACCCGTGTGCCCGGATTAGGTTCGTAGATGAGGAGCTAGCGGGCACCTTGGCAGGATGCTCGGAGCCATCGCCGGCGACATCATCGGTTCGGTCCACGAATTCAGCCGCAACAGCGACGCGTCCTTCCCGCTGTTCGTGGAACGCTCCTGCCCCACCGACGACTCGTTGCTCACGTGGGCGATCGCCGAGACGATCCTGCGGGGCGAACGCGACTACAAGCCGCGCCTCGTCGGGATGGTCGGCTACTACGAGAAGCACGGACAAAACGCGCCCTTGCCGGCGGCCTTCGGCGGCGGCTTCTCCGGCTGGGTCTATGACGGAGCTAAGGGCGAGCGTGATTCCTACGGCAACGGCTCGGCCATGCGCGTCTCGCCGGTGGCCTGGGCTTTCGACGACTTGGAAACCGTCCTCGAACATGCGACGCTCAGCGCCCGACCTTCGCACGCTCACCCTGAAGGCATCAAAGGCGCCCAAGCGGTAGCGGCGGCGATCTGGACTGCGCGCATGTACCGGAAACCCGACGCCGTTCGCGCCGTCGCCGAAAACTTCTACGGCCCCCTGCCCGACCTCGAGCACATCCGGAAGACGCATACCTACAACGAGACCTGCCAAGGGTGCGTGCCCGAGTGTCTGGCCATCGCGGTCGGCACCCCCGACTTCGAGTCTGCAGTCCGCTTCGCTGCCTCCGTGAGGGGGGACGCCGACACCCTGGCCGCCATCACCGGATCGGTCAGCCAAGCCCTCTGGGGGCTGCCCAAGGGCATCCGGGATCAATCCTTAGGCATAGCAGCCCGGTGCTACCCCGGCCTGGAACGGACCATCGCCGAATTCGAGGCCAGGTTCGGCGGATATTGAGGATTATATGGCCTTTTGGCCTGCCGGCTTGACAGTGAACAAGTTTTCATAGAACATGCGTTCACTATGGAAGAACTGACCAAGAAGCAGCGAGCCATCCTCGACTACATGAAGGCCCACGTGTCCGAGCACTCCTACTGGCCCAGCATCCGCGACATCCAGGCCAAGTTCCGCTTCGCCTCCACCAACGCCGTCTTCGGCCACCTGCAGGCCCTGGAGCGCAAAGGCGTCCTCCAGCGCATCCCCGGCGCCGCCCGCGCCTACAAGATCGTCCCCGAAGTCCTCGGCGACACCTCCGAGACCGTCATCCGCTACGAAGGCCCCGGCGACGACGCCATCGCCTTCGAGAACGTGAAGTTCGCCGGCTCCATCGCCGCCGGCTTCCCCGACTACACCGAATCCTCCGGTGTCCTCGATTCGCTCCAGGTCCCTCTCTCCCCCAGCTCGCGCCGCCGCGCCCCCGAATCCTTCGCGCTGCGCGTGCGTGGTGATTCGATGATAGATGCCGACATCAACGACGGCGACACGGTCATCGTCGAGCCCGGCACCCCGAAGCACGGCGACATCGTCGCCGCGCTCATCGACGGCGAGACGACCCTCAAGCGCCTCATCAAGCAGGGCTCGAAGGTCTACCTCAAGGCCGAGAACCAGAATTACCCCGACCTCATCCCCACCACTTCGCTCACGATCCAGGGGATCGCGAAGTCGGTGATGAAGCGGATCTGAAGCGGCGCCCTGCCCTTTAGAGCGACCAAGCCTTGAGCTGGGCGTCGATCGCGGCGCCCATCACTTCGTACCCCTTGTTCGTGGGGTGCAGGTAATCACCCATGGTTTCCTTCAGGATGCTGCCGTCGGCTTCGATGAGGTTATCCGTGAGGTCCACATAGGCGTCTGCGATCTGCGATGCCTGAGCTTTGAGCAGCTTGTTGGTGTCCGTCACGCGCTGGCGCGTGGCGTCCGGCTTAGCCTGACGCGGGAGGATGGCCAGCAACAGGACCTTGGCCTGCGGGGCGTGGCGACGGAGTTCGCGGCAGACCTCGGCCACGCCCTCCGCGGTGTCGGCGACGTTATTGATGCCGGAAAGGTTGTTGGTGCCGATAAGCACGACGAAGGCCTTAGGCTTGAGGCCGGCGACCTCACCATGACGTAGACGCCAGAGCACGTTCTCCGTGCGGTCCCAGCCGTAGCCGAGGTTGACCGGGTGGTGAGGGGCGATCCACTTCTCCCACGAGTCCTTGCCGGCGACGCGCTTGGCCTTCGGCTCGCCGGACCAGAAGTGGGTGATCGAATCGCCGAGGAAGACCACGTCGGCGCGCATCGCACCCGGCTGGTTCAGGGCCAGGATCTGCTCGTGACGGACCACCCAATCATAGGACTTCCAGTCTCGGTTCTGGGTGAGCGGCAGCAAGGCACTGTTCCTCGGCCCCGACGATCCGTCGAACTGGACCGGAAGGACGCTGACCTTGCCGACGACCTTATTGCCCTCGAAAGCCGCGGCCTTGACCGTACCGCCCTCAGGCAGCTCGATCGGCGCCAGGTAGACGCCCGCCGAGAAATCCGGGTCCTTCCCGTTCAGCGTATAGCGGATGACCTCCGCCGGATTGGACGCCGTGACCGCGACGGTCCGCTTGGCAGGATCGAGGGTAAGCTCAAAAGCGGAGACCAAAGACGAAGCTAAGATAACGACGAGCAAGGACGACAGGCGAAGGGTGCGCATGGGGGTGAAGGCAACGTGCCGAGCCGCCTGCGACTGGCAACGCAAACTAGGCCCGACGACGCAGAACCAGCAGGACATCCGAATACTCCATGTCGATCTTGCGAGTCGAATTCAGGTCGTAATGGAAGTCGTGGCAGGCGACCAGACGGAGCGACGGCACCTTGGCGATCAGGGCTTTCAGTTCGGCGGGCGAGTAGGTGCGGAAGTCCCAGAGGGTCTCCTCGACACGGGTCTTCCCCTTCTCGGTGATGCGCATGCGGGTGCGCATCGCTTCGGTGCGGGACTTGCGGTCCGCCGGAGCGGACCAGGTGTCGCTGACGACGCGGATGCCGGGCTTGCGGCCGATCCAGCGTTCATGGTCGGGCGGGCTGTTCTTGTAGTCGGTCAGGTGGAGTCCGAGCAGCAGCAAGCCGCCGGGACGGAGAGCGGCGGCCATGCGACGGAGAGAGCTTACCGCGCCCGCTTCGGAATCGATATATTTGAACGTGCTGACGAAGCAGTGGGCGACGTCGTAGCGGGCGCCCTGGGGGACCTTGAAATCCTGGAGGCGATCGCGCCAGACCCTGCCCTTCAGTCCCTTGGCCTTGAGGCGGTTCTTGGCGAAGGCAATCTGGTGCTTATTGAGGTCGAAACCATGGACGACATGACCGCGAGCCGCGAGGGACTCCAGCAAACGGCCGGAACCGCAGGCCGGCTCGAACACGCGCATCGGACCGTCCAATTTCGGCCCATGCTTCTTCATGATGCCCTCGATGAAACGCGTCTCCTTCTTCGTGTAATCCGCGTACACCATGTCGTAATACAACGGCGAGTCGTACCACGCGGTGGCAGATTGCTTAGGAGATGACAAAGGTGTCAGCGGTTGGCGGTTAGCGGATAGCGGTTGGAAAAGAGACTACCGAGGCGGGTTCGAACATAGGGCAAAGAGACGTCATCGCGGCTAGACGGGTGGGTTTGGGTTCTAACCCAACCGCCAACCGCTAACCGCTCAAACCCGTTACTGATAGATCTCCCCGCCCTTTTCGCGGAATTCCTTGGATTTCTCTTCCATGCCCTTGGCGAGCGCATCGGCTTCGGAGACGCCCTGGGCGTCGGCGAACTTACGGATGTCGTCGGAGATGCGCATCGAACAGAAGTTCGGGCCGCACATGGAGCAGAAGTGCGCGGTCTTGGCGGACTCCTGCGGCAGGGTCTCGTCGTGGTATTCCTGGGCGCGCTCGGGATCGAGGGCCAGGGCGAACTGGTCAGGCCAGCGGAACTCGAAACGGGCCTTCGACAGCGCGTTGTCGCGGATCTGCGCGGCGGGATGGCCCTTGGCGAGGTCGGCGGCATGGGCGGCGATCTTGTAGGCGATGACGCCTTCGCGGACGTCGTTCTTGTTCGGCAGGCCGAGGTGTTCCTTCGGCGTGACGTAGCAGAGCATCGCGGTGCCGTACCAGCCGATCATCGCGGCGCCGATGGCGGACGTGATGTGGTCGTAGCCCGGGGCGATGTCGGTCGTGAGGGGTCCGAGCGTGTAGAACGGGGCCTCGTGGCACCACTCCAGCTGCTGGTCCATGTTCTCCTTGATCATGTGCATCGGCACGTGGCCGGGGCCTTCGTTCATGACCTGGACGCCGCGCTCCCAGGCGCGGGTCGTGAGCTCGCCCTGTGTTTTGAGCTCGGCGAACTGGGCCTCGTCGTTGGCATCGGCGATCGAACCGGGACGGAGGCCGTCGCCGATCGAGAAGCTGACGTCATAGGCGGCCATGATGTCGCAGATGTCGTCCCAATGGGTGTAGAGGAAGTTCTCCTTGTGGTGCGAGAGGCACCACTTGGCCATGATCGAGCCACCGCGGGAGACGATGCCGGTGACACGGCGGGCGGTCATCGGGATATAGGCCAGGCGTACGCCGGCATGGATCGTGAAGTAGTCGACCCCCTGCTCGGCCTGCTCGATGAGGGTGTCGCGGAAGATCTCCCAGGTCAGGTCTTCGGCGCGGCCGTTGACCTTCTCGAGGGCCTGGTAGATCGGCACGGTGCCGACGGGGACCGGGCAGTTGCGCAGGATCCACTCGCGGGTCTGGTGTATGTTCTTGCCCGTGGAAAGGTCCATGAGCGTGTCGCCTCCCCACTTGATGGACCAGCGCATCTTCTCGACTTCCTCCTCGATGGACGAAGCCACGGCGGAGTTGCCGATGTTGGTGTTGATCTTCACCAGGAAGTTGCGGCCGATGATCATCGGCTCGAGCTCGGGGTGATTGATGTTGGCCGGGATGATGGCACGGCCGCGGGCGACCTCGGAACGGACGAACTCCGGGGTGATGACCTTCGGGATCGCGGCGCCGAAGGACTCGCCCTTGTGCTGGAAGGTCAGGTCGTGGCGGCGGGTCGAATCGGCCTGGGCGGCCGCGAGACGCATGTTCTCCCGGATGGCGATATACTCCATCTCCGGGGTGATGATGCCCTGCTTGGCGTAGGCCAGCTGGGTCGGACGTTGCCCGGGCTTGCCCTTGTAGACCTTGCGATCGGCGCGGTCGAACTGGACGAGGCGATTACGGGAGGTCGCACGCTGGGCGGTCTCGGCATGCTTCCAGGAAAGGTAGCCATCGTCTTCCGGCTTCAGCTCGCGGCCGGGAACGGCTTCGACGTCGCCACGTTCAAGGATCCAGGCGGCGCGGATCGCCGGCAGGCCCTTCTCGACGTCGCCGTGGAAGGCGGGATCGCCCCAAGGTCCGGACGTATCGTAGATGCGGACCGGCTCATTGGCGGACTTCGTGCCGTCGGGGCGCGAAGTGTCGGCCAGCTTCACCTCGCGCATAGGCACGAGGATGTCAGGACGCGAACCCGGCACGGTGACGCGCGTCGAGTTCGGGAAGGTGGTAGGCTTATTGTCGGAGACCATGGAAAGAGGGAGTAAAGTTGGATGGTTGATGGGTTGATCCAAAGAAAAGGCTTTCCGCGCGAGACCTGAAGGTTCGCGGAGACGGGGATGTTTTGGGCTGCACAATCCGCTTCCTACGGCGCCGTGGCGCATCAGGTACGAGGGTTCGAGGCCAAGCCTCATCTCAGTCCGGTCGCGGACTCCCCTGGGAAAGACTAGGAAGGAACGGCTTTATGAAGGTCAGCCACGGCGGAGACGCAAGAGGCAAGAGACCCCCCCCTGGCCCGACCTCCCCAAATAAAGGGGCCCGACACACGTCGGGCCCTGGTTGGCATCACTGACAACCGTGAATCAGCGGTTCATCGACAGCTGGGCGCGGAGATACTCGACCGTGCGGCGCACGTTCGCATCTACTTCCATCTGGTTCACGACCGTCTTGCGGGCGTGGATGACCGTACCGTGGTCGCGACCGCCGAAAGCCTGGCCGATCGACACGAGGGACATGCCGGTGAGCTGGGTGGCGAGGTACATGGCGACCTGACGGGGGAAAGCGATGTTCTGCATGCGACGCTTGGAGGTCATGTCCGACATCTGGATGCGGTAGTGCTCGGCGACCTTGCGCTGGATGACCTCGGCGGTGAGTGTGTGGCTGGCTTCCTCGACGAGGATGTCATGCAGCAACTTCTCGACCTGGGCGAGTTCGAGGGGCTTGCGGGTCATGCCGGTCAGGCCGACGATACGGGTGACGGCGCCTTCGAGGTTACGGACGTTGCGGGCGATGCGGGAAGCGATGAACTCGGCGATCTCGGGCTGGAGGTCGAGGCCGCGGGCGGCGGCCTTCTTGCGCAGGATAGCGATGCGGGTCTCGAGGCCGGGAGCCTGGATGGAAGCGACCATGCCCCACTGGAAGCGGGAAACGAGGCGTTCTTGGAGCTTGGCGATCTCGGAAGCCGGACGGTCGCTCGTGAGGACGACCTGCTTATGGTTGTTATGCAGTTCGTTGAAGGTGTGGAAGAACTCGTCCTGCGTGGACTCCTTGCCGGCGAGGAAGTGGATGTCGTCGATCAGGAGCAGGTCGAGTTCGCGATAACGACGGCGGAAGGCGGCGACGCTGCCGGTCTGGAGGGCCTGGATGAAATCGTTGGTGAACGTCTCGGAGGAGATGTAGGCGATGCGGGCCTGCGGGTTGGCGGCGTAGACCGAGTGGGCGATCGCGTGCATCAGGTGGGTCTTGCCGAGGCCGGTCGGACCGTGGATGAAAAGCGGGTTATAATAGTGGCCGGGTTCCTTGGCGACGGCGAGCGAAGCGCCATGGGCCATCTCGTTCTCCGGACCGACGATGAAGTTCTCGAAGGTATTGGTCGCCTTGATCGCCGGAGCAGGCGAAGCGGCGGCGGCCTGACGCGAGGAGCGAGCGACCGGCGCAGGGGCGGGAGCGGCTTCACGGGAAGCGTCGACGGAAGCCGTCAGGCGGAAGTCCATGTTGCGACCGGCGACGAGCGTCAGCTGGCGGCGGAGCATCTCGGCGTAGTTGCTGTTGACCCAGGCTTCGGTGAGCACGGAAGGAGCTTCCAGGACGAGGACCTTGCCCTCGACGATGCTGAGGGGCTGCAGGGAAGAGATCCAGGTTTCGAAGTCCGCGCGAGGAAGGGCGTTACGGAGCTCGCTCTTGGCGGTCTCCCAAAGGGAAAGGTGGCTGACGGAAGGGGACATGAGAAAGGGGGAGGGTTGAGAAAGGTTGTTCACAGGCTCTTTGGAAGCCCGAAAGTGAGGTATTTTTGTAAAACGGATGTTAATGAAACGACCTTAAGGTTTTAACTGGTTCCATGCCAAATGTGTGACGCGAACCGTATGCCTTGTAAGTCGTTGATGAATGGTATGTTGAGCGGTTTAAAATTGGTTTCCTCCGTTTAGTGTCCGGCGGAGGGGCCGGTGACGATCCGAGGGGGGCGAATCGGAGGGCATTTGTGAACGCGCGGTGACGAGGGACAAGTGCAAGCCCTGCACAGGTTATTAACACTCCCCCTGTAGATAAGAAAGTGAGGTTTCTGTTGCATGTCCGTCACACCGCCACGGTTCCCCAATGAATAGGGGATTTAATTCACGTCACCGATTCGGCGAGATGTTCGTCACGCAGCCGTCGCAGGTCGTCCAAGGTCAGGCAATACCGTAACCGGTCGCGGAGTTTGCGCGAGCCAGGCAGCCCATGCGTCAGCGGATGCATGCGATCGAGCATCCAACGCACATCGCGTGACCCCAGACGCGAAGCATGCACCTCGATTGTCAGCTCCGCCAAGCGGATCATGCAATCCCAGCGCTGCTTCATGCCGATCTCGACGGACTCCCCTGCCCTGCCCTCCATGGCTGCCTTGATCTGCGCGAAAACCCAAGGATTACCGAGGGCTGCGCGGCCGATCATGAGCCCGGAGACTCCGGTTTCACGCCGGCGGAGCATGGCCGAGGCGCCGTCCTTCACGTCGCCGTTGCCGATGACGGGGATATCCACGGCGGCGGCCACCTTGGCGATCCAGCCCCAGTGGGCCTCGCCGGAGTAGCCCTGCTCTTTGGTCCGCCCATGGACCGCCAAGGCCTCCACCCCGAGTTCCTGCAGCCGGCCGGCCACTTCGACGGCCACGATCGTGGAGTGATCCCAGCCGAGACGCATCTTGGCGGTGAGCGGGACGTCCGGTATCGCGTCCTTCACGGACTTCACGAGATCATAAAGCAATGGCGTGCAGCGCAGGAGCCCCGAACCGGCGTTCTGCTCGATGACCTTGTGGGCCGGGCAGCCGAAATTGAGGTCGAGGAAGTCGGGCTTCACGCGGTCGCAGACCAGCCGGGCGGCCTTGGCCATCGACGCGGGCGTCGCCCCGAAGATCTGGACGCCCATCGGACGCTGGCCTTCGGTGAAGTCGACCATCTCCCATGCCTTGACGTTATCGCGGATCAAGGCCTCGGATTGCACGAACTCCGTGACCATCACGTCGGCTCCCTGCTCCTTGCACAGCTGCCGGAAGGCCACGTCGGTATGGCGCGCCATCGGCGCGAGGTAGAGCGGGAACTTGCCGGGCCCGAACCACGGTAGGCGTGGCGCGACCTTGCTCACGGGCGACCGTCCTTCTTCTTCAGCGCAGCCTTCAGCTCACGCCACCGGGCGAGGCGCTCGGCGATCTGCGGCTCGGCGCCGGCATCACCGGGATGATAGAGCGAAAGCGGACGGCTCAAGTAATCCTGGCCGCTGACGGCCTCGGGATAATCGTGACTGTAACGATAGGTGCCGCCGTGACCGAGGCTCTTGTTGACGGCGTTGTGCGCGTCCTTGAGGTGCAACGGCACTTCCTGACGCGGCAGGTTACGGACGGCGTCCTTGGCCGCGGAGATCGCCGTTGTCGTGCTATTGCTCTTCGGCGAGAGCGCCAGGAACAACGTCGCGTGGGCGAGGGCGTATTCACACTCGGGCATGCCGACCATCTCGCAGGCCTGGAAAGCCGCCGTGGCCACGCCCAAGGCGCGGGAATCGGCGAGCCCCACGTCTTCGGAAGCGCAGATGACGAGGCGACGGGCGATGAAGCGGGGCTCCTCCCCGCCTTCGAGCATCAGGAAGAGCCAGTAAAGGGCCGCGTCCGGATCCCCGCCGCGGACGGATTTGATGAAGGCTGAAGCGGTGTCGTAATGGTCGTCGCCACCATCGTCATAACGGATGCGCCGCTCGCGGGCGAAGGAAGCCACGGCTTCGTCGGTGACGCTGCCGAGCGCCGGCGCGGAAAGGACCAAGGTCTCGAGGCAGTTCAACGCGCGGCGCAGGTCGCCCGAAGCCATCTCGGCGACCTGCTGGAGCACCTTCTCGGAAGCCTTGATGCCGAGGGCCCCTAGGCCGCGCTCCTTGTCGGCGAGCGCCGTCCCGAGGAACGTGGCGATCTCCGGCGGCGACAACGGATCGAGGCGGAAGAGATGGCTGCGGCTCAGGAGAGCCGGCACGACATAGAGCCCCGGGTTGTGCGTCGTGCAGCCGATGAGGCGGACGACGCCGGCTTCGACGTCGGGCAGCAGCAGATCCTGCTGGGCCTTGTTGAAGCGATGGATCTCGTCGACCACCAGGACGGTCTTGCGCGAAGGCTGGCGGCGGGCGTCGGCCAGGATCTCTCGGAGCTCCGGCGTGCCCGAAAGCACGGCGTTGACGCGGACGACGTAAGACTGGGTCTCGGCGGCGATCACCTCGGCCAAGGTCGTCTTGCCGCAGCCGGGCGGACCGTAGAAGAGGAGCGAACCGAAGTTATCGGCCTTGATCAGGCGCGGCAGCAAAGCCTCCGGGCCGAGCAAGCCGGCATGCCCGACGACCTCCGAGAGGTTCCGCGGGCGCATGCGCGAAGCGAGCGGGCGGCGGCGCTCCGGGATGGCATCGGGCACCCCCTGGCCTAGGCCAGGCAGCGCATCATCCGACCCAAGGCGCCGTTCAGCCACGACTTACTTCTCTTCCGCGAAGGGCACCAGGTGGCAGTAGGGCTTCGTGCCGCGCAGCTGGTAATGCTTCTGGTGATAGTCTTCGGCGCGCCAGAACTTCGGAGCGGGCTCGATCTGCGTGGCGATCGGACGGCTGAACGCCTTCGCCAGCGTCAGGCCGGTCTTCACGTCGTCGGCCACCTTCTTCTGCTCGTCGGAATGGGTGAAGATGACCGAGCGATACTGGTCGCCGATGTCCGGCCCCTGGCGGTTGACCTGCGTCGGGTCGTGCATCTTGAAGAAATATTCGACCAACGTGCGGTAGGTGACCTTGGCGGGGTCGAAGGTCACCTCGATGACCTCGGCATGACCGGAGGTGTGCGAGCAGACATCCTCGTAGGAAGGATTGTCGATCTTGCCGCCGGCATAGCCGCAGACGGCGGAGAGCACGCCGGGAATCTTGGCATATTGATATTCGACGCCCCAGAAGCAGCCGGCGCCGAAGGTGGCTTTCTCGAGTTTAGGAGGGTTGGGCATGGTCTTTTCGGGGGAAGGCTTGGTGTCGGCCGCGATGAGGAGACCGCAGGCAGCGCAGGCGACGAGCCCTGACTTCAGGAGGGAGAGCAGCTTGTTCATGGCAGGACTCCCCTACTTTGGGCGATTCCCTGACCGAAGCAAGGTGGGACGACGCTCAGGAGACCACACCGCGCAGCGCTTCGGCCAACGCTTCCGGCGGATGGGGGTCGCGGGTCAGGCCGCGTTCCGGCGTCAGATAAAAGGTGTCGATGGCGAAGCCCTGCTCGGTCGCGATATTGGCGAAGGTGATCGCATAGCCTGCCTCGCGGATGGCCCGGCCGACACGGAACAGGAGTCCGAGGCGGTCGTTGCACTGGATCTCGATGACGGTACGGGCCAGGTCGACCTCGTAGTATACCTCGACCTTGGCGGCGAGCGGGACGAAGGCCTTGCGGCGCGGCGCGGTCATCAGGGCGCGCTGCTCTTCGGCGGCGACATCCTCGACGAGGTCGGTGCCTTCGAGCAAAGATTTCGCCAAGGCGGCGGTGAAGCGCTCTTTCGAGGCGGCCTCCTTGCCGAGCGGCAACACGACCTTGAAGAAGTCGATCGCGACGTCGTCATCGCGCGAGAAAGCCCGGCACGAGACGATGTTGATGCCGGCGACGGCGAAAGCTCCGGCCATGCGGCTGAACAGACCGGCCCGGTCCCAGGTGACGACGGTGACGATCGACTGCCCGGAGCCGGCGTCATCATGCCACTCCACGATCGGTCGCAAAGAGACCTCGGCGTCAGCCTCCGAGACCGAGGCGATGAGCCGATGGATCATGCGGAGATGATGGGCGGCGTCCTCGGCGGCGGCATGCAGGTAATACCCGCGGGGCATCGTGGTGAAATGGGCTTCGATCTCGTCGGCCGGCACGTCCTTGCCCAAGATGGCGGCGGTGGCGGCGCGCAACGCGGAGATGGCCGCGACATGGTCGTGCTCTTCTTCGCCGGCGAGCTTGGCGAGGGTGCGGCGATAGAGCGACCAATGCTGGCCATCCTTGAAGTCCGTCCAGAGATCGGGGGAAGTCGCCCGAGCGTCGCAACGGGTGTGCACGAAGAGGCTGCGCAGGACCTGTTCGTCCCCCATCAGCCGGGCGAAGCGGTCGATATTGGCCGGATCGTCGATGTCATGACGCTGCCAATAGAGGCCCATCACGAGGTGATGGCGGATCACCCCGGCGGCGATCTCCCGTTCACGCGCGTCGAAACCGAGGCGCTCGAGGATCTTGTCGGCGATGGGCACGCCACGCTCGGCATGGCCTTCGATGCCGCCCGACTTAGCGATGTCGTGCAGGAAGAGGATGGCGTAAAGCAACGAGGGAGACTCGTTGCCCAGGACGACCTGACGGTACTTCTGGTCGACCGGCGTCTCGCCTGCATAGATGGTATCGAGCTCCATCAGGCAGCGGAGCGTGTGCACGTCGGCCGTCCAGCGATGGTAGAACTCGAACTGCACCAGGCAGTGCAGTCCGGCGAACTCGGGGACGAGACGATACAGCAGGCCGTGCTCGCGGAGGGCGTTCAGGGTGCCGTAGACGCGGCCGCCTTCGGTCAGCATGGCGCGCAAGGCGCTGCTGGCCTCCTCCGAGGCCGCCAGCGCAGGGGTAAGCAGATGGGCGCGTTCCCGCACCAGCAGCGACAAGGCCCGATCCGGCCGCGCTTCGTGGATCTGGCAGATACGGAACAGGCGGACGAGGCGGCCCGGGTCTTCCTCGAACACGAGGCGATGCTCGGCAGTGACGGTGCCGCCAGGGACGACGCGCAGGCCGTCCATGCTGAACGGGGCGCCCCACCCTTCGGGTTCGGGCTCACCCATCACGGCGCCTTCGACGATCTCCGCGCAGCGGCGCACGTGGTCGGCGGCGTCGAAATACTCGCACATCATCCCGCCGATACGCTCGGTCAACGTACCCCGGTAGCCAAGGCCCTGGGACATCGTGTCCTGTCGCTCGAGCGAAAGCTGTTCGGTCGGACGGGTGACCTGGAAATGCAGCTCGCAGCGCAGCCGGAGGAGCACCTGCTTGGCTTCCTCGAACTTCTGGAGGTCGACCGAAGGCAGGAAGCCGGAAGCGGCGAGCCCGGCGGGACCGACGCCGTTGCGGGCCGTGCGGGCGATCCAGATGCAGCCCTGGACGTCGCGGAGGGCGCCGACGCCGTTCTTGAGGTCAGGCTCCTGAAGATAGGCGCTGCCGCCGGCCTTCTCGCGGCGCTTGCGCTGGGACTCGACGATGGCGCGTGCGAACGGCTTCCACGCCTGCCCGGAAAGCAGCGCGGCCGTCTTGGCTTCGAGCTGCGCGTAGAGTTCGGCCGAACCGCAGAGATGGCGCGTCTCAAGCAAGGCGACGTGCAGATGCAGGTCGTCCTTCGCGTAATTCGTCGACTCCGTGACCGTACGGACGGATTGGCCGACCTTGAGACCCAGATCCCAGAGCGGATAGAGGATGGATTCGACGAGCGCCTTCGTCGCCGCGGAATGACGCGGCACAAGGACCAGCAGATCGATGTCACTGAGCGGGCAGAGTTCGGCGCGGCCGTATCCGCCCGTGGCGACGAGGCTGATCGCCGAGGCCGCGGGTCCGGCCTTCAGGAAAAGCGCGTCGAAAAGGATGTCGATGGCGTCCGAACGAAGCTTCGCGACTTCACCGCCCGGGACACCGGCCCGATGAGCGGCCAGCTGGATCTCGCGGGCTTCGGATAGGAAGACCTTGGCGCGCGGGACGAACTCGCCTTCCAAGGCGGCCTGGCCGGCCAGACCGTGCTGCAACGCGGCACGTCGGAGCAGGACGGCGGAGGACTCGTATTCGGGCGACATGCGACTACTTCAACGTGACGGGAAAGCCCGTTTCCTTCAAGGGCGATTGCCAACGGGTTCGTTCCTTCCCCTAATGAACGCATGGATAACTGGTTCAGCACCCTTAAGGCCGCCCTCCGATCGATGTCGAACGTCGAGGAGATGATCAAGATCGGCGGCATCCCCGTGATGACCCTCATCGTGTTCGGCGAGACCGGCCTGCTGCTCGGCTTCTTCCTCCCCGGCGACTCCATGATCGTCGTCGCGGGCATCCTCACCATCGCCAACGGCGAGCGCCCCGCCCTGCTCGACCCCTGGACGCTCTTCTTCGCCCTCACCGCCGCCGCCATCGTCGGCAACGAACTCGGACGCTGGCTCGGCGTGAAGTTCGGCGAACGCGTGGAGAAATGGGAGGATGGCTGGCTCTACAAGCGACGCTACCTCGACGCCGCCCGCGCCTATTACGCCGAGAAAGGCGCCGCTTCGCTCGTCATGGCCCGTTTCATCCCGATCATCCGGACCTTCGTGCCCTTCGTCGCCGGCATGGGCAAGATGCCTCCGCGGCGCTTCTTCGCCTGGAATGTCGCCGGCGCCGTCATCTGGATCGGCTCGCTCGTGGCGATCGGCCGACTCATCGGCAACACGCCGCTGGCCAAGAATCTCGGCGCAATCACCCTCGGCGTGATCTTCGTATCTTTCCTGCCGGTGATCTACAAAGCCGGCAAAGCCTGGCTCACTTCCCGACAGGGAACCAGAACTTGAACGTCGTCCCGCCGGGGCCGGTAGATTCGACGACGATATCGCCGCGGTGGTCGCGCATGATACGCTTCACGATGGCGAGGCCGAGACCGGTACCGTCTTCGCGGCTGGTGAAGAAGGAGTCGAAGATCTTGGGCAGGATCTCCTGAGGGATACCCGAGCCGGTATCGGTGATACGGACGACGACGACCTCGCCCTGGGGGCCGGGCTCGACGCCGATGTGCAGGGACAGCAGGCCGCCGCCGGTCATGGCCTGCACGCCGTTCATCATGAGGTTGAGGAAGACCTGCTGGATCTGACCGGGATGGCCTTCGACGACGGGGATGACCTGGTCGCCATGAACCTCCACCCTTACGCCGAGCTGCTGGAGCTTGAGACGGAGCAACAACACGGCGTTGTCGGTGGCCTTCCGGAGGTCGACGGTGCGGAAAGCGCCGGACTGGGCTTTGCTCATGCCGAGCACTCGGGAGACGACGCCCTCCATATGGGCGATCTTCTCGCGCATGACGCCGAGGTCCTCGACCTTCGGATCGTCGGGCGGCATCCCCTGCGAGAGCGTGTCGCACAGGAGCTTCATCACCGTAAGCGGGTTACGGATCTCATGAGCCACCTCGGCCGACAGCAGGCCGAGGGCGGTGAGACGTTCGCTGCGACGCAGGCCTTCTTCGACCGCGAAGACCTTGGCGTAGAGACGGGCGTTCTGGATCGAAGACGCGCCGAAGGACGAAAGCGCGGTGACGAGATGCTTATCGTCGTCGGAGAAACGGTAAGCGCCCATGGCGACGCACATGAGCACGCCGAAGGTCTCATCCTCATAGCGGACCGGGACGGCGAGCAACGAGGACGAAGACACGGGCTCGGCGAGCTTAGTGAACAGGTGTTCCTCGGTCTTGCCGGCGAGGGGTACGACGACGGGACGTCCGCGACCCACGACCGTGCCGAGCGAGGTCTGGTTCACCGCGATGCTCGGGGCGAGCGCGCTGCCGGCGAGATCGCCGTCCAGGTGCTTCAGGAGAAGCACGTCATCGACGATCTTGTAGTAAGCGCAGGCGCGAGCCCCCAGGAGGCCTCGGGTATGACGCGAAAGATCCTGGGAGATGCCGGGCTCGTCGCGCTCGCGGGCCAGCCCTTGCGCCGCGCGGACCAACGCCTCGAGCTGCGCAGCCTTGGAGCGGAGCTGGCGGAGCAGCCAGATACGGCCGACGGCCTTGGAGGCTTCGTTGGTAAGGAGCGCCAGGAAGGCGACGTCCTGTTCGGTGAAGGCGTCGAGACGGTCCGAGTCGCAATTCACGACGCCGATCACGTTCCCCATGAGCTCCATGGGGACGGCGAGTTCGGAACGGATGCCCTTGCGGATCTCGACGTAGCGAGGATCCTTCGAGACATCGGGGATCCGCTGCGGCTTGGCGTAGAGCGCGACCCAGCCGGTGATGCCCTGCCCTTGGTCGATGACCTGCCGGATCGAGGCCTCGTCCAGTCCGTTGCTCACCTCGATGCGGAGGGAGCCGGTCGCCGGCTCGACGAGCGCGATCGAGGCGCTCGAGGCGCCGAGGGTCTGGACGATCTCCGCGAGGATGAAGTCGAGGGCTTCGCGCGGGTCTTCGGTCGAATTGACGAAGGCGCCGACGCGATAGAGGCAGTCCAGGACGCGGGCGTCGCCGGGACGTTCCTGCGGAGGACGGGAGTTAGGCATGGCCTAGAGGGAATGGTCCATGTCGAGCGCCGGAGCGTCGACGGTGGTCTGCCCGATCATCACCGCCGGCACGCCGGCCACGCTGGTATGAGGGGCCACGTCCTTCAGCACGACCGAACCCGCGCCGATCTTAGCGCCTTCGCCGATGGTGATATTACCGAGGATCTTGGCGCCGGCTCCGACGAGGACGCCCGAGCGGATCTTCGGATGGCGATCGCCGCGGGCCTTGCCGGTGCCGCCGAGAGTGACCTCGTGCAGGAAGGAGACGTTATCGGCCACGACGCTGGTCTCGCCGGCGACGAAGCCGGTGGCATGGTCGAGCAGGATGCCCACGCCGAAACGGGCCGCGGGATGGATGTCGACGCCGAGATGCTCGGAGACGAGCGACTGGAGATGGGTCGCCAGCTCCTTGCGGCCGGCCTTCCAGAGGGCGTGCGCGAGTCGGTGCGTCGAGATAGCGTGGAAACCCTTGTACCAGAGATACGGGATCAGCGCGTGCTCCGTCGCCGGATCGCGCTCGAGGGTGGCGCGGATGTCCGCACGCATCTGCGCGAGCACCTCGGGGTCGGAAGCGACGGCTTCACCGAGGACACGCAGGACGACCGGCAGGTCCTGACCGGTCGGCGTGAGCCGTTCGGCGAGACGCTGGATGATGCCTTCGCCGAAGCCGGCACGATCCAGGACATAGCGATGGAGCATCGGCGCCAGCGCCGGCTCGGCCTTGGCCACGACGGCGGCACGCGACTGAAGCTCCGCCCAGAGGGAAGCTTCATTGGCGCAGACCAAGGCGATGGAACGGGCGTCAGCCATAGACGGGGGATTAATTCGGGGTTTTCGGTCAATTTGGCAACCCATGAGTCAAAAGGGCGTAAAAACAGGGCTATTCAGGAGATTTGCAGAACCAAACGGCGTCGATGGGGTTGAAAACTGCGAGCGGCCCCCTACAAAGACTCTCCTATCCCTAACACCCACATGCGTATCCTCACCTCCCTCCTCGCGTGCCTCGCCGCGGTGGCCGCCTTCGCGGCCGCCGAAGTCGGCAAGGCTGCTCCTGACTTCTCGGGCAAGACCCTCGACGGCAAGACCGTCAGCCTCGCCGACTTCAAGGGCAAGACCGTCGTCCTCGAATGGTACAACCCCGGCTGCCCCGTCGTCCGCAAGTTCTATGACGCCGGCAAGATGCAGGAATTCCAGAAGCAGGTCATCGCCCAAGGCGGCGTCTGGCTGATCATCAACACCGGTGGCCACGAGATCAAGGAAAGCACCACCTACTACCCCGGCACCGTCGTCCAGGACGCCAACCAGAGCATCGGCCGCGCGTACGAAGCCAAGGTGACCCCGCACTGCTACGTCATCGATGGCAACGGCGTCCTCGTCTACAAGGGCGCGATCGACAACGGTTCCGTCGCCACCAAGGCCACGGAAATCGACAAGGCCACCAATTACGTCCTCGCCGCCGTCAAGGCCGTCAAGGAAGGCAAGGCTCCGGAAGTCTCCAACACCAAGCCCTACGGCTGCGGCGTGAAGTACAACAAGCTCTAAGCCGACACCTCGGCCAAGCGAAAGGGCGTCCGTTCGGACGCCCTTTTTTGTGCCTTGCGAGGCGATGCCTCAGGCCACACCCGTCGCCTGCAGGATCTTCGCGTGCACCTGGTCGTTGCGCAGGTGCGGCGTGAAGAGCTGCGAGCCCGGTCCGTAGCTGCAGAACTCGACCATCTCACCGGTGTGATTATTGCTGGTCCAGCCGATGGAGGTATACTTCATCAGAGCCTCGGAAAGGGTCTTGGTGGAGACGATCTTGGCCCGGTCGTCGGCCTTGAACTTCAGGCCGGTGACCTTCTCCGCGGCGGCGACGAAATCCTGAGGCGACATCCCCTTGGTCTCGGCCTTGAGAAGCTCAAGCGACGAGGTGAAGCCGGTCATACGATCGAAGGCGGGTGAAGATTCGGAATAGGAAGGCGCGGTGGTGTCGAAATCCTCGTTGCCCAGCCCGTTGACGTTGAAACCGCCGGTGCCGTGGTCGGTCGTGATGATCAGCAAGGTGTCCGGATTCTTGTCGACGAAAGCCAGGACGGTCGCGATGGCTTCGTCGAAGGCGACCTGCTCGCGAATCGCAGCGGCGCCGTCGTTGCCATGGGCAGCATGGTCGATGCGGCCGCCTTCGACCATCAGGAAGAACCCTTCCGAAGCCGAGCTGAGGCGCTGCAACGCGACCTTGGTCATCTCGGCAAGGGTCGGCGTCGAGGCCTTGAGCTCGGCGGAGTTGATACGATCGATCTCGAAGGGGATATGGCTCTTGCTGAAGAGACCGAGCAAGGGGGCCTTGCCGGCGTCGGCCAGGAGCTGGCCGCGGTTCAAGGCGACGCCATAGCCGGCCTTGCGGTAGGCGGCGACGAGGTCATCGCTGAAATACATCGTGCCGCCGCCAAGGACGACGTCGACGCCACGTTCCAGATACTGAGCCGCGATGGACTTCTGGTCGGAACGCTTGGCGACGGTCGTGGCGAAGCCCGCGGGCGTGGCGTGCGTGGCGGTCGCGGTGGTGACGAGGCCGCACCGCTTCTTGGCGGCGTTCATCTTCTGGACGAGGGTGACGGGCTTGCGGCCGTCGGGCGTGATGTTGACCGCGCCGTTATTGATGCGTTCGCCGATGCCCCAGCAGCTGGCGGCGGCGGCGGAGTCGGTGACGATGCCGCTGGCGGAGTCGGTCTCGCAGAGCGAGCGGACGACGGGCAGCTCACCGTACATCTTCATCCAGTGCGAAGAACGTTTCTCGGTGCGAGTGAGATAAGTCTGCGCGGCGGTCAGCACCGAGAAGCACATGCCGTCGGAGACCATGAAGATCACGTTCTTGGCCTGGCGCTTCGCCGAATTGGCGGAGGCTTCGCGGCCGTCGGCGCCGAGGGCGCGGGCGGAGCCGGCGCCGAAGACGAGGCTGCCGAGGCCGGCGAATTTCAGGAAGTCGCGACGCGAAGAAGAACGGGGCTGGTCCATGCCCAACCAATAGGCCCAAAAGACCCGCCCGGGCAACCTTAGTCACCCGGGTGGCCGTTAAAACCGCGTGACGGTCAGGCCTGCGGAGCGGCCGGGGCGGCGGGAGCCGTCGGGACGTGCGCCTTGAGACGACGCTCCGCGACCTCGGCCGAGACCAGGGACACGAACTCGGCCAAGGTGCGGTTACCTTCGAAGGACTTGTCGGCGCGGGAACGCACGTTGACGACGCCGGCTTCCTTCTCCTTGGCGCCCACGACGAGCATGTGAGGGACCTTCGACATCTCGGCGCGACGGATCTTGGCTCCGAGCTTGTCGGACGAACCGTCGACGCTGCAGCGGATCTTGGCGGCCTTGAGGACTTCGGCCATCGCTTCGCAATCGGCGTTAAGGTCGTCGTTCAGCGGGATGAGGCGCACCTGCTCAGGCGAGAGCCAGGTCGGGAAGTCGCCGGCGAAGTGCTCGATCAGGATGCCGACGAAGCGCTCCATGGAACCGAACGGAGCGCGGTGGATCATCACCGGGCGGTGCGGCTTGTTGTCGGCGCCGTTGTAGGTGAGGTCGAAACGCTCCGGCAGGTTGAAGTCGACCTGCACGGTGCCGAGCTGCCATTCGCGACCGATGACGTCGCGGACGACGAAGTCGATCTTGGGGCCGTAGAAGGCGGCTTCGCCGGGCTCTTCGGAGAAGGCGACGCCGAGGGTGGCGGCGGCGGCGCGACAGGCGGCCTCGGCCTTGTCCCAGTTCTCAGCGGTGCCGGTGTACTTGGCGGAGTCGGGATTACGTAGGCCGACACGGACGCGATAGTCGTTCAGGCCAAGCGTCTTGAGGACGATCTTCACGAGCTCGAGGCAGCCGAGCACTTCGGGCAGGACCTGGTCTTCGGTGCAGAAGAGGTGGGCATCGTCCTGGGTGAAGCCGCGGACGCGCGTCATGCCGTTGAGCTCGCCGGACTGCTCCCATCGGTAGACCGTGCCGAATTCGGCGAGGCGCACCGGGAGGTCGCGATAGGAATGCGGCTGGGAAGCGTAGATGCGGATGTGGTGCGGGCAGTTCATCGGCTTCAGGAGGAAGCCCTGCACGGTGCCGTCGGCCAGGCGGTTGGTCAGTTCGCCGCAACCGCAGCCTTCCTTGGCAAGCATCTCCATCGCCTCGCGCTCGACGAGCGGAGGGAACTGGGCGTCCTTGTAATACGGGAAATGGCCCGAGGTGCGGTAGAGGTCGAGGTTGCCGATATGCGGCGTGAAGACCTGCTTGTAACCGGTCTGGAAGAGACGCTCGGAGATGAAGTTCTGGAGCTCCTGGCGGACGACGGCGCCGTTGGGCGTCCAGAGGATGAGGCCCTGCCCCACCTTCTCGTCGATATGGAAGAGCTTCAGTTCCTTGCCCAGTTTGCGGTGGTCGCGCTTCTTGGCTTCTTCGGCGCGGGCCATGGCCTGCTCGAGTTCGTCCTTGGTGGCGAAGGCGGTGCCGTAGATGCGCTGCAGCTGCTTGTTCTTCTCGTCGCCGCGATGGTAGGCCCCGGCGATGTGCAGGAGCTTGAACGCCTTCACCTGGGAGGTGTAGCGGACGTGGGTGCCGGCGCAGAGGTCGACGAACTCGCCGTTCTTATAAAACGAGATGGTCTCGCCGGCGGGGATGTCGCCCAGGCGGCCGACCTTATAGGCGTTCTGACCGCGCTCGCGGATCAGCTTCTCGGCCTCTTCACGGGTGCACTCGAAGCGTTCGAACTTCTGGTTCTCCTTGGAGATGCGGCGCATCTCCTCCTCGATCTTCACGAGATCCTCGGCCGTGAAGGTGTGGTCGAGGTCGAAGTCGTAATAGAAGCCGTTGTCGGTAGGCGGGCCGATGTCCAGCTGGGCCTGGGGGAACAGGCGGAGCACGGCGGCGCCCAGCATATGGGCGGCGGAGTGACGGATCTCCTCGATGGGAGTCATCTGCGGGCGGGAAGACATGGCGGAATACCCCACTCGCTAGGGCTTCCCGAGGCGGAGGGCAAGGACGGAGCAATCGCCCTGCCCGTCTTACGACTTCTTCAGATCGTAGCCGTCCTTGCGGTCCAGCATCGTCCAGCCGAGCGCGGCGAGGTCCTTGCGGAGCTGGTCGGCGGCGGCGAAGTCCTTGGACTGCTTGGCGGCCCAGCGACGGGCGCCGAGTTCGGCGACGTCGGCCGGGATCGCGACCTCCGCCTTGGCGGCGAAGAGCTGGAGCCCGAGGGCGAAGAGGATTTTGGCGAGGCCCGAGACATCCTGACGGGCCTGCTCAGCCGTCGGCTCATCCTTCTCGGCGAGCACGGTGAAGACCTGACCGAGGCAGCCCGGAATGTTGAGGTCGTCCTGCAGGACTTCCCAGGCCTTGGCGAAGCGACCCCAGGAGGTCTGGACTTCCTGGGCGACGGGCGCGGCGAATTCGGCGCGGCTGAAACCGGCGGCGGCGAGCAGGCGGTCGGCGCCACGCTCGAGCTTGGCGAGGGCGGAACGCGAATCGTCGACTCCCTTCATGGTGAAGTTGAGCGAGCTACGGTAGTGTCCGGAGATCAGCGTGTAGCGGACCTCCATGGGCGAGAAGCCCTTGGCGACGAGTTCGTCGAGCGTGTAGAGGTTGCCCTTGCTCTTGGACATCTTCTCACCCTCGACCATCAGGTGGGCGCTGTGGAACCAATGGGCGGCGAAGCCCTTCACGCCGGTGGCGCATTCGGACTGGGCGATCTCGTTCTCGTGGTGCGGGAAGCAGAGGTCGATGCCGCCGCCATGCAGGTCGAAGGTCGCGCCGAGGTGGGCGAGCGACATGGCCGAGCATTCGATGTGCCAGCCGGGACGACCCTCGCCCCAGGGCGACGGCCAGAAGTTGGCGCCATCCTCGGGCTTGCGGGATTTCCAGAGCGCGAAGTCGGAAGCCGACTCGCGTTCGTACTCGTCGGCGTCGTTGGCTTCGCCGGCGGAATTCTCGGACTGAGTCTCGAGCTTCGAAAAGTCGATATGGTTGAGCTTACCGTAGTCGGCGCAGGTGCAGACCTTGAAGTAGACCGAGCCATCCTTGGCGACGTAGGCGTGGCCGCGGTCGACGAGGGCCTTGATCATCGCGACCTGCTGCGGGATGTGCTCGACCGCGCTGGGCTCGACGTGCGGGGCCAGAAGGCCGAGGGCCCTGCAGTCGGCATGAAACTTATCGGCCCACTTCTTCGTGAAGTCGCCGAGCGTCTGGCCGGAAGCCTGGGCGCCACGGATCGTCTTGTCGTCGACGTCGGTGATATTGCGGACGTGCTTCACCTTCAGGCCGGCGACCTCGAGGGTGCGGCGCAGGACGTCCTGCACGGTGAAGGTGCGGAAATTGCCGATGTGTGCCGGGCCGTAGACCGTGGGACCGCAGCAGTACATGCCGTAGACGTCGCGGCCGGGCTTCGGGAGCAACGGCCGCTTCTCGCGGGACATGGTGTCATGCAGGAACACGGGCATAGGCGGTCAGTTAGCGAACCTTGCCCCTGCTGGGCGAGTCGGAACTACGCCGTCAGCGCTGCAGCACCCTGACGTAGTCCACCTTGAACTGGGCCGGGAAACGCGTGTCCGCGCCGACGGGGCCGCCGAAGCCGCCGCCGACGGCGAGGTTCAGCACCAGGAAATATTTCTGGTCGAACGGGGCGGGGAACGGACCGCCCGAGGAACTCCACTCCTTCTGCTCCTGATACTGGACCCCGTCGACGAACCAACGGATCGCCCCCGGCTCCCATTCCACCGCGAAGAGATGGAACCCCGTGGTGAAGTCGCCCTGCGGCAGGCGGTAGGGCTTGCCCTTATAAATATTCTTCGGCCACGGGGCGCCATAGTGGAGCGTGCCGTGCACCTGCTCGGGCTCATGGCCCTTGAACTCCATGATGTCGATTTCCCCGCTGGCTGCCCAGCCGCCGTACTTCTCCTCGGACGGCAGCATCCAGAACGCCGGCCAGAGCCCCTTCCCCGCCGGCAGCTGGGCCGACATCTCGAAGCGACCGTAAAGCCAGTCGACGCGGCGCTTCGTGCGGATCCGGGCGGAGGAATAATCCTTCAGCACGCCGGCGATGTTGAGCTTCTCCTTGCGCGCCTCGATGATCAGATGCCCGTCCTCGACGCGGAGGTTCTGCGGTCGGTCGAAGTAATACTGCAGCTCCCCGTTGCCGCCGCCGTGGCCGTTCTCCTCGGCCGCCCACTTGGTCCAATCCAGTTCCTTGCCGTTGAAATCATCGCGCCAGACCTCCCGCCATTCGCCGGCGACCAAGGCCAAAGGCACCAAAAGGAGGGAAAAAGCAGAGCGCATGAGGCATCATCTCCCACC
Organism: Opitutia bacterium; assembly: GCA_947456525.1. Classification (GTDB taxonomy): domain Bacteria; phylum Verrucomicrobiota; class Verrucomicrobiia; order Opitutales; family UBA953; genus UBA953. Next base: position 27,498 of record CANGRI010000003.1, read on the forward strand.
ACGGGGGACTCCGACAAGGTCATAAGAATCGTTACGGCTTGTTTCAGGCGAACCGAACGAAGATAAAAAGCCCTCCCCACCTCACCCACATGAAACTAGGCACCAAATCCCTGCACGCCGGTCAGAAACCCGACCCGACCACCGGTTCGCGCGCCGTCCCGATCTACCAGACCACGAGCTACCAGTTCCGCGACACGGAGCACGCCGCGAATCTCTTCGGGCTGAAGGAGCTCGGCAACATCTACACCCGCATCATGAACCCGACGACGGACGTCCTCGAGCAGCGCCTCGCGGCCCTCGAGGGAGGTTCCGGCGCGCTCGCCCATGCTTCCGGCCAGGCCGCCATCACCGCGGCGATTCTCAACATCGCCGGCGCCGGCGACCATATCGTCTCCGTGGCCCAGCTGTACGGCGGCACCTATAATCTCTTCCACTACACGCTGCCGAAGCTCGGCATCCAGGTATCGTTCGTCGACGGCGATGATCCCGAGAACTTCCGCAAGGCCGTGAAATCGAACACCAAGGCCTTCTACGGCGAAGGCCTCGGCAACCCGCGCCTCAACATCCTGCCCTTCGCCGAAGTCGCCAAGATCGCCCAGGAGGTCGGCGTGCCTCTGATCGTCGATAACACCGCCCTCTCGCCCTACCTCAACCGTCCGTTCGAGCACGGTGCCAACATCGTCGTCCACTCGGCCACGAAGCATATCGGCGGCCACGGCACCTCCATCGGCGGCATCGTCGTCGACGGCGGCAACTTCAACTGGGGCAACGGCAAGTTCCCCGGCTTCACCGAGCCTGACATGTCCTACCACGGCCTCCCGCACTGGGAAGCCTTCAAGGCCTTCGCGCCCGCCGGCGGCGCCAACATCGCCTTCATCATGAAGATGCGCCTGCAGTTCCTCCGCGACGTCGGCAGCTGCATCTCGCCCTTCAATTCCTTCCTCCTCCTGCAAGGCCTCGAGACCCTGCACCTCCGCATGGAACGCCATTGCTCCAACGCCCTCAAGGTCGCCCAGTACCTGGAAGCCCACCCCAAGGTGAAGTGGACCAACTACCCGGGCCTAAAGTCCTCGAAGTACCACGACCTCGCCAAGAAGTACCTCACCAACGGCTACGGCGCGCTGGTCGGCTTCGGCCTCAAGTCGGGCTTCGAAGGCGGCAGCAAGTTCATCAACGCCCTGCAGCTTCACAGCCACGTCGCCAACATCGGCGACGCCCGCTCGCTGGCGATCCACCCCGCCTCCACGACGCACTCCCAGCTCACCGCCGCGGAACGCGACAGCGCCGGCGTGACCGACGATTACGTACGCCTCTCCGTGGGCATCGAGGACATCGAGGATATCATCGCCGACCTCGAGCAGGCCCTGGCCAAGGCCTGAGCCGCTACCATCGACCGATCAGGGCGGGCCGCAAGGCCCGCCCTTTTTCATGCCCGCGACTTGGCGCCGTCGAAATCGTGGTACTCCAGGAACTGCCGGGCGCCGTCGTCGCCCATGTAGGCGGCCAGGAGCTTCGGATCGGTCTGGGTCAGGTCCACGACGATCAGTCCGTCGAGGCAGCCGCCGAAACCTTCGTCGACATTGAAGGCGATGAGGCGCCCGTTGAGCTTGAGGTAATGCTTCAGAAGCACGGGCACGGCCTTGGCGTCCGGCTCAAGGTCGCTGACCAGGCTGGAGACATGCTCGAGGTCGAACGCGCACCGTTGCAGGACGTCCAGATCCGTGTCGCGCAGGCTCATCGAGCGCGGAGGATTCTTCGCCCGGACCAGCGGCAGGAGGTCGTCGGCCGAGCGGTTGTTCTTGAGATACGAAAGGATGAGTTCCTTGGAAGCCTGGCCATACTCGGGATTGATGCTCACCGGGCCGAACAGGAGGTGATACTTAGGGAAGCGGACGACGTAACGTCCGATGCCGCGCCAGAGCAGCGGAAGGCTGGTGGGCTTGCGCTGGTACTCCTGACGGATGAAGGAACGACCCATCTCCAGGGCCGGGTCCATGCGCCGGAAGAAGTCGCCCTTGAATTCGAACAAGGTCGAGGTGTAGAGGCCGTGCTTACCTTGCAGCGGCAGGATACGGTCGGTCGGGCCGAGACGATACCCGCCGACGATGACCGAAGCCTTGTCGTCCCAGAGGACCATCTGGTCATACCAGGCGTCGAAGGGGTCGAGATCGCAGTCGAGGCCCGTGCCTTCGGAGACGGAGCGGAAGGTCGTCTCGCGCAGACGGCCGATCTCGCGCAGAGTATGAGGCAGATCCTTGCCGAGGAAGCGGTAGACCTTGAAATCGCCGCTGGTCAGCAGCAGGTCCTCGGGAGGCAGGCTCTGCAGTTCCGCCCGCAGCAGCAAAGGATTCACCGGCGGGATGATCGGGGCCTGCGGCGCGGTGGGCTTGGCGGCCGAAGGCTTCTCCCGCTCGCCGCGACTGGACAACAGCTCGCAACGTAGGCGCAGGAAGCTCGTCGCCTCGTCGTCATCGGGATGATCGGCCAGCTGCGCCGGCGTCACCGGATTGGCGGTGCGCAGCTTGATCACTTTGCCGCGGTGGTGCAGGAACTCGCGCAGCAGGAGCATCGTGCGGAGGCGCGGATGCGCGAGGCCCAGCGACTGGAAAAGACCGGAGTTGCGCCCTTCGATCCGGAGCGGGAGCAAGGCAGCCCCGACCTTGCGGGCCATGCGGACGACCTGCGGCGACCAGACCGGATCCGTCACCCGACGAGACCTGAGGTCGAGGCTCGAGACCTCGCCTGCCGGGAACGTCAGGATGCAACCGCCGGCGCGGAGATGCGACAGGATGCGACGGGTGCCGGCGACGTTGCCGACGTCGGCGGAAGCAGGGTCGAAGGGATTGACCTCGATCAGCCACGGGCGGATGCCGGGGATCTGACTCAGCCAGCGGTTGCCGACGACCAACGCATCCGGACGGGCACGCAGGAGGAAATCCATCGCCACCAATCCGTCCGCCAAGCCATGCGGATGGTTGGCGACCACGATGAGCGGACCCGACTTGGGGATGCGCGCCAGACACTGATCGCTCCAGACATTGCTCAGGCCGGCCTGCTCCATCGCCGAGGTGAAGAAATCCGGCCGGCCGGCGGCATGGATCCGGGCCAGGAAGGCGTCGAAGGCGCGCACCTTGAAGAAACGATCCAGGGCGGGTTCGGCCCAGGCGAGGGGGCCGAGGTTTTCCTTCAGGGTGGCGGTGTTGCTGGGGGCGCTCTGCGGTGACATCTGTGGCAAGCATGCCACGGATGTGCGAACGGACGGGGGCTAACCCGTGACAATGTCGTGTCAAACGGCGGCGAAGCCGAAGAACTCCCGCGCGTTCCGCGTGGCGACTTCGGCGACCTCGTCCGCCGGCAATCCGAGCAATTCGGCCGCCTTCGCGCAGATCTCCGGAAGATAAGCCGGCGTATTTTCCTTACCGCGGACCGACTGCGGGGCGAGGTAAGGCGAATCGGTCTCGAGCATCAGCCGGGCCAGGCCCTGAGCCTTGAGCGCCTGGCGGATGTCTTCCGACTTGGCGTAGGTGATGATGCCGGTGAAGGACGCGCGGCCGCCGCGCTGGTTGAGCTGGCGGACCTGCTCGGGGCCTTCGACGAAGCAGTGGAAGACGACCTTGCGCCAATCCACGCCGCTGGCGTCAATCAAGCGGACACAATCATCGAACGCATGGCGCGAATGGATGACCACCGGGCAGCCGAACTGATAGGCGAGCGAGAGCTGGCGACGAAACGCTTCCTGCTGCCAGCCCTTGATGCGGTCGGCTTCGGCGACGTCGGCCGGCAGGCGGAAGTAATCGAGGCCGATCTCGCCGAGGGCGGCCGGATGCGTGCGGTCGGCGAAGTAGGGCGAGATCGCGGCGACGGTCTCCTCCCAGCCCTCTTCGACGTGGCACGGATGCAGGCCGACCGTGTGACGGAAGAAATCAGGCTGCGCGGCCGCGAGGTCACGGTAGTCGGACCAATCCTTGAGGTCGGTCCCGATGGCGACGACGCCTTCGACGCCGGCGGCGCGGCATTCCGCCACCCAAGCGGCGAGACGGCCGGCCTTGAGGGCGTATTCGGGGTGACAATGGGAGTCCAGCAGGCGCACGGGGTGATTAGGCCCCCCGGAAACGAAAGCGCAAGACCACAGCCCTGCCTTGAAAAAGCCGCCCTGTCCTGCACGTTGACCGCATGCACCATTGGCTGATGAAGTCCGAACCCGACGAGTTCTCCTTCCAGGAACTCGAACGCAAGGGCAAGGAACCGTGGACCGGAGTGCGGAATTATCAGGCGCGTAACTTCATGCGCTCGGCCAAGGTCGGAGACCTCGTGCTGTTCTATCACTCGAACTGCGACGAGCCCGGCATCATCGGCGTGGCCAAGGTCTCCAAGGAAGCCTTCGACGACCCCACGCAGTTCGAACCGAAGTCCGATTACTACGACGCGAAGTCGACCCGGGACAATCCGCGCTGGAGCTGCATCGAGGTCTCCTTCCACCAGGCCTTCAAGCGGCTCGTCTCCCTGCCCGACCTGCGCGACTGCGCGGCGCTCAAGGACATGCTCATCCTGCGTCCTGGCAACCGACTGTCCGTCACGCCGGTGACCGCCGCCGAGTTCAAGGCGATCGCCGGACTGGGCGGAATCAGGAAGTAGCCTCTGCGGTCGGCAGCCACATCGCCAAGATCGCGGCGGGCAGGAACAGGAAGGAAGCGTACAGCAGCACCGAGCTGAAGTCACCGACCTTGGCGAAGATGCCGAAGAAGACCGTCCCGGCGGCCGCGAAGACGCGTCCGATGTTATAGCTGAAACCCGCGCCGGTCGTCCGGAGCAAGGTCGGGAACAGCGGCGGCAGCGCCATCGTGAAGAGACCGAAGACGCCCTGACAGAAGCCCACCCCGGCGTAGAGCACGTAGGTCACGCCGAGGCTCCAGGGAAAGGCGAAGGCGAGCGCCATCAGGATGAAGTAGGCGCCGAAGAACGCGGCGAGGGCCCGGCGATAGCCGAAACGCTGGGCCGCCCAGCCGGAGGCGAAGTTCCCGACGACCGAGGCGGAGATCACCCAGAAGAGCGCCGTCGAGACCACCCGGGCCTTGGCTTCGGGCGAACCGTCGACGACGGCGGGATGCGAGCGGATGAATGCCTGCTGCCAGAACATGAAACACCAATGACCGGTCAGGGAGATCGCGCAGAGCAACGAGGCGACGAAGGTCGTGCGGCGGATATCGCGCCCGAACAGGGCGGACATCGAAGGCGCTTCACGTCTGTCCTTCTCCGCCGACCACTCGGCGGTCTCGGGGACTTCCTTGCGGATCCACAGGGTGACGAACGCCGGCAGCACTCCGATGAGGAAGACCCAGCGCGGCTGGTAGCCCTGGACATGCTGCAGGATGAAGACCGCGGCGATGGCGGCCAGGATGCCGAAATTCACCGCGCACTGCAGCACCGCGGCGATCCAGGGGCGCCATTTCTTGGGCCAGGTCTCGGAAAGCAGCGAAGCGCCGACGGCCCATTCGCCGCCGATGCCGAGAGCGGCGAGGAAGCGGAAGATCATCAGCTGCCACCAGGTGTGCGCGAAGAACGAAAGCCCGGTGAAGAGCGCGTAAGTGAGGATCGTCAGGACGAGCGTGCGGCTGCGACCAAGGCGATCGCCGATGACGCCGAAGAACGCCCCGCCCAAGGCCCAGCCGAGCAGGAAGGCGGCCTGGACGATCGCGCCATAACGGGCCACGTCCGGGTCGGACTCCTTGGTCATGAGGAGCTCGGCCACGAAGACGGTGGCGACAAGCGTGTAGAGGTGCAGGTCGAGCCCGTCGAAGAACCAGCCGAGCCAGGCCGCGAAGCCCGACTTCTTCTGATGGGTGGAAAGCTCGCTCCACTTCGTGGCCTCGGCGGGGGTCTCGCTCATGGGGAGACACTTGAAACCGCCTAGAAATTAGCAAGGCGGGCTTTGCGGCCCGCCCTGCGTGAGGACTTATTTCTTGGCTTCGGCCTTCTTGGCCGGCGCCTTGGCCTTGGGGGCCGGCGTCGCCGTGTAAGGCTGATTCGTCATGGCGCCCGGGGCGACCTGCAGGAGGTTGGCGGACATGTCGGGCGCCTTGGCGTCACCGTTGGCCCACTTGAGGCCTCCGATCAGGATCTGCTGGAAGGTCGGGTTGGTCCAGACGTCTTCGCGGTGGCCCATGGCGGTGTAGAAGACGCGGCCCTTGCCCTCGTTGCGGGCCCAGGTGTTGGGGTAGGCCGGGCGCTTGTAGTCGTCGCCTTCGAGGGCAGGGTCATTGAAGACGGTGAGGACGTGGATTTCCGGACGGAAGTCCTTGAGCGTGTACCATTCTTCCTGGAAGGAGAAGGAGTCGCCGACCTTCTCGAAGCCGGGGAAGGTCTTGTCGATGACCTTGTTCACGCCGACCTGCTGCTTGCCGTGGCGGATGAATTCGGCGCCGAGGAAGCAGACGTAGGCGTCGGCCTTGTCGCCGTGGTTCTTGAAACGCTCCGGACCCTTGAGGGCTTCGTTATCGGTATGGAAGGTGTCGGCGGCGGAGTGCGTGCCCACGAAACCTTTGCCGGACTTAACGAAGTCGAAGAGGGCCTGCTTGCCGGCCATGGTCATGGGCGGGTTCTTATCGGTGCCTTCCTCGCAAAGATTGCCGGTCGTGTAGAACATCACCGAGTCGAACTGGGCGAGATACTCGGGCGAGAACTTCGAGCCGTCCTTGGAGAACACGAACTCGATGTTGTTGGCGGCGCCGATCTCGGTGAGCTGCTTCTCGGCGAAGCTGGGCTGACCCTTCTTGTAGGAGATGACCTCGTGCTCGTAGCCCGAAGACTTGGTGAAGAAGAGGACCTTGCGCTTAGGGGCGTCGGCGGCGAACGCGCTGAGCGACAGCAGGCAGAGGAGGAGCGAGCGGAGCATCATGGGGGTAGGTGTCCCGTGAACAAACCCACCCCGCCCTCCGCAGGCAAGCCGATTGGGGCTCAGCGCCCGGCGGAACGGCGGACCGGGGGCAATTCGCGGCTGATTTCACCGAGGCGATAGCCGAAACCGGGGCCGCGCAGGCTGGACCCGTCGACCTGACCGTCCCGCCGAGAATACAGAAGCGGATGGACCTTGGCCTCGGCCGCGGAGGCCGCGGGATAAAACTGCATCCCGTTGGTCTCCACGCCGGCGATGGTCGGAGCATGGGCCGCGAGGAGCACGTGCGTCATCTGCGCCATCATGGGATTGGTGAGATCCTGGACCATCAGCTGCATGCCGTGGGCACGAGCCCAGCAGAGGCTCAGGATCGCGCCGGTCTGCGTCTTGCAGGTCTTGAGGGCGACGCCCGTCCAGCCGAGTTCGCGGCCGAGACGGACGATGCGCCAGTCGTGCGCGCTCTCATCCAGGAAGAGCGGCATGCGCTGACTGACGGAATGGACGTCGATGGGATGCTCCTCGAGCTCATATGGAAACGGCTGCTCGACGTAGCTGAGCCGCTTCCAGAGGTCCGGAAGCTCGGCCTTCACGCGATCGAGGACGCCGTTCACGTAGGCCGGGTCCATGACGGTGCAGTTGAAGTCGGCGGTGAAGAGTTCGACGCCGAGCGGCAGGCCGATCTCCGCGACACGCTTCAGGCGTTCGAAATCCCAAGAGGCGTCGTTGCCGCGCAGCTTCACCTTCAAGGCCTTCAGTCCGTCGGCCTTGATCCACTCGTCGAGCGAGGACGGGTAGCCATCGGCGACCTTGTTCGCGCCGGCTTCGGCGAGCGTGAGGTAATCGAGGCCGCCCACGAGATGCCAGGCGAGGAGCTTGGTCGTGACGGGCGAACGGAAGTAATCGGCGGGATAACGCCCGGCGAAGGAGACACCCTTGGCATCGGCGGCGGGCGTGACGAACGCCGACAGGTCGCGATTCATCCACGGGGCGCAGTAGGTCGAATAGGTCGGCACGCCGTGGGCAACGCCGTAGGCGTCATGCAAGGCGAGGTCGAAAGGCGAGCAGCAGACCAATGCGGCGAGCGTCGGGATGGCGACGCCTTCAGGGAGGCTCGCGTTGAACTTCTTCAGGACACCCGGCAGCGCCTCCTCGAGGAAGTCGTGGCCGACTTCCATCGCATGGCCGCGGGCGCCGAAAGCGGCGTATGCCTCGGTCAGCGTATCGCAAAAATCCTGCAGGGCCTTGAGACGGACGTCATAAGGCACCGGCGAGGGCCAGACCCACTGGACGCTGAGAGGGGTCTCGCCCCACCCTTCGACCCGCGAACCATCGGCCTTCTCGACCGTGACGCAGACGCGGGCGCAGACCACGCTCGTGACGGTCTCATGGCCGAACTTGAGAGGAAGCCGCAGGGTGACCGGCAAGGCATGCCAGCGCACCGCGCGGATCTGGACGTCGCGAGGGTTCATGGGAAATCAGTCCTGCAAAGCCTGGCCGGAAGTCTCCTTGCCCAGGAATGCGACGAACAGGCCGGCCGCGTAGACGAGCGTGATGGCGGCGGCGGCGCTCTGGTACCCGCCGAGGCTCTTCACCAGCTGGCCGCTGAGCAGCACGAAGGGAACAGCCACCAGCCGTCCGGTATTGTAGCAGATGCCCTGCCCCGTCGCGCGGACGCGGGTCGGAAAGAGTTCGGGCAGATACAGGGGGAAGAATCCAAAGAAGGCGGTGGCCGTCATGCCGAGCGTGAAGACCTTCACGGCCATCACCCACGGAAAGATGTCAAAGAGCTTCGGACCGCTCCAATCGGCAGGAGTCCGGTAGATCCAGATCGTGGCGGCCAAGGCGAAGAGACAAAGCAGTTGATACCCGAGACGACGGCGGAGCTTGGCCAGCAGCAGCGGCGCCACGAAGGTGCTCGCGCAGGCGCCGACGGAGACGATGACCATCGCGAGGGCCTTGGCACGCGGATTGGCCGGGCCGGCCAGGTCGCCGATCCAGAGCGGGATCCACTGGACCGCGCCCCAGGTGCCGACGAACACGACGGAGACCATGAGGATGCCCGCCAAGGTCCCGCGGCGGAGGTCGCCGCTGAACACTTCGCCGATCCTGGAACGCGCAGGCGCCACGGAGGCGGCCTCCTTGGCCGCGGAGCGTTCCCACTTCTCGGACTCAGGCACGAAGAGACGGATGAGCAAGGTCAGGATCGCCGGCGAAGCGCCGATGAGGAAGTGGATGCGCCAAGAGGAGCCGTCGACCGGATAGGCCAACGCCATGCAGCCCACGAAGACCATCCCGAGGTTCGCCGCCATACCGATGAAACCCGCCATCTTGGAACGATGGCGCTCCGGCCAGGCTTCCATCACCAGCGCGACGCCGAGGGCCCATTCGCCCCCCATGCCCAAGGCGGCCATGAAGCGAGCGGCCGCGAGATGCGAAGGACCCTGGGCGAAAAAACAGACGCCGCTGAAGATCGAATAGAACAGGATGCTGAAAGACATCGCCTTCACGCGGCCGATGCGGTCACCCAGCCAGCCGAAGGCGGCGCCCCCGAGGGCGGCGCCGACAAGGAAGGCGGAAGTGATGATACCCATCCACTCGCCGACCCAACCGTTGATCGCCTTTGCGCCCAACGTGGCGACATCGGCGGGCACCATGCTCTTGAGGGCCGGACCGGCCAGCGTGGGGAAGAGCGCCTGCTCATAACCATCCATCATCCAGCCGAGGAAACCGGCGAGGAGGGTCATCTGCATGCCCTTGGTGATCGCTTCGCGGGTGTCTTTGGCGTCGTGCATGGGGATAGCCTCATCAGAAGGACTTAGCCCGAGCCTTCAAGGGGCGATTTCATCGGCTACACCCCAGCTTCACCGATCAGCAGGCGGCGGAAAGATTGGGCCGAAGGCGAAAGTTCCTGCCCGCGACGCTGGAGCAAGGCCACGGAACGACGGATCGGATTACCACCGAGCCGCACGACCGCGCAACCTGGCACCGAACCCCGAGCGGCCAGTTCCGGGAGCAAAGCCACGCCGAGGTCGGCCGCCACGAGCGAACGGATCGTTTCCAGTTCCCCGCTCTCGCAGGCCGTCCGCGGCTCGAAGCCGGCGCTCCGACAGGCCGCCTGGGCGACGTCGCGGGCCCGGCCTTTGTAGAACACGAAGGATTCCTTCGAAAGCTCGGTCAGCTTCGGCAGACGGCGCCGAGCCAACGCGTGCGACTTCGGGACCAATAAGACGAACGACTCGTCGAGCAACGGCGTCACCGTGAAGGCGTCGCCGGGCGCCGGCAGCTGCACGACCCCGAGCTCGATCATCCCGGACTCGACCCATTGGGCCACGGCTTCGGAAGTGCCTTCATGCAAGGCCAGCTCAACCTGCGGATGCTTGCGGCGGAAGGCCGCGACGGCGGCGGGCAGCAGGCAGGCGCTGACGGAAGGAATCGCGCCGACGGCCAGCCGGCCTCCTTTCATCGCCACCAGGTCGACCACCGCGCGGCGCGCTTCCGCGGCCTTCCGTAACAATGCTTCGGCGTGGTCACGCAACGTCTCTCCCGCCGGCGTCAGGGTCGTCTCCTGGCGGCCGCGGTTGAAAAGCCTCGCGCCCAGCTCGGCCTCGAGCTTCCGCATCTGCTCGCTCAAGGCGGCCTGGGCCAGGTTCAGCCGGGCCGCGGCGCGCGTGAAGCTCCGCTGGCGGGCGGCTTCGAGGAAGTATTCGAGCTGGTAGAGGTCCATCGTTTTTTCCGTCCTTAATCGCTGGAAACTAATGTTTTTCAAGCACCTACCGTTGTGTTAAGGTAGCGTCCCATGAAGCCGCTGATCGACCGCCCCGAGGACCTGACGCCGACGACCCCGTGGTCCGCGACGAAATGGGCCTGGACGGCCGAGGAAGCCCTCGTCGACCACCGCACCAAGGCGCGCCTATGCTCCGCCGTGCTCCTGCCCTTCCGGGACGGCCGGCCCGACTGGCAGAGCTTCGTCGCCGAGATCCGCTGGCAGAAGGCGGCCGCCGACCATTACGGCGTCGAGCTCGTCCCGGTGCTCAACGCGGATACCGGCTACATCTTCGACCTCGACGACAAGTTGTACGCCGAGGTGCTCCGCCAGTTCCGCCTGGCCTTCCCGGACCTGCGTTTCATCGCCGGGATCACCGCCCGCGGCGCGCAGGACGATACCTCCTTCAAGGCCGAGCGCTACCGCGCCCTCCTGGACCTCGTGCAGGCGCACGACAACTGCGAGGTGATGATCATGACCTCGAAGTGGCTGAACTCGCTCGAACCCGAACGTCGCCGCGATGGCTACTACCAGATCGCCGAATGGCTCGTCCGCCCGGGCATCGTGCACGCCCTCGAACCCTCCTTCGTCTCCTGGGCCACACCTTATGAGCCCTGGCTGCTGCACCAGCTCGCCATCCACCCTAAGTTCGTGGGCGGCAAGGTCAGCACGCTCGACGAACCGCACTTCCTCTACTGGGCGGCGATGTGCAAGGACCTGAAGCTCGACTTCGCCCCGCACAGCGGCGACGACTACGGCATCGCGACCGCGATCAAGACCGGCCTGCCTCTCCTCATCGGCGCCGCCAGCAGCGCCGCCCCGCAGATCTGCGCCGCGAAGGACATGTGGCTCGACGACGGAGCCCCGGGCAAGAAGTTCCCCACGGGCGCGGGCCGCTTCGACACCCGCGTCTATAAGCTCTTCGAAGCCTTCCAGTCGCTCGAAGACCAGGTCTTCCGACTCGACGCCAAAGGGAGCGCCGCCGCTTACAAGCATAGCACCGCGCACCTGCTGCATCAGCTCGGCGTCATCGCCGCGCCCGAACCGCACCCGGCCTGCAAGGACGTCCGCGGGCCCGACGAGGCCGCCCGCATGACCGAAGCGATGCTCCGCACGCGTCGCATCTCCGAACGCCTCAACATCCCTCGCTGAACCTCGCCATGACCACTCCCTTCAAGCTCACCCGCGTCGCGTCGCTCAAGACCGTCGCCGATTTCCGCGCCCATTGCGCCTCGGTCGGAGCCGACCTCCCCCTCGAGGACACCATCGAGGCCGGCGCCGGCAACCCGCTCTCCCAGCCGATCGCCCGCACGAAGGTCAACGGCAAGACCATCGGCAACCGGATCGCCATCCATCCGATGGAAGGCTGGGACGGCACCACCACCGGCGGCATCTCGGAAGAGATGAAGCGACGCTGGCAACGCTTCGGCGCGAGCGGCGCCAAGCTCATCTGCGGTGCCGAGGCCATGGCCGTGCGCGCGGACGGACGCGCCAACATGAACCAGCTGATCATCAATGAACAGAATCAGGCCGGCATCACCGAACTGGTCGCCATCCTCAAGGCCGAGCACCTCGCCCGCTGGGGTTCGGTCGACGACCTCGTCATCGGCTTCCAGCTCACCCACTCCGGTCGCTTCTGCCGGCCGCACGACAAGAAGCGCTGGGAATCCCGCGTCGCCTACCGCCACCCGATCCTCGACAAGAAGTTCAACGTGACGTCGGACGACCAGGTGCTGACCGACGCCGACGTCGAGGAGCTGATCCGCTGCTACGTCAAGGCCGCCCGCGTGGCCCGGGACTGCGGGGCCGACTTCGTGGACATCAAGCATTGCCACGGCTACCTCCTGCATGAATTCCTCGGCGCCCACACGCGTCCGGGCAAGTTCGGCGGCTCGTTCGAGAACCGCACCCGCATCCTGCGCGACATCATCGCCGGCATCCGCGCCGACGGTAACGCGATCGATATCGGTGTCCGCCTGAGCCTGTTCGACATGGTCCCGTTCCGTCCGGATCCGGCCCTCAGCCAGCCGGGCAAGCTCGGCCCAGGCATCCCGGAAGAACACGCCCAACTCCTGCCCTATCGATACGCCTTCGGCGTCAATCAGGCGAAGCCGACGGAGATCGACCTGACCGAGACGTTCGCCTTCGTGAAGCTACTCGGCGAACTGGGCGTAAAGATCCTCAACACCACCGCCGGCTCGCCCTACTATAACCCGCACCTGCAGCGTCCGGCGGCCTATCCGCCCAGCGACGGCTATCAGCCCGCGCATGACCCGCTCATCGACGTCGCCCGCCAGGTCCGCGTGGTCCGCGAAGTCCGCGCGCAAGCGCCGGCCGGCATGATCGTCGTGAGTTCCGGGCTCAGCTATGTCCAGGAATACCTCCCGCACCTCGCCCAGCACATCCTGCGCACCGGCGGCAGCGACGCCATCGGCGTGGGCCGTGCCGTGCTCAGCTACCCGGCCATGCTCGCCGACGCGGCCAAGAACGGCGTGATGGAGACGAAGTTCATCTGCCGCACGTTCAGCGACTGCACGACCGCGCCCCGCAACGGGCTGATCTCCGGCTGCTACCCGCTCGACAAGTACTACACCGCCAAGCCCGAGTTCCAGCAGCTCAAGGACATCAAGAAGAGCGTCGGCGCCTGAGAAGCCTCAGGGCTTCTCGAAGATTAGCAGGTGCTGCCAAGGCAGGTCCGGTTTGTTCGTCACGAACCGGAACCCCGCGGCCGCGAACTCCTTGCGCGCCTGCGCCTCGGTCATCTTGTGGTGCGGCTTGATCGGGACGTTGTCGTCCTCCGCGCGATACTCGAGGAGGTAGATCCGCCCCTTCGGCTTCAGCGCCGAACGCAACGAGGCCAGCATCTCCACCGGGTGGTCGAATTCATGATAAGCGTCGACCATAAGGGCCGCGTCGATCGAGGCGGACGGAAGCCTCACATCGTCGATCGCACCTAGGTGGGGACGCACGTTCTTCACGCCCTGCTTGGCCGATTCGGCCTTCAGGAAGTCGAGCATCTCCGGCTGGATATCCACCGCGACGACCTCGCCTTGCGGCAGTTTGCGGGCGATGCGGAAGGAATAATAACCGGAGCCCGCGCCGATGTCGGCCAGCACCGCATCCGGCGCCAGGTCGAGCAGCGCGATCGCCTTCGACGGAGCTTCTTCCTTCTCCCGATCGGTGCGCTCGAGCCAGCCGATGCCGGGATGCCCCATCACCTGCGCGATCTCACGGCCCATCCAGACCTTACCGATACCATCCGACGAAGCGGCACAGGCCTCGTAATTCGCAGGCGGCACGACAGGCGATGCGGCGACGGGACGCGACCAGACGAAGAGAGCGACCGCTCCGCCCAGGAGCAGCACGGAGGAAAGCACGGGGTGACGCTTCAGCATGCCCAGCAAACTGACGACCTCACGACGCATCGCAAGGTTCTCGATACGTGAAAACAAAAAGGGCCGGACTTTGGTCCGGCCCTTCGGGCGATCCTTGCGATCGGCTTACTTCTTGAACGGACGCTTGTCGTCGTCCTTCTTCTCCGGGGCCTTGGGGGCGACGGCGGGCGCAACCTTCTTGTCGTCGCACTTCTTTTCCGGAGCCTGAGGAGCGACGGTGGTCGGGCGCTTGTCATCGTCCTTCTTCGTGCAGGGAGGCTTCACGACCGGGGTCGTAGGAGTCGTGGTCGTACCACCCGGGGCGACACCGACGTTGGTAAGCGCGAAAAGCGAAACCGAGGCGAAAAGGAGAGCCGAGGCGAAGAGAGGGATTTTCATCGTGCAATCATCTTGGCATGCCAAGTTCTCAATGAAAACACCTATTTTATACCTTATATCAGGAGTCAGCTTGTCAGACTACGCCCGCCCCAAGACTCAGCCCATGAAGAAGTTAGCATACCTACGTTCTCCGTAGGGGCTTGCATAGCCATCGCCATGGGCAATAATACTCATGCTACCCCTCAGGGTAGCCTGGCATGAAACACAGCAAGCGCAGCCCCGGTTTCAGCCTCATCCTGTCCATGACGGTGATGGTCGCGATCGTCATGCTACTCGTGACCATCTCGGCTTTCATGACGGTGGAATCCCGCGCGGCGATGAACCAGCAGCTGGCAGTACGCGCGAAATTGAACGGCATCGTTTCGATGCGGCTCGCGCTCGCGCATCTGCAGCAGGAGGCCGGCGCGGATCGCCGAGCCACCGCTCGCGCCGAGATCACTCAGTCCGCTGTCACGCCCGACAAGACGATCAACCCGATGTGGACCGGCGTGTGGCGTTCCGACATGCCCGACGCCCCGCCCGCCTGGCTCATCAGCGGACGGGACGACCTGACGGCCGGCGCCCAGTCGGCATCACTCAGCGGGCTCGGCGATTACCCGACCGACATCTGGACGCCTTGGCAGACAGATTACGACCCCAACTCCTGGGGCGTCACCGAAAAGGCCGCCCGCCTCGTCACCCTCGTCGGCACGGGGAGCGCCAGCGCCGCCGAAGCCGCATTGAGCGGACAGCCTTGGACCGCCAAGCCCAGCGGC
>CANGRI010000004.1 GCA_947456525.1 Opitutia bacterium
AGGATGACGGCCCCGCAGCCGTAGGCGTTGAGTCGCTTCGCGACCTCGTCGCCTTCATGGCCGTCGGCGAGTCCGCTGTAACCGCCGCCTGGGCAGATCAGGATGAGCGGCGAGTTCGGCCGGGGCGAAGGCCAGGGGGTCAGCTCCGGGGCGAAGACGTTGCCCCGATGGCCCGGCGTCTTGGTGCCGTGGGGGTCCTGCCCTGCCTTCATCGTCAGCGTCTCTCCCGGCGGCTTGCCCGGAAAGACGTCGAAGGTCGGCAAGGGTTCGGCCGTGAGCGTGAGGACGGCGAGGAACGATAGGAGCAGGGATCTCATTCGTGGCGGAGGGCTTCGATGGGGTCGAGATTGGCGGCGCGGAGCGCAGGATAGACGCCGGCGACGAGGCCGACGACCACGGAAAATCCGAGTCCTTGGAGCATGATCTTCCAATCAAGGGTGGCCACCGCCTGGGTCGGGATGGCCTGGATCAGGATGAAATTCATCACCCAGACGATGCCCATCGAGACCGAAAGCCCGATGACGCCGCCCAGCACCGAGATCACCGCCGCTTCGGCGAGGAACTGCAGGAAGAGGTCCGAACCGCGGGCGCCGACGGCCTTGCGGACGCCGATCTCACGGATGCGTTCGTTGATGGAGGCCAGCATCACGTTCATGATGCCGATGCCGCCGATGAAGAGGGAGATGGCGGCGACCCCGCCGAGGGAAAGCTTGAAGGCCGATTCGGTCTTCTTGAACGACTCCAAGGTCTCTTCGTTCGTCGAGATGCTGAAATCCTTCAGGCCGTTGTGCATCTGCAGCAGCGTACGCTCGAGCTGGTCGACGGTGTTCTGGAGATCGGCGGCGTCGCCGATGCGCAGGCCGAGACCGGTCAGGTGGTCGTTGCCGGTGAACTTCGCGGTGGCCGTCGAGACGGGGATGTAGACGCCGCTGTTGCGCCAGCGCCACATGCCGCCCCCGCCCTTGGCGTTGGCCGAGCGGATCTGCACGCCCGCGCCTTCGATGTTATTCAGCAGGCCGACCACGACGAAGCGCTTGCCCTTGACGCGGATGACCTTGCCGAGCGGATCGACGTTCGGAGGGAAAAGGTCGGCGGCGATGGAGGAGCCCAGCACCACGACGTCGGTGCGGTGTAGGATGTCGAGGTCGCTGATGAAACGTCCCTGCTCCGGATCGACCCAACGCTTGGCGACCGGCAGGTAATCAGGAGTGCACCCCATGATGAGGGTGATGGCCTCGCGTCCTTCGAAGACGATCTTCTCGTAGCCCACGCGGACTTCCGGGGAGATGTTCCGCACGAGGGGGACCGTCGCGCGGATCTGCTCGACGTCGCGCATCGTGATGCCTTCGGAAAGCTCGGCGAGGTGCTCCTGGTCCTTCGGCAGCGCCTGGCGGTCGACGGTGATCTTCTCGATGCCGCCCATGGCGTCGACGAACTGGCGGAAATTGCCGACCATGCCCTGGACGACGGTGACCATCGCGACGAGCGAGGCCACGCCGAGGATGATGCCCGACATCGACAGCAGGGAGCGGACCTTGTTGGCCTGGAGTTCGCGCAGGCCGTTGACGATGGCCGGGCGGAGTCGGTCGAAGACCTTCATTGGCGTCGGTCCTCCATGACCTTGCCGGCGCGCATCGAGATCACCCGGCGCGCCTTGGCGGCGACGCCGAGGTCGTGCGTGACGAGCACCACCGTGATGCCTTCCGCCAGCAAGGACCCGAGCAGGTCGAGGATGCGGTCCACGTTCTTCACGTCGAGGTTGCCGGTCGGCTCGTCCGCGAAGACGATGGCGGGATTGCCGACGATGGCGCGCGCGATGGCGACACGCTGACGTTCGCCGCCGGAAAGCTGGCTCGGGCGGTGGTCGAGACGATGCGACATGCCCACGCGTTCCAAAGCGTGCTTGGCCGCGGCTTCGTTCGCCGCCGGATCCGATTCGTCGCGATACAGCAGAGGCAGCGCGACGTTCTCGAGCACCGTGAGCCGAGGCAGCAGGTTGAAGGACTGGAAGACGAAGCCCACGCGGTTCGAGCGATACCAGGCACGACGGTCGGCGCTGAGCGAGGAGACCTCCTCGCCCTCGAAGACGATGCTTCCTTCCGTCGGCTGGTCCATGAAGCCGAGGATGTGCATCAGGGTGGACTTGCCAGAGCCGGACGGCCCGAGGATCGCCACGTACTCTCCACGGTCGAAATCAAGGTCCACGCCGTCCAGGGCATGGACGGTCTCATCGCCCATGCGGTAGGCCTTGCGCAGGCCGCGGATCGTGACGAGCGAACCCATTCAGCGCGCAGGGGTGGCGGCGGGACGGATGAGGCTGACGGTCTCGCCCGGCGCGAGGCCGGACACGACCTGCGACCAGCCGGCGTCGCTCAGGCCGAGCTTGATGACGCGGCGCTGCCATTCGCCTTCGGCGTCCTTCACGTAGGCGTAGCGCTCATTGCCTTCCACGAAGATCGCGGAGACCGGCACGGAGACGCACTTCGCGTCCTTGGCGATCAGGACGGAGATGTTCGCGCTGATGCCCGGGCGGGCGCCTTCGCCGGCCGGGAACGAGACCTGGCAGGGGAAGACGCGGAGGTCGGGCGTCTTGGCGTCAGGCGTGCCGAACGGCGCGAGGAAGGAAACCTTGCCCTTCTTCGTCAGGCCGGGAATCGAATCGAACGTGATGGTGGCCTCCGTGCCGAGATGCACGCGGGTGGCGGCGAACTCGTTCAGGTTGAGGTCGACGCGCAGGATGCTCACGTTCGAGATGCGCATCAGCGCGGTGCCGCTGTTGATCGACTGGGCGCCGATGACGACCTGCCCTTCGACCAGCGCGTTGGAATCGGAGACCATGCCGTCATGCGGCGCGGTGATGACGGTCTTGCGGGTATTCTCCTCGGCCTTGTCGAGACGTGCTTGGGCGACGTCGCGTTGCAGCTTGGCGACCTCGAAGGCGGTGCGCGCATCCTGCTGCTCGCGGTCGGAGACGAAGCCCTGGGCGCGCAAGGCGTCGGCGCGCTTCAGGTCACGGGTGGCCTTCTCGAGGTTGAACTGCTGGAGTTGGACGTTCTGCCGGGCTTCGGACTCGTCCGCACGGACCAGCGTCGGATCCAGTTCGATGAGCGTGGCGCCCTTCTTGACGAGCTGGCCGTCCTTGACGTGGATCTTGCTGATCTTGCCGCTGACCTCCGCCTTGACATCGCTGAAAAGCACGGGGCGGACGAAGCCGGCCGCATCGACGCTCTCCTCGATGTCGCGCAGGGCGACCACGGCCTCCAGCGGGTTGGCCGGGGTCGCGGACGAGGAACGGGCGCCGCGCCCCTTCCTGGCGGACCAGGCGTACCAGCCGCCTGCCAGCAGGACGACGATCAGCGTGATGATGAGGGTTTTCTTGGACTTCATTTAGATTCGGTGAAAGCGGGCAGAGGATCGGCCAGGTCGAGGCCGAGGCCGACCTGCTGTTCGGCGGCGTCCATCTTGAGGCCGTGCCGGGAAAGGATCGTGCCGTCGAGCCGGCCGACGCGGGCGAAGGCCACGCGCGCATCGAGCAAGGACTGCAGCCAGCTGACCTGCGCGGCATCGAAGGCGGCCTGAGCCTGGAGCACGCGCAGGATGTCGGACTGGCCGGCGGAATAGCGGGCGCGTTCGCCATCGTAGGACCTGCGCTGTAATTCCAGGCTGGCGCCGGAAGCCGTGACGCGGGCGCGCGCGGCCTCGAGGTCGCGCCAGGCGGCGCGCGCGGTGAAGACCAGCTCCTGCCGGACATTGGCGAGGAGCAGCTCCGCCTGTCGGCGGGAACGGGCCGCCGAACGCAGCGTCGCGGCGGACTCGCGGAAACCGATCGGGAAGCTCAGGACCAGGCTCGCCGAATTGCCCCAACCGGCCTGCTGCCGCAGCCGATCGTAGCCGGCGGAGAAACCGAGGGCCGGATCGGCGAAGGTGGAACTCGCGACCGTGAGATTGAGGCTGGGCTTGTCGTTCTGGGTCGCCTGATCGACGAGCGCGTCGGCCTGCGTCAGGTTGGAAAGCTGGATGGCCGTGGCGAAATCGAAGCCAGCCGCGATGCGGACCCATTCGCGGAAATCGGCGGGCGGGGGCACCGGGTCGGTCGGCAAGGGCAGCACGTCGATGCCCTTCTCGACGTCGGCGACATCGCCGCGGCCCAATCCGCGGCGCAGGGTCATCTCGGCGCCGTCGACGGCCTGCTGGGCGGAAAGCAGCGCGACGCGTTGCGTCGAGACGTCGGCTTCGGCCTGCAGTTCCTCGAGCAAGGTCGCGTCGCCGAGGGCGCGCTTGGCCTTCACCTGGGCGAGCAAGGATTCCGACGAGCGCAGGCTCGTCCCGCGCGCCGCGACCAAGGTGCGCGCACCGGCGAGGTTCCAGTAGGCGACCTCCGTGTCGCGGATCAGGTCGAGCGTCGCGGCACGCAGGGCCAGGCGACCGCGATAGGCGCTTTGGCGGGCGGAGATGAGCGTCGTCAGGTTGGCCGCCTGCCAGCCGCCGGCGAGCAAGGGCTGGGTGTAGGAGACCGACGTGCCGAGCTCGTAGGCGGAGGCCGTGCCGACGTCGCCGGACTCCGTCCAGGCCCTCGTCATGTTCGCGCCGACCGAGAGCGTGCCGCCCCAGGTGAAATGCTCGCTGAGACTGACGGCCGAATAGTGCGAACGGTCGGCCGGGTCGCCGACGCCCAGCTGCGTCGGGGTCCGGCTTCCGGCCAAAGTATTCGTCCAGCTGAAGCCGGGGTCGAACGCGGCCTGGGCGATCTCGACGCCCTCGAGGGCGTTCGCGCTGGAAAGCCGGGTGACGGCGAGGCCGAGATTATTGAGCAAGGCCCGGTCGATCGCCTTGTCCAAGGTCAGCGCCGAGGCCGGAGCGGCCGTCGACGCAGGCGCGCCGAGCTCGGCGCCACGGAGGGACGCCGAGATCAGAAATGCCAGGGCGAGGACAAGACGCATGCAGGGGGTAGTACCTCATAGCGGGGTCTTTGTTCCCTCTGCAAAACAAAGCGGCGCACCTTTCGATGCGCCGCGTGCAAAGGACTGGATTCAGCCCTTACTTAGCCTTCGAGATCTCGACGAGCTCGACCTCGAATTCGAGGACGGACTTGCCGGGAATCGGCCCCTGGCCCTGGTCGCCGTAAGCGATGGAGGACGGGCAATAGAGGACGATCTTGCCGCCGACGCCGATGAGCTGGACGCCTTCGGTCCAGGCCGGGATCACGCCGCTGAGGGGGAACTCGGTCGGCTCGTTGTTGCGGGTCTTGGTGGAGTCGAAGACCTTGCCGTCGACGAGCTTGCCTTCGTAGCGGCACTTCACGGTGGAAGCGGCGGTCGGCTTCACGTCGGAACCGGCGGCGAGGATCTTGTAGCGGAGACCGGAGGCGGTCTTCGTCACCGACTTGTCGGCGTCGATCTTGGCGAGGAATTCGTCGTTCTGCTTGCCCCACTTGCCGGCCTTGGCGTTGACGCGTTCCTGGAACATCGCGTCGGCGCCTTCGCCGAGCTCGGCGGGGTTGAACTTCGGCTTCTCGCCGCGCATCGCCTGGCGCACGCCGGCGAGGAAGAGTTCGATCTCCTCGTCGGTGAGCTCGAGCTGCGAGTTCACTTGCGGCATGGGGGACTGGCTGGCGATGGAGAAGCCAAGCATGGTCCAGGCCTGTTTGACCTGATCAGGGGTGAGCGGTTTCACGATTTTTGCGGGGGGAGGAGTGACGGGGGCCGGAGCGGCCGTATTGGACTTCGCCTCATCGGCGGCATGGAGAGACGCGACGGCGACGGCCAGCGCGGCGAGGACGGGGTATTTCATGGGAAAGAAGTTCCTACCCGATTCAGGCCTTCGGGGGAAGCACCTTTGCGTGCTCCTGCAAGGAACTGACCGTGAGGGGGTGTTCACGCAGGGAGCGGATGCCCAGGACGGCCGCGCGGGCCGCGTTCATCGTGGAAGCCATATACACGCCACGCAGCACGGCCTCGGAACGCATCGCGTTCTCGTCCTTGCGCGGGAGCATGCCGGCGGCGGTGTTCACGATCATCTGCAGCTGGCCGTTCTTCAGGAGGTCGAGCGCGTTGGGGCGGGCGCCTTCCGAGATCTTGCCGAGCTTGGTGACCTTGACGCCGGCGGCCTCGATGGCCGCGGCGGTGCCGCTGGTGGAGTAGATGTTGAAGCCGAGGGAGGCGAGGTCGCGGGCGACGGCGACGGCGCCGTCCTTGTCGCGATCCTTGACGGAGAGGAACGCGTTGCCGGCGACCGGGAGCGCGGGCTGCGCGGCCATCTGCGCCTTGGCGTAGGCCATGCCGAGATCGTCGTCGCAACCCATGACTTCGCCGGTGGAGCGCATCTCGGGCGAGAGCGCGACGGGGGCGCCGGGGAAGCGGCTGAACGGGAAGACGGATTCCTTGACGGACCAGTAGGGCGGACGGATCTCGCGGGTGAAGCCGAGGTCCTTGAGCTTGGCGCCGAGCATGCAGAGCGAGGCGAGCTTCGCGAGCGGCACGCCGATGGCCTTCGACACGAACGGGATCGTGCGGGAGGCGCGCGGGTTGACCTCGAGCATGAAGACGATGCCGTCCTTGATCGCGAACTGGATGTTCATCAGGCCGACGACCTTCAGGCGCTTGGCGAGCGAGTGGGTGATGCGACGGACTTCGTCGACGAGGGCCGGCGAGAGCGAGTGCGGAGGCAGCACCATGCCGGCGTCGCCGGAGTGGACGCCCGCGTGCTCGATGTGCTCAAGCATGCCGCCGATGACGGTGGTCTCGCCGTCGGAGATCGCGTCGACGTCGAGCTCGATCGCATCCTCGAGGAACTTGTCGAGCAGCACCGGCTTGCCCGGGGCGACATCGAAGGCCTCGCGGACGACGGACTTCAGCTCATCCATGCCGTAGACGATGAACATGCCGCGGCCGCCGAGCACGAAGGACGGACGGAGGAGGACGGGGAAGCCGATCTCTTCGGCGGCCTGGTAGGCTTCTTCGGCCGAGAGGGCGGTCTTGTTGACCGGCTGGCGGATGCCGAGCTCGATGAGGATGTCCTTGAACTGCTGGCGGTCCTCGGCGAGCGCGATGCTCGCGGGCGAGGTGCCGACGACCGTGACGCCGTGAGCCTCGAGGTCGGCGGCGAGGTTGAGCGGGGTCTGGCCGCCGAACTGGACGATCGCGCCGACGCACTGCTCGGTGCGATAGATCTCGAGGATGTCCTCGAGCGTGAGAGGCTCGAAGTAGAGGCGGTCGGAGGTGTCGTAGTCGGTCGAGACCGTCTCAGGATTGGAGTTCACCATCACCGTCTCGTAACCGGCGGCGCGGAGCGCGTAGGAGGCGTGGACGCAGCAGTAGTCGAACTCGATGCCCTGGCCGATGCGGTTCGGGCCGCCGCCGAGGATCATCACCTTCTTCTTGGGAGACGGACGGACCTCGGACTCGTCGCCGTACGACGAGTAGAAGTAAGGCGTGAAGGATTCGAACTCCGCGGCGCAGGTGTCGACGAGGCGGAAGGTCGTCTTGATGCCGGCGGCGTTGCGCTTGGCGTAGACGTCGGCCGGGGAGAGACCGGTGGCGTGGGCGATCTGGCGGTCGGCAAAGCCGGCCTCTTTCGCCTGGCGGAGCAGGTCGGTGCCGACGGACTTGCCGGCGGCCTTGAGGGCGAGCTCGAGGTCGACGATGCCGCGCAGCTGGCGCAGGAACCACGGATCGATCTTGGAAAGGTCGAAGATCTCCTTCTCCGTCAGGCCGGCGAGCATCGCGTAGCGGACGAAGAAAGGACGTTCCGGATTCGGGCGGGCGAGGCGCGCGCGGATCTCGGTGAGGTCGGCGAAGGCCGAGTCGCCGAACTTGCCGCCGCAGCCGAAGCCCCAGGCGCCGATCTCGAGGGAGCGGAGCGCCTTCTGGAAGGATTCCTTGAACGTGCGGCCGATGGCCATCGCCTCGCCGACGGACTTCATCGCGGAAGTGAGGGTCGTGTCGGCGCCGACGAACTTCTCGAACGTGAAGCGCGGGATCTTGGTGACGACGTAGTCGATGGTCGGCTCGAAGCAGGCCGGCGTGGACTTCGTGATGTCGTTCTGGAGCTCGTCGAGCGTATAGCCCACGGCGAGCTTGGCGGCGATCTTCGCGATCGGGAAGCCGGTGGCCTTGGAGGCGAGGGCGGACGAACGCGACACGCGCGGGTTCATCTCGATGACGATCATGCGGCCGTTGGCCGGGTTGACCGAGAACTGGATGTTGGAACCGCCGGTCTCGACGCCGACGGCGCGGATGACGGCGAACGAAGCGTCGCGCATCAGCTGGTATTCCTTGTCGGTCAGCGTGAGCGCGGGGGCGACGGTGATCGAGTCGCCGGTGTGGACGCCCATCGGGTCGAAGTTCTCGATGGAGCAGATGATGACGCACTGGTCCTTGTGGTCGCGCATCACTTCCATCTCGTATTCCTTCCAGCCTAGGAGGCATTCCTCGATGAGGACCTCATGGACGGGCGAGGCGTCGAGGCCGGCCTGGGCCATGCGCTCGAACTCCTCCTTGTTGTAGGCGATGCCGCCGCCGGTGCCGCCGAGCGTGTAGGACGGACGGATGATGACGGGGAACTCGCCGCCGATGAGGGAGATGGTCTCGCGCGCGGCCTCGAGGGACTTGACGACGCGGGAACGCGGGACGTCGAGGCCGATGTCGAGCATCAGCTTCTTGAAGATCTCGCGGTCTTCGCCGCGTTCGATCGCCTCTTCCTTCGCGCCGATGAGTTCGACGCCGTACTTCTTGAGGACGCCGGTGCGAGCGAGCTTGAGGGAAAGGTTGAGCGCCGTCTGGCCGCCGAGCGTCGGGAGGAGCGCGTCGGGCTTCTCCTTGGCGATGATGCGTTCCACGGATTCGACCGTGAGGGGTTCCACATAGGTGACGTCCGCCGTCTCCGGGTCCGTCATGATCGTGGCCGGGTTGGAGTTCACCAGGATGACGCGGTAGCCTTCTTCGCGGAGCGACCGGCAGGCCTGGGTGCCGGAATAATCGAACTCGCAGGCTTGGCCGATGATGATCGGTCCCGAGCCGATGATGAGGATTGAGCGGATATCGGTCCTCTTAGGCATAGTGTTCCGCGGACTGTCAGCGACCCTCGGAAGGTTGGTCAAGTGGGGACTTCTAACAATTGCGGGCGCACCGAGGGAAGGCGCTTGCAGGGGCGTCCCGGGCGGGCATTCATCGGGGCGTGGACATCATCAGGATAGCCGGCATCAAGTCCTTCGGACACCATGGCGCCCTGCCCGAGGAGAAGCGTCTCGGCCAGCGGTTCACGGTCTCCGTCGACCTAGAGGTCGACACCCGTCCGGCGGCCGCCGCCGACGACCTGAAACTGACCGTCGATTACGCCCAGGTGATCAGGACGGTGGAGGCCCAGCTGACCGGAGCACCGGTCTACCTAATCGAGACGCTGGCCCAACAGATCGCCGCGCGTATTCTGGGCACTTTCGGAGTGGTCAAGGCCGTCACGGTCGAGGTCACCAAACCCTTCGCTCCGGTGGCCGCCGAATTCGACGCCATTTCGGTCAAGATCCGTCGCGAGAGGGCGTGAAGGGTAATCCGCACCACTATATCCTCGGCCTTGGCAGCAACCTCGGCGACCGGGCTGATATCTTGGGGCAAGCCATCGGGCTTCTCGGGAAGCTCCCAGGAACCCGTATTTTGGCGATTTCAACGGCCGTCGACTCAGATCCAGTAGGATATGCCGACCAACCAAAATTCTTAAATATCTGCTTATCAGTTGTTTGTGATTTTAATCCAGACGAACTTCTGATCCATACCCTAGAAATCGAGCGTACTCTCGGCCGGGAGCGGACCGCCAACCGTAACGGCCCCCGCACCCTAGACATCGACCTGCTCTTCTATGAAGGAGGGGCGTGGGACAGTCCGACGGTCACCCTCCCCCACCCTAGGTGGTCTTCCCGTGGGTTTGTCGTCATTCCACTAAGTAATCTCCTCCAGACCCCTGCCCTCGCCAAGGTCCCCGCCTGGGGTTCGCTGGCCGCGGAGGTCCGGTCCCTGTCCGTCGGAGGCCAAGGCCTCCGCGCATGGCAAGGCCCGACCCCCTGGAACAAGACTCCCTGACCCCCGACCGCGTCGGACACTGTCCGGCGCTCTGGCTCGCACTGCCGCTCCTGCTCGGCTGCGCGATCGATGCGGCGGCGGGCGTCCCGCCGGGACCTTGGCTGGCAGTCGGCTTGACCGCGGTCGCGATCGGCTGGCTCAACCGCCGCCATACGCTGATCGCCGGCTACGCGATCGTCATCGCCGGCACGACGATCGGCGCGGCGTGGCATCAGCTCAGGCTCCCGCCGCAAGGACCCGTCTTCGTCCGCCGCCCGTTCGTGGAGGTCCCCATCCTCATCGAACACGCGACGCCGCGCAAGGACGGCGACGGGTGGACGGGCCTCGGCTGGATCACGGACCGCGACGGCGGCTATTTCCGCAGACGCGTCGCGCTTTCGGCGCATGGAGCCTGCCCCGCCGAAGGCGCCGAGCTGATGATGTCCGGCGGACTGACGCCGATCGCCGCGGAGGCGGACGGCTTCGACGCGTGGCTGCGCTCCCAAGGCGCGACGCTGAAGCTGCGCGGCGGCCACGTGCTCGGCGAACTGGCGCGGCCTTCGCGCTTCGCGGTCTGGAGACAGGCGCAGCAGGCGCGGTTGGAAACATGGCTGCGCACGCTGGCCTGGGATGACCCCGAAGGCGGCGCGATGCTCGCCGCGACGATGCTAGGGCGGACGGCGCTCCTGCCGGCGGACGCCAAGACGGCGTTCATGACGACAGGGACGCTGCACCTTTTCGCGATCAGCGGACTACACATCGCCGGCATGGCGGCGGCCTTGCTCTGGCTGGCGAAGCGCGCACGCCTCCCGGAACTTCCCTCCGGGGTGGTCATCCTCGGCCTGCTCTGGCTCTACGTCGAGATCACCGGCGCCTCCCCGTCGTCGGTACGCGCCTGGATCATGGCCGCGTTCATCTGGGGCGGCCGCGCAGGCGAAAGAGACACGCCCGCCCTGCAGTCGCTCGCGCTCGCCTGTGCCACCACGCTCATCCTCACGCCGGAAGCGTGCACCGACGCCGGCTTCCAGCTGAGCTACGCGGCGGTGCTCGGCATCATCGCGGCCGGCGGGCCGGCGGCGAACCTCTGCGCACGACCGACGGAGGAAGAGCGGCTCACGCCGGCCGACACGCAGACCCCGACGCAGAAACTCCGATGGAAGGCGCGGAAGTTCCTGCTCGGAGGCCTGTGCGTTTCGCTCGCGGCCACCTTCGCGGGCACGCCGCTGACGCTCGGGCTCTTCGGCGCGGCGAGCTGGGGCGGCGTCTTCGTGAACCTCGTGCTCGTCCCCCTTTCCGAACTGCCGCTGATGCTGGGCATGGCTTCGGTCGCGTGCGGCGTGAGCGACTGGCTCGCCTGGCCGGCATCGTGGATCAACGGCCTCGCCGCGGCCCTGCTTCATGTGATGACCTGGATCGCGCAGGCGTGCGCCTTCGTGCCGACGATGAACCTGCGGCTCGCGCTGCCGTATCGTTGGCTCGGGCCGGCCGGCGGCGCGCTCCTCGCCCTCGCCTTCCTTTCGCAGGCCCAATCCAAAAGCATCGCCCGGCTGCTCGGCGTACCGGCGGCGACGCTCGGGTGCTGGTTGCTCCTCGTCTTTCTTCTACGAGCCTTATCCTGACCTTGCCAGTCGAAGGCCGGCGGCAAAAAGTCGGGGCATGTCCTCGTCTCCGCTCCGTTCGCTCGCCGCGTTCGCCCTGACCGCGCTCTCCGCCGCCGCCGCCCCGCAGGAATGGTCCGGCATCTATCCCGAACTCGCTTATTTCAACAACGAAGGCGAGTGCGGTACCGGTGCCGTCGTGCCGTGGGCCGACCGGCTCTGGGTCATCACCTACGGCCCGCACCTGCCCTACGGATCGAGCGACAAGCTCTATGAATTCACCGCCGACCTGACGCAGACCATCCGACCGGAGAGCGTCGGCGGCACGCCGGCGAACCGCATGATCCACAAGGAATCGAACCAGCTGATCATCGGTCCTTACTTCATCGGCGCGAACCGCGAGGTGCGCGTCATCCCGCCCAAGCTCATGCCCGGCCGTCTCACCGGCAACGCCCGTCACCTCGCCGACCCGGCGAACAAGGTCTACTTCGCCACCATGGAAGACGGCCTCTATGAGGTCGACGTCCGCACGCTCGCGGTCAAGGGCCTCATCAAAGAGATCAAGAACGTGCCGAAACCGGGACAGACCGCGGAGGTCAGCCCGGCGACGATCACCTCGACGCTGCCCGGCTACCACGGCAAAGGACTCTACTCCGGACAAGGATTCGTCATCCTCGCGAACAACGGCGAGCAAGGCGCCAAGGCCACCGTTGACCCGACCATCCCGAGCGGGGCGCTGGGCTCGTTCAACGGCGCAGGCAACTGGTCGCTCATCCGCCGCAACCAGTTCACCGAAGTCACGGGCCCTGGCGGACTCGAGGGCAACGCCGATCCCGCGAAGGACCCCGTCTGGACGATCGGCTGGGACTTCCGTTCGCTGATCCTCATGGTCATGGAAGACGGGAAGTGGACGAGCTACCGTCTGCCCAAGGCCAGCCATACCTACGACGGAGCCCACGGCTGGAACACCGAATGGCCGCGCATCCGTGAGATCGGTGAACCGGGCCATAAGCTGATGACGATGCACGGCATGTTCTGGGATTTCCCGGCGGATTTCTCGTCCAAGAAATCGGCCGGCATCGCGCCACGCTCGACCTACCTGAAGATCATCGGCGACTTCGCGCGCTGGAACGACCGGCTGGTCTTCGGCTGCGATGACGCCGCCAAGTCGGAGTTCCTGAACAAGCGCCCCATCAAGGGCACGCTGGGCGCGCCCGGCCAATCACAGTCCAACCTTTGGTTCACCTCGCTCGACACCCCGGACAAGCTCGGACCCGCCCTCGGCCGCGGAGGCGTCTGGATCGACGAACCCGTCAAGGCAGGCGTGCCCTCGGATCCGTTCCTCCTCTCGGGCTTCGCCAAGCGAGCGGTCTTCCTGGGGCACGATGGCGGCCCGGAGACGACGTTCACCCTCGAAGTGGATGCGCGCGGCGACGGCCAGTGGTCCTCTGCGTTGACCGCCAAGCTCGCGACCGGAGAGGCCGGCCGATGGCTTGAGCTGCCCAGCACGATCCAAGGCGCCTGGGTGCGGGCTGTCGCCAGCCGCGACCTCGCGCATGGCACCGTCTTCTTCCAATATGCGAATCGTGACGGGCGCGGCATGAAGCCCGATGCGATCTTCGACGGCCTGAGCACCGCCGCCGAAAGCAATTCCAACGGCGCCTTCGTGCTCACGCGGGGCGGCAACCTCCGCACCCTCGGCGTGCTCAGCGCGCGGATCGCCGACGGCGAGACGA
Source organism: Opitutia bacterium (assembly GCA_947456525.1). Classification (GTDB taxonomy): domain Bacteria; phylum Verrucomicrobiota; class Verrucomicrobiia; order Opitutales; family UBA953; genus UBA953. Next base: position 13,384 of record CANGRI010000004.1, read on the forward strand.
GGCCCGGGGATTTCTACGAACTGACTTCCGAGATGAAACTCGTGAAGAACGCCGACGCCAAGGCCCGCGACTTCTTCCTAAAGAACACCGAGATGACACGCGGCGTCGTCACGGCCGACGACGCCTCCGTCATCTACGTCGAAGGGGGCAAGCGCTGGCGCCTGCCCCGCTCGGAGTACGCCGCGTTCGACTCCCTGCTGGCCAAGGACACCTTGCGGAAGGCGCGCGAAGCGGTGACGGAGCGCGACCTGTTCCAGGCGCATGGCACGATGTATGAGCTGACGGCCGTCAACGCCGGCGGCGCCATCCGTCTCCGCCCGATCGCGACCAGCCCGCTCGCCGTGCACGACTTCTGCTCCTACCGCGGCCTGCTGGTGCTCACCGGCGTGAACGACGACGCCAAGACGGACAACCGCCACATCATCCGCTCGGACGACGACAAGGCCGCGGTCTGGGTCGGCGCGGTCGACGACCTGTGGAAGCTCGGCAAGCCACGCGGACATGGAGGTCCCTGGAAGAACAGCGCCGTCGAAGCCAACAAGCCGTCCGACCCCTACCTCATGAGCGGTTACGACAAGAAGACGCTAACCCTGGCGAACCATGGAGAGGTCGCGACGACGATCACCGTGGAGCTCGACGCGGCCGGCGACGGACGCTTCGCGGCCTACCGGAGCTTCCATCTGGCCCCGGGCGCCCAGGAGACCTTCGTCTTCCCCGAATGGCTCAACGCCTACTGGGTCCGCACGGTCTCGTCGGCCAAGACGAACGCCACGGCGCAGCTGACCTACGAATAATCGCAACCATCGGCCGTTTTCGCTGTTCTAGAAGTACCCCTCCTCATGATGCTCCGCCTCCTCGCCCTGCTCGCCCTCGTCTCTCCGCTCTGCGCGGCCGACGCTCCCGCCACCCTGCTCGCGCAGCCGGACAAGGAGATCCTGAGCGACACGCTCATCAAGGATTCGAAGCCGGCCGAATGGAAGATCGCCAAGGGCAAGTGGGAGCGCACCGCCGAAGGCATCCGCGTCGAGGAACTGCCGGCCGACAACCATGGCGCCGCCGGCCGCGTCCCGATGAAGCTGCAGGACTTCGTCGCCGCGTTCGAATTCCGCCTCGACGGCGCGAAGGTGGTCTCGCTCAGCATCAATGACGCCAAGGAACACGTGGCCCGCGTGATGATCACGCCGACGGCCTTCCGCGTGCAGAAGGACGACCATGACCACGACGGACCCGACAAGGCCGTCGTGTTCCTGAACCAAGCGCAGGCGTTCGAGGCCGGCACCTGGCACAGCGTCGTGCTCGAGATGGTCGGCGACACCATGGTCGTGACGATCGACGGCAAGTTCAGCGGGTTCGGCAGCAACGACCTATTCAAGGCCGAGAAGGCCAACCCTGGCTTCACCTGCGGCGGCCAGTCGGCCACCTTCCGCAATTTCGTGATCTGGAGCGCCAAGGCCGAACCCAAGTCCACCTGGAAAGAAGCCAGCGCCAAGATCGCCGAGGCCATGAAAGCCGCGCCCGCCCCCGCCGCGCCCGCCGCCAAGGGGAAGGCCAAAGGCAAGGCCGCCGCCGCCAAATAAGGTCCCGGCGGGCCGTTTTACGGGCAGGGAGTCATCTCCCCGCTTGCACCGAGGGAGGTTACGACCAAGTTCAAACCTCCCTCTTTCATGAACGAGCCCTTCGACACCATCGAGGAAGCCCTAGCGGACATCGCCGCCGGGAAGCTCGTCATCGTGACCGACGACGAGAACCGCGAGAACGAGGGAGACCTCGTGATGGCGGCGTCCAAGGCCACGCCTGAGACCGTCAACATGATGATCCGCCACGCGCGCGGCCTCATCTGCGTGCCGACCGTCGAACATCAGCTCCGCCGCCTAGGCATCTCCCAGATGGTCCCGGAGAACCGCGAATCCCAGCGCACCGCCTTCGCCGTCGCCGTCGACGCCGCGGAAGGCATCTCCACCGGCATCTCCGCCTACGACCGCGCGAAGACCATCGCGATCCTCGCCGACCCGCAGGCCAAGCCCGAGGCGCTCGTGCAGCCCGGCCACATCTTCCCGCTGCTCGCCCGACCCGGCGGCGTGCTGCAGCGCGCCGGCCACACCGAAGCCGCCGTCGACCTCGCGTCGCTCGCCGGACTCCATCCGAGCGGCGTCATCTGCGAGATCCTGAACGAGGACGGCTCGATGGCTCGCCTGCCGGAACTCGTCGAACTCAAGAAGAAGTTCGGCCTTCACATGATCTCTATCGCGCAGCTCATCGAGTTCCGCCACCGCCGCGAACGCCTCGTCGAGCTCGTCGCCGAAAGCCCCTTCCAGTCCGCCTGGGGCGAATTCGCCCTGCGCGTCTATCGCTCGCTGCCGGACGGCCGCCAGCACCTCGTGTTCACGCTCGGCCAGCCGGACGAATCCCCGACGCTCGTGCGCGTGCAGCGCGAGAACATGCTCGGCGACCTCTTCCGCGGCAGCGCCTTCGGCGCCGGCACCTCGCTCGCTTCCAGCTTCGAAGCGGTGGCCAAGGCCGGCCGCGGCGTGATTGTCCACGTCACCCAGCCCTTCGGCGGCGTGCAGGCCGACCAGGCCGGCATCCGCCTCGGCGCCATGGACGCGCGCGACTATGGCATCGGCGCCCAGATCCTTTCTCATCTCGGGCTCCGCCGCATCCGCCTCATCACGAACAACCCGCGCAAGGTGGTGGGCCTGGGCGGCTACGGGTTGGAGATCGTCGAGCAGGTTCCGTTCTAAGGGGATTCCGGCCGTTTCCGCTTGCAGGAAGGTTCGGAACCGACTCCATCGGCCATCCGTTCTTCTGCCATGAGCCTCGACAAGCCTACCCCTGACGCCATCGATGGCGCCGAACTCCGCTTCGCCATCGTGTCGGCAGGCTACAACGCGGAACTCGTCCAGGCCCTGAAGAAGAACGCCATCAAAGGCCTCCGCGGCGCCGGCGTCCCCGCGGCCTCCATCGTCGAGATCGCCGTCCCCGGCTCGGGCGAGATCCCTTTCGCCGCCTACATGTCCGCCATGACCGGCGACTACGATTGCGTCATCGCCCTCGGCGTCGTCATCGCCGGCGATACTCCGCACCACGAGATCATCGCCCATTCGACCGCCACCGCCCTCCAGGACGCGGCCATCCGCTCCGAGGTCCCCGTGATCAACGGCATCGTCGTCACGAACAACCGCGAGCAGGCCGTCGCCCGCTGCCAGGGCTCGCTCGACCGCGGCACCGAGTTCGCCCATGCCGCGCTCACCATGGCCCGCCATCGCATCACGCTCGGCGAACGCCTCGACCAGGTCGAGGAAGAGGAACGCAAGCGCGGCGGCCAGGAACCTTTCGCCCAGAACTGACCGATGGACAACGACTCGCCCATTTCCGCCTCCGCGCGCGCCAAGATCCGCATCCGGATCAAAGGCGTCGACTACCGCATGGCGGACCAGACCGCCGCGGATATCATCGCCAGCGTGGTCGGTACCGGCGCCCGCATCTCGGGCCCCTTCCCCCTGCCTTCGCAGGTCGAAGAGCCTCGCACCGCGCTCCGCGAAGAGATCCGCAGCCACCGCCGCCTCATCGAGATCATCGGCTCCAGCCCGAAGACCGTCGACGCGTTCCGCCGCCACAACATCCCGGCCGGCGTCGAGATCGCCATCGTCGCCCCCGAGGAACCCGTCGCACCGGATCCGGCCGCGCCGCCCGCGAAGCGCAACCGCCGCCACGACAGCCGCGTGGTCGCGATGCAGTTCCTCTGCTCCTGGGAAGTCCAGCGCCACGCCGACATGGTGACGGCCCTCTTCGACTTCTTCTCCGAGCGCCCGCAGCCCCGCGAATACTACGCCTTCGCCGAGGAGCTCATCCAGGGCGTCATCCGCGACCTCGCCCTCATCGACGAGATCATCGGGAAGTACGCCAAGAACTGGGCCTTCGGCCGCATCGCGCGCGTCGACCTCGCCATCCTGCGTATCGCCATCTTCGAGCTCATGCGCCGGACGGACATCCCTCCGGTCGTCAGCATCAACGAGGCCGTCGACATCGCGAAGGAATTCTCGACCGAGGAATCCAAGCGTTTCGTGAACGGCATCCTCGACAGCTACAAGGAAGAGCTGGGTCGCGACCCGCGCAAAGCCGAAGGCGGCTGAACCGATGGCGGGCTTCTTCGAGCGTCTGAAGTCCGGCCTGAGCCGCACGGCCGAGGCCGTGGCCAACCTGCTCGCGCGGCCGATGGACGCCGAGTCGGCCGAACAGCTGCGTGAGCGCCTGATCGCCGCCGACTTCGGGCCGGCCACCGCCGACGAGGTCGTCGAAGCCGCTCGCTCCGCCTGGAAATCCGAAGCGGCGCTCCGCAAGACCTCCCCCGCCGAAGCCGCGGCCGAAAGCATCGTGCGCGCCCTCGGCGGCGACACCGCTGCCGCGCCGGCCCTTGCCAAGCCCCACGTGATCATGCTGCTCGGCGTCAACGGCGCCGGCAAGACGACCACCGCCGCGAAGCTCGCCTGGCGCTGGCGTCAGGAAAGCAAGACATGCCTGCTCGGCGCGTGCGACACGTTCCGCGCGGCTGCCGGCGAACAGCTTTCCGCCTGGGCCGACCGGCTCGGCGTCGAGGTCGTCGGCGGCGCCGCCGGCGCCGATCCGGCCGCCGTGGCCTTCGATGCCGTGAAGGCGGGCGTAGCCCGGGAGGCCGACGTCGTCATCCTCGACACCGCCGGCCGCCTCCACACCAAGGCGCACCTGCTCGAAGAACTCAGGAAAGTCGTCCGCGTAACGGCCAAGGCCCACGCTGGCGCGCCGCACGAAAAGTGGCTCGTCATCGACGGCTCGCTCGGCGCGAACTCGATCGAGCAGGCCCGCATCTTCCATGAAGCCGTCGGTCTCACCGGCCTGATCGTGACCAAGCTCGACGGCACCGCGCGCGGCGGCGCGCTCGTCGCCGTGGTCCGCGAACTCGGCGTCCCGGTCCGCTTCATCGGCATCGGCGAACAGCCGGCCGACCTCCAGCCCTTCGACGCACGCGCCTACGCCCGGTCGGTCGTCGGGCTGGCCGAGTGAGGTTGTCTTGCCAGCGAGGGCGCCTCGCCCCAGCGTGACCTCATGTCGGCCGAGACCGTCACCGTCCAGCTAGGCCAGCGCTCCTACCCCGTCCGCATCGGGGCCGGGATGCGCCAGGAAGCCTTGGCCGTGGCCGAACGCCGCGTCGCCTCGGGCCAGAAGTGCGTCGCGATCACCTCGCCCGGAGTCGCCGCGGCCCAGTCCGGCTTCACCGCGCAACTCGCCCGCCTGATGCCCGTCCTCGTGACCGCGTCCGACGGCGAGACCGCCAAGTCCGCCGCCGAACTCGCGCGCGTCTGGGACTTCCTCGCCGCCAACGGCGTCGCCCGCGACGGTGCCGTCTTCGCCTTCGGCGGAGGCGTCGTCGGCGACCTCGCCGGTTTCGCCGCGGCCTCCTATCAGCGAGGCGTCGATTTCTATCAGGTTCCCACGACCCTCCTCGCGATGGTCGACAGCTCCGTCGGCGGCAAGACAGGCATCAACCTCGCCGCGGGCAAGAACCTCGTCGGCAACTTCCACCAGCCCACGGCCGTCTTCGCGGACACCGACCTCCTGGCGACGCTGCCGCCGCGCGAGTTCGCTGCCGGGATGGCCGAAGTGATCAAGCATGGCATCATCGCCGACGCCGACCTCTTCGGCCTGCTCGAGCTGAATTCGCCGCTCGCATGGAGCCATCCGCTGCTGCCGCGCGTCATCCGCCGCTGCGTCGAGATCAAGGCGGCCGTCGTCGCCGGCGACGAGCGCGAGACGAGCGCCCAAGGCGGACGCGCGCTCCTCAACCTGGGGCACACCTTCGGACATGCCATCGAGGCCACCGCCGGTTACGGCACCTACCTGCACGGCGAAGCCGTCGCGATCGGGCTGGTGATGGCCGCGCGCCTTTCCGCCGAGCTCAGGCACTGCACCGCCGCCCAGGCCGAACAGGTCGAGGCCACGCTGAAGTCGCACGCCCTGCCCGTCGCCCTGCGCTCGCCGTTGCCGCTTGATCCGATGCTCGCCGCGATGCGTCGCGACAAGAAGGTCCGCGGCGGCAAGCTCCGGTTCGTCCTGCAGGACGGCATCGGCGCGGCCAGCACCGCCGACGACGTCCCCGAGGATGCGGCGGTCCGCTCCCTCCTCGCCGGCGGCGCCGCGCGCTGAGTCCGGCCGCTTGACCAGGCAGGTCAGGAGGTCTTGGATACCGCATGCCCCTGAAGCTGACGTTAGCGCTGCTCGGCCTGGCCGCGATGGGGTCAGGGGCCGAGACGCCTGAGCCCAGATCCGGCGAGTCCGGCTTCGTCCGCTACTGGCCGGGCGAACTGCCGGTCGTGATCTCCGTACCGCATGACGGCGCGCGGACCACGGCCGAAATCCCGGACCGAACGAACGGCGTGACCGTCCGCGACAGCCATGCCGCCGCGCTGGGGTTCGCCCTCCGCGACGCCTTGGTCGCGCGCTTCGGCAAGGCGCCGCATGTCGTGGTCTGCGAGCTCTCCCGCAAGAAGGTGGACTGCAACCGGGCGATCGCCGAAGGAGCGGGCGGCGACCCGAAGGCCGAGAAAGTCTGGCGTGAATACCATGCGTTCATCGATGACGCCGAGCGGGCCGTCCTCGCGAAGGCTCCGAACGGGCTTTACCTTGACGTCCATTCGCACGGCCATCCGAAGAAACGCATCGAGGTCGGCTACCTGCTCAAGCCCGCCGACCTCCGCCTGCCGGACGAACGGCTCGATGCGTCCGTCGCGACGCGCTCCTCGATCCGCTGGCTGAGCCAACGCACCCCGTCGACGTTCGCCGAACTCGTGCGAGGCGAGACCAGCCTCGGGGGCCTTTTCGCCGCCCGCGGCCTGGCCGCGATCCCATCGCCGGGGGAGAAGCTCCTGGCCGAGGATCCTTACTTCAACGGCGCCTACGACATCGAAGCCCATGGCTCGCGGGAAAAGTCGCAGCTCGACGCCGCCCAGCTCGAGGTGCCGGTCACGATGCGGGACACGCCGGAACATAGGACGGCGACGGCGACGGCCATCGCCGAAGCGCTGGAGACGTATTTCTCCAAGCACTTCCAGCAGAAGCTGCGCTGAGCCTGGTTACTGCTGCGGTCCGACGGCCGGCTTGGCGGCGCGCCAATCGCCCTTAAGCAGACGCTGGTCGTTCTTCTCGTTGGCCGCGCGCACGCGGTCCTCGAGCGAACCCTCGCCGGCGGACTGACCGGAGAGCGCCGCGGCGGCGGGCGTCTTTTCGGAGACGAACGAGCGGTCTCCCACCGGGCTGGCGCAACCGACGAGAAGGAGGAAGGAAAACAGGGACAGGGTCTTCATAAGATTATTTGGCGCGGCGCTTGGCGTCGGACTCGAGCCAAGCCCGGAGGGCGAGGGCCGAATTGCGGGCGCGCTCGCGGGCGGCGGCAAGGTCGTCGGCGTCGGCGACCTCGGCCTTGGTGAAGGAATAGAACTTAACCTTGGGCTCGGTGCCGGAAGCGCGGACCGCGATGCGGCGGCCGTCGGCCAGCTCGGCGAGGATGAATTCCTCGGGCGGCACGCGGTCGCCCTCGGCGTCGAGCACCTTGTCCCGCTCGTAATCCGTGACGCGGACGACCTTCGAGCCGTCGATGACGGCGGGCGGGGTCGCGCGCCAGGAGGCGACGATCCGACGGATGCAGGCGGCTCCCTCGGCGCCTTCGAAGGAAAGGTTCAGCAGGTCCTCATGGTGGGCCCCGTAGCTCAGGTGCAGCACGTCGAGCGCGTCGAGGAGCGTGCGGCCGCGGGAGCGGAGCAACGCGGCGAACTCGCACAGCATGACCACCGTCGCGTTGGCGTCCTTGTCACGGACGGCATCGTCGGCGAGATAGCCGTAGCTTTCTTCGGCGCCGAGCAGGAAGAGCGTGGAGTAGCGCAACGCGAGCGGAGCGCGGCGGCGCAGCGGCAGCGCCGGGGCGTCCGGGCCCGCGCCCTCGACGAGGCGGCGCGTCCAGTTCTCGAGCTTGCGGGCGATCCACTTGAAGCCGACGAGCGTCTCGACGCAGCGGATGCCATGGCGGGCGCAGATCGCGGCGACGAGCGGGGTCGTCACGAGCGACTTGACGACGGCGGCGTTGGCGGAGCCGGCCTCGGGAAGAATGCCGGCGTCCTTCAGGGAGGAGATGCGGAATTCCGTCAGCAGCGCGGCGACTTCGTTCCCGTTGAGCAGGCGATGGCCGCCCGCGGGCAGCGGACAGGCCACGCCGACGCGGTCGGAATCAGGGTCGGTGGCGAGGATGAGGTCGGCGTCGATCTCGGCGGCGAGCTTGAGGGCGAGGGCGAAGGTGCTGGCGTTCTCCGGATTCGGCGAGGCGACGGTCGGGAAGCGGCCGTCGTGCTCGCGCTGTTCCTCGACGACGTGGGGATCGATGCCCACGCGGCGCAGCGCGGGAACGACCATGACGTCGCCGGTGCCGTGCACGTTCGTGTAGACGACCTTCGGCGTGTGGCGCGAGATCACCTCCGGGTCGAGGACCACGCCGGCGAGGCGGGCGAGGTAGGCATCCTCCGCGGCGGCGGGCACGGTCAGCACGCGGGAGACATCCTTCTCGAGATAAGGAGCGACATCGGCCGGGCCGAGCTTGCCGACTTCGGCGACGATCGCGACGTCATGCGGAGGAAGCACCTGACCGCCGTCACCCAGGCAGCACTTGAAGCCGTTGTCGTGGGAAGGATTGTGGCTTGCCGTGATGACGACGCCCGCATGCGCGCCGAGATGACGGACCGTGAAGCTCAGCTGCGGGGTCGAACGCGCGCCGGCGAAGAGATAGGCTTCGCCGCCGAGCTCGCTCCAGGCTCCGGCGATGAGTTCGGCGAAGTGGCGGGAGAAATGACGGACGTCGTGCGCGACGACGAGACGGGCGCCGGGCTGGGTCGCCGAGACATGCTTCCAAAGGCCGATGACCGCGCGCAGGACGTTGATGTCGTTGAGGCAGGCCGAACCGATGGCGGCGCGGACCGGGAGCCCCTGAGGGTCGAGCTCGTTTGAGGCGGAGACCCGGCCGACGGTGCGGCCGCGCATGCCACCGGTACCGAAGGCGATGCCCTTATAGAAACGGTCTTCGATCTCGGCCCAGGCCCCGCGGTCGCAGAGGTCCTGCAGGGAGGCGATCGCCGAGGCCGGCAAAGCCCCGGAGCGCAGCCAATCTCCGGCGTTGGTCAGGCTGGAGGCGGAGATCTGCCCCTTGCCTTGGGCAGCCTGGAGAAGCGAAAGGACGGCGGCGGAAGCGCTCATGAGTCCACCCATACTTACCCTCCCGGGGGCGGGGACAAGCCCGTAGGCGGGGGGAGGCGGGGGTTGACACAATCGGTCCTTTCCCAAGGGTTGACCCCCCATGCCTGAAGATAGTTCCAACAAGCAGCCCCCGGCCGGCGACGACCGTAATCTCGTCGTCGTCGACGAGGATTTCGTGAATGCGGACACCGAGGACCGCCTTTGGCTCTTCTGGGAGCGCAACAAGGGCGTCATCGTCAAAGGCACCGTCGCCGTCGTGGTCGGCATCCTCGCCTACCTCGCCTACTTCTTCTGGAACGAAAGCCGCCGCGAAGCCCTCGGCGAAGAATTCACCGCCTGCCAGGATGAGGCCGCCCGTCGCGCCTTCGCGGTCGCCCACCCGGGCGAGCCCCTCGCCGCCGTCGCGCTGACGGACGTCGCCGACGACCTCAAGAAGGCCGGCAAGTTCGCCGACGCCGCCAAGGCCTACGACGAAACCAACCGTCTCGCCGGTCTCGCCGGCAAGGCACCCGCGATCGCCGCCCTCGGCACCCGCGCCCGCCTCTACTCCGCCCTTTGCCGTCTCGAAGCCGGTGAAGCCGGCGCCGACAAGGCCGTCGCCGTCGTCGCCGACGACGTGAACGCCCCGGAGACCCTCCGCGGCTTCGCGATGCTGACGCTCGCCAACCTCGCGGTCGCCAAGGGCGACACCGCCGAAGCCACCAAGTGGCTCAACGCGATGGACAAGAAACTCCGCGCCGGCCACGTCTGGAAGTCCGACAAGGAAGCGCTCGTGCAGTCCGAGCCTTCGCTGATCGCTCCGGCCGCCCCGGCCGCGAAGTAAGCGAGCCGAGAGAGCCTCAGAAAAGCCCCGGCGATGCCGGGGCTTTTTCGTCGGCCGGGTGAAGCCGCCGACCTCTATTCTCCTTGCCAATAAAGGGCGTTCGGCGTGTCTTCTTCCTACCCGTTCGCATGGTGCCGACGGGTCGTACCCCATCCTCCCGGAGCCCGACACATGAACGAAGCAGCGCCCCTCCCGGAAGCCGCCGTCGTGGCCGAAAAACTGACCAAACGGTACGGGTCGCTGACCGCGGTGGAAGACCTGAGTTTCTCCGTGGCGCCAGGCGAGATCGTCGGCTTCCTCGGGCCGAACGGCGCCGGTAAGTCGACGACCATGCGCATCCTCTCCGGCACGATGTCCGGCACGTCGGGACGCGCTTCGATCTGGGGCGTCTCCGTGGCGCTGGATCCCGCCGGCGCCAAGCGCCACCTGGCCTACATGCCGGAGAACAACCCGCTGCCCGAGGAACTGCGCGTCGAGGAATACCTGACGCTGCGCGCCCGCCTCAAGGACGTCGACCCGGCGCGCGTCGACGAACGCGTCCGCAAGGTCATGGATGACTGCGACCTCACCCGGCGCGCGTCCGGCCGCCTGATCGGCCAGCTCTCGAAAGGCTTCCGCCAACGCGTCGGCATCGCCGACGCGTTGCTCGCGGAGCCCCGCGTCGTCATCCTCGACGAACCCACCATCGGCCTCGACCCGCACCAGATCCTCGGCATCCGCGACCTCATCCGTTCTCTGCGCGGCAAGATGGCCGTGCTCATCTCGAGCCACATCCTCCATGAGGTCGAACAGGTCTGCGACAAGGTCGTCATCATCAACCGCGGCCGGCTCGTCGCGCAGGGGCGCACCGAGGACCTGCGCCGCGAACTGCTGCCGGAAGCGAGCTTCACCGTCGTGACGCGCGCCGACGAGGCCGCGCTGCTCGCCGCATGCCGCGCGACGGAACCCGCCGCGACGGTCTCCGCCCTGCCCTCCGCCGAAGGCTGGAACAGCTTCCGCATCGCCTTGCCCGCCGGCTCCGCCGCGCGCGAGACCCTCGCCGGCGCGCTGATCGCCGCCGGCATCACCCTGCGTGAGATCGCCGAAGACCGCTTCGGCCTCGAGGACATCTTCCTCGCCGCCACGCGCCGCGCCCCGGGAGAGGTCCGCCGTCCCTGATGCGCCACTTCCGCACGTTGCTCGCGCATGAACTGCGCTCCGCCGCGGTCTCCTGGAACACGTGGGCCGCGGCCGGCCTGTTCCTTGCGCTCATGGGCGGCATCCACTTCTTCGCGCTCGTCGAAGGCAGCCGCGCGCCGAGCGACCGCACGCCCGTCGAGTCGACGCTCTGGTTCTTCTGGCTCCCGCTGCTCTGCGTGCTGCCGCTGCTGACCATGCGCACCTTCGCCGAAGAACGCCGTTCCGGCACGCTGGCCGCGCTGCTCACCACCCCGGCGAGCGCCGCGGCGGTCGTCTGGGCGAAGTTCCTCTCGACGTGGATCGTCTGGGTCGTGTTCTGGCTCCTGTTCACGCTCTTCCCGTTCCTGACCGTGCAGCGCCTCGGCACGCCCGGCGACCTGCGCCTCGGCGATCCCTCGATCCTCTGGGGCGGACTCTGCTTCATCGCCGTCAGCGGGCTCCTCCATGTCGCGATCGGCATCCTCTGCAGCTGCGTGACGCGCTCGTCGGCGCTCGCCGCGCTGCTCGCCTTCATCAGCCTGCTGGCGATGACCGCCGCGGGCGGCGCGCTGGAATCGCTGCCGATCGAAAGCTGGGAATGGCTCGGCTGGCTCCGCGAACCCGCGGCCCATCTGCGTACGTTCGGCCACCTGCAGGATTTCGCCGCAGGCATCCTGGATTCGCGACCGATCGTGCTCTACGGCACCGGCACGCTGCTCTGCCTTGGCTTGGCGATATTATCCGTGGAGGGGCAGGAATGACATGGCCCCGATCCGCGACGACTTCGGCTCCGTCCGACCTATCCGCCGGCTGAACCGCCTGACGCAGGCCCTGCTCGCGATCGCGCTGGCGGTCGTCGTCAACTTCCTGGCTTCGCTGCCCGAGTTCCGCCTCCGTCACGACATCACCGCCGACCGGCGCCACTCGCTCGCGCCCGAGTCGGCCGAGACCGTGCGCGCCGCCGGACGCCGCAGCCCTGTCGGGGTCGGCCGTAACCAAGGATGGGTGAAGGCCGTGCTGCTCACGAACGACCCCTCCGAGCCGGCCCAGGTCGTGCGTTCGCGCCTGCTCAAGCTGCTCGACTCCTACGTGGTGGAATCCGGCCGCAGCGGCCCGGTCTGGTTCTCCGTCGAACTCGCCGGCGCCGGCCGCAACGCCCCTTTGCTGTCGGAACTCGCCGCCCGTCATGGCGCGCCCGACGCGTCGGTCGCCCTCATCCTGACCTGCGGTTCTCGCGCCAAGTACGTTAGCTATCGGGAACTCGTGACGAAGGAAGGCGGCTTCCGCGGAGAAGAAGCCGTGACCTCCGCGCTCATCGAGGTCACCGAGGACAAGGCGGCGGTCTGCTATGTCACGACGGGGCACGGCGAGCTCGGCGTCGAAGACGCCCTGCCGGAACGCGGCATGTCCCTGCTTTCGCGCCAGCTGCGGAACCGCAACTTCGAGGTGCGCCAGCTGAACCTCGCGATGGTGGCCGAAGTGCCGCGCGACGCCGCGATGGTGATGATCGCCGGACCGCTCACCCCGTTCTCCGCGTCCGAGAACGCCCGCCTCCGGAACTACCTTTACGAGCGCAATGGCCGCGTGCTCGCCATGCTCGACCCCGGCCGCGAACACGGCCTCGAACAGACCCTCGCCGAATGGGCCATCTTCTCGCCCGACGCCGAACTGCAGGAGCCCGACCCGGCCCGACGCACGACGGACGGCGACATCGCCCTGATCCGTCTCGAGGAAAAGGAACATCCGCTCACCAAGGTGCTCAAAGAGCAGAATCTTCCGCTCATCGCGGCCCGGATCCGTCCGGCCCGCTTCGACGAAGGCAGCGCCCCGGACAGCACGCTGGGCGTCTGGCAGCTCGTCTTCTCTTCCGACGCCGCCTGGGGCGAGACCGAGCCGGCCCGCCGGCCCGTGAAGTTCGACCCGGACCGCGACCAGCCGGGGCCCGTCTGCCTCGCCGCCGCGGCGGAACGGGCCACCGGCATCCGCAAGGGCGTCGGCGGCGCCGGCGGACGCCTCGTCGTCATCGGCACCTCGCAGATCGCCGCCAACCAACGCCTGAACCGCGGGGGCAACCGTGCTTTCGTGACGCAGTGCGCCGCCTGGCTCACCGACCGCGACCGGGCGGTCTCATTGCCGGCGCGCTCCGAAGGCGAGTATCAGCTCAACGCGACCGCCGCCGACTTCTGGGCTCTGGCCCTCCGCTTCTCGCTGATTCCGCTGGCCGTCCTCGCAGTCGGGCTTGCGGTTTCCGTGTGGCGTCGCAGAAGTTGACGTGCTCATGCGGATCTCCCGCACCACCGTCATCCTGCTGGTCGCCAACCTGATCGCCTTCGGCTTGGTCTGGAGGGCCACCTCTGGCCATCAGCCGACCGCGGTCAGCCAGACCCAGCTCTTCCCGTCCACCCCCGCCAAGGTCGCCCTGAGCGAAGGACCGGAACGCATCCTCCTCGAAAAACGCAACTCCGCCTGGCGGCTCATCGAGCCCTTCGAGTGGACGGCGAACATCTGGTCCGTGCAGCGCCTCCTCGACGAACTCCGCTTCGTCAGCCCGGAAGGCGGGTTCGACGCCGGAGAAGCGAAGGCCAACGGATCGAGCCTCAAGGATTACGGGCTCGAGACCCCGCGCTGGACGCTCAAGGTCACCTCGGAATCGGGCAGCACGGTCGAGGCGAAGATCGGCATCCAGCCATCGACCAACCGGCACTTCCTGCTCACCGCCGACGGCAAGCGCATCATCCCCTTGCCCGAAGCGATGGCCGCGGCCCTCGCGGCCAAGCCGGAAAGCTATCGCGTGGATAAGATCTTCGAGATCGCCGACTTCGAGGCCCGCGCCGTCTCCGTCCGCCACCGCCGGAAGGACGGCGAAGTCGTCACCGGGCTCAACTCCGAAGCCCGCCCGCGCGTCGGCCGCCGCGTGCAGCTTCCCGAATGGCGCTTCGAGACGCCTTACGACGCGCTCGCGGACGCGGACGCCACGACGCGGGCCATCGCCGACCTGACCAACCTGCGCGCCAACAAGTTCGTCGCGCTCGCGGATGACGTGACCGGACTGACCACCCCCGTGCTGCGGCTCTCGCTCGAGGGCAACGCCCGTCGACAGGTGCTGCTCGTCGGCAATCCGGCGCCCGGACAGCCCGCCCTGCTCTGCGCGAAACTGGAGGAGAACCCTTCCGTCTTCCTCATCGAAGCCCGCCTGCTGAACGACTGGTTCGCCGCCCGCGAGACGCTGGCGGCCTCGCGTCCGGCCGACTTCGATCCCGCCCTTGTTACCGGACTGACCATCGCCTCCGGCGGACGCTCGATCACCATGCACCGCCTGGATGGCGCCGGCGCCGAGGCCCGCTGGGAGATCCCCGTCGCGCCCGGTTCCACCGTGACCAAGCGACGCGAAGCCGACGCGAAAGTCGTCGCCCGTTTCCTTGACGCCGTCGCGCAGTTGCGCGCCGTGCGCCGCAAATCCTCCGCCGGCGTGAGCGTGCCCGCGGTCATGGCGCTCACCAATCCCGGCACGACGTCGGTCCAGACGCTCGAACTGGAGTTCGGCGCGGAACGCATCCTCCTCAGCTTCACGGACGATCCGGATAAAGGCGCCGGCACGCGCGTCGTCCATGCCAAGGGATCGCCGCTCGCCGCCGTCTGCGACATCTCGCTGCTCAACGGCGGCTACCAGAACGTCGAACCGCAGGCCTGGCGCAAACGCGCCGTGGCCGAACTGCCCCAAGGCGCGCGCGTCAGCGGCCTCCGCCTCACGTCCCGCGCCGACGGCAAGGTCCTCGGCGAAGCCCGCCTCGGCCCCGACGGCAACTGGGCCGGCTCCGGAAGGCTCGATCCCGTGAATTCCCGACGGCTCGCCGTCGGTCTCGCCGAGGTGCGCGCCGCGGAATTCCCCGGTCGCGACGTCGGCTCGGGCGGATGGAAATTCGAGGTCCGCGTGACGGACCAGGCCGCGACCGGCGGAGCCGCCGCCAGCGAGACGTTCCGCACCTACCTCTGTTCGGCTCCGTTCAACGCGCGCTCGCTGCTGATGCGCGACGACGCCGATGACGACGACTTCATCCTCGAGGCCGGCCTTGCCGACATCCTGATCCCTCTCTTGGCCGAACCCGGGCGATGAAACCGAAGCCGGCCAGTTCCCCCTTCCGCAGGTTCCTGCGCGGGCTGACGAACACGTGCCTGCTTCTGCTCCTTCCGGTGCAGCTCACGCTCTGCTGGATCGCGAACCTCGACCACCCGACCAAGCTGCCCGACTTCCTGACGGAACGCTTCTCCGCGCGGCTCGCCGAAGGGGGTGTGCGCCTGCAGGCCCGCAGCTTCTGGATCCTGCCCGACCTCACGCTCGCGGCCGACGACATCACGGTCGGCGTCGATGGCATGACGGATGACGTCTTCACCGCCTCGCGAGCCGAGCTCGCCGTGAATCCCGCCTTGCTGCTCGCCGGACAGTTCGAGCCGACGCAGGTGCGCGTCGCCGGCGCGCGCCTCTGGTGTCCCGCCTCCGTCGCGCGCGGCGGCGTGCGGCGTACGCTGATCGACGAACTGACCATCGACGTCACCAAGGAAGGACGTTGGGTGAACCTGCGGTCGATCCAGGCGCGCGGCGGAAAGATCACCTGCCACCTCTCCGGCGAAGTCCCGGCGGGCTTCCTGCGTCTCGAAAGTTCGGGCGGGGAGACCCAGCCGCTCTCCCGTCGCCTCGCCGCCGCATTCGGCCACATGGAGACCGCGATCGACATGGCCGAACGGTCCGGCGGAGCCTCGGTCTCCTTGCGCTGCCAAGGCAACAGCGACGGCAGCGCCACGCTCGGGATGCTCGCGGTGCTCGGCAATGATTGGGCCGACGGCGGCCTGGGCCTGATCCAGGCGCGCGGGCTCAACCTGCGCGGCGCGGTGAAACTCGGCGCCGACGGCCGGATCTCCGAATGGCGGATCGACGGCGGCGCCCGGGAGATCGCATGGAACACCCTCACCGCCGCCCGCCTCGACATCCATGCGCAAGGCAAAGGACGGAAAGAAGACGCCATCGCCGACCTGACGCTCGCGCAGGCCAGGTTCGCCGGCATGGAGCTGCTTCGACTGACGCTGCGGGCCCAGCCGACCGCGGGCAGCGACCACATCGGCTTCCATGTGCTCACGGCCGAATCGACGGCGGAGGGCGGCGCGGTCATCGGACGCGACGGGGCCATGACCGCCACGGTCGACCATGCGAACATTTCGGGCGCCGAGCTCGCGGCGCTGCCTCAGGTCGGCGTGCTCATGCAGGCGGCCGGCATCGACGTGCGCGGCCAGATCCTCCTTCGTGAGGTCAACGCCGACTTCACCGCGAAATCCGAACTGAGCAAGGCGACCGGCGAACTCGCCGCCACGGGTTTCCGCGGCCTCGGACTTTCGGCCGAGGCCATCTCGCCGGGCCGGGACTTGCCCCTGCGCGCCCGCTTCGACTTCGAACCCGGCCGCGCGACCGCGCCGCTGCGCCTGCGCGACCTGCGGCTGGCCTCGGTGACCGGCGAAGCGGATTGCGAACTCAAGGCCGGCGGGGCGTTCATGCTCCACCTCAACGGCGAGATCGCCCCGGCCAGCCTCGACCGCGTGCTCGGAGAATGGTGGGTGTCCCTCTGGAGGCTTTTCCTCGTCCGCGAGAATCCTTACGCGTTCATCGACGTCGAAAGCCACTGGGGCGCTCAAAAGAGCGTGACCAAAGGCCGCGTGCTCCTGAACCGCTTCGACTTCATGGGCGCGCCGTTCCGCCACGTCGAGGTCATCGTCGACGCCAACCCCAAGCAGACGTTCATCGGCCTGCATCGTCTGGATGGCGGCGACTCGGCGGCCGACGGAAGCGTGGAAGGTTCGGCGACGTGGGATTGGTCGAAGCCCGTCGCGCTGGCCGGACCCGTCGTGCGCGCCGAAGGCAACCTTCAGCCGTGGATCGCCGCACGCTGCGCGGGCAAGGAGTTAGGCGAATCGCTGCGCGGCCTCGTGCTTCCGCCCGAGCATCGCTTCACGTTGCTGCTGACTCCGGGCAAGAAAGGGCCCGATGTGAAGACCACGATTTCCTGCGATGGCGCCTTCTCCGCCTGGGGCATCTCCGGTCGCGGCCTGGAAGCGAGCACCGAGAACATCGAAGGCGGCCTTCGGGTCCGCACGAAGCTCGGCCTCGCCGAAGGCGAAGCCACGCTGACCCTGGATGGCGACCCGCTCCATCAGACCAAGTTCGCCCTGGGGCTGCGTGGGTGTGAGCCCGCCCAGATCGGGCAGCTGCTCGGCGACCTGAATACTCCGAAGTCCAACCCCGAGGCAACCAAACCAGCCGCCAAGGCGAAGTCGGGCGGCAAGCTCGACCTGGATTTCAACGGGCAGATCGACCTCGAGAACCCACGCCAACTCAGAGGCCTCGGGCGGTATGCCATCACCGACCCCGAGCTCAAGAAGGTGCGCGTCCTCGGCGGCATTTCCAACGTCTTGGAAGCCCTCGGCGTGGGCGCGACGACCTACGAACTCACCCAGGCTAAGGGTACCTTCGGGTGCTTGGGCGGCCGGGCTTACTTCCCGGACATGGCGATTACCGGCAAGCAGTCCCGCCTGGACCTGGCCGGCGAAATCGACCTCAAGGCGTCGACCCTGGACTTCGAAGGGGATTTCTCCCTACCCCTCAAAGGGGGCTTCAACCCCCTCGAGCTCCTGAACCTGAATCGGGCCCTGGTCAGCTTAACCAAAATCAAGCTGAAAGGGCCCATTTCTAAGCCAGAAACCAGCGCGTTGCCGACCCTTAAAGATATCATTAACCCTAAGAAGGACAGCAAGTTAGGTAGGATTCCTGAAGGAATTCAGGAATGATGGGTTGATTTACCCCCCGCTCACCCTGTATCAGAGAGGGACACCCCCTCACGGAGGACATTACCTTGGACCTAATTAAGATTAAACAAGTCGTGGATTTGATGAAGAAGTCGGACCTTTCCGAGTTCGAAATCCAGGACCAGGACTTCAAGCTGCGCATCAAGCGCGACCTCCCTGGTCGTGCCCCGATCGCGGCCCAGGCCGCCCCTGTGGCGGCCGCCCCCGCCCCCGTGGCTGCGGCGCCGGCCCCTGTGGCTGCCGCCCCTGCCCCGGCCGCCCCCGCCGCCGCGGACCCCAGCATCAAGCTGGTCACTTCCCCGATGGTCGGCACCTACTACGCCACCCCCTCCCCTGAGAACCCGCCCTTCGTCACCGTAGGCTCCCCGATCAAGGCCGACTCCGTCGTCTGCATCATCGAAGCCATGAAGGTGATGAACGAGATCCAGTCGGAAATCTCCGGTACGGTGGTCGAGTGCCTCGTCGCCAACGGCACCTCGGTCGAATTCGGCCAGCCTCTCTTCCGCGTGAAGGTCAGCTGAGCGCGAACACCCGAGCATGAACAAGATCCTCATCGCCAATCGCGGCGAAATCGCCCTTCGCGTCATCCGCGCCTGTCGGGAACTGGGCATCAAGACCGTCGCGGTCTACTCCCAGGCCGACGAACAGTCGCTGCACGTGCAGCTCGCCGACGAAGCCGTCTGCATCGGGCCCGGCCCGAGCAAGGATTCGTACCTGCGCGAGGATCGCATCATCTCGGCCGCCGAGATCACCAACGTCGACGCCATCCACCCCGGCTACGGCTTCCTTTCCGAGCGCGCCGGCTTCGCCGAGAAGTGCGCCGCCGCCAACATCAAGTTCATCGGCCCCAGCCCTGAGGTCATCCGCAAGATGGGCGACAAGGCCGTCGCCCGCCAGACCGCCGCCGCCGCCAAGGTGCCCTGCGTGCCCGGCACCGACGGTCCGGTCGACAACCAGCGCGAAGCCATCAAGGAAGCGCAGCGCATCGGCTTCCCCGTCATCGTCAAGGCCGTCGCCGGCGGCGGCGGCAAGGGCATGCGCATCGTGCACAACGCCGCGGCTTTCCCGAAGGAATTCGAAAGCGCCCGCGCCGAAGCCGAGAAGGCCTTCGGCGACGGCCGCGTCTACATCGAGAAGTACATCGAACAGCCCCGCCACATCGAGTTCCAGCTCCTGGGCGATGAACACGGCAAGGTGATCCACCTCGGCGAACGCGACTGCTCCGTGCAGCGCCGCCACCAGAAGCTGATCGAGGAATCCCCCTCCCCCTTCCTGACCCCGAAGCTCCGCGAGGAGATGGGCAAGGTCTCCGTCCGCCTTGCCGAGACCATCGGCTACCAGAACGCCGGCACGATCGAGTTCCTCGTCGATAAGCACGGCAAGTACTACTTCATGGAGATGAACACGCGCATCCAGGTGGAGCACGGCGTCACCGAAGAAGTCACGGATATCGACCTCGTCCGCCGTCAGATCCTCATCGCCTGCGGCGAGAAGCTCGAGCTCTCCCAGAAGGACATCAAGATGACCGGCCACGCCATCGAGTGCCGCATCAACGCCGAAGACCCGGCCCGCAACTTCGCCCCGAGCCCAGGCACCATCGGCCTCTACTACACGCCCGGCGGCCACGGCGTGCGCGTCGACTCGCACTGCTACTCCGGCTACGTCATCCCGCCCCTCTACGACTCCATGGTGGCCAAGCTGATTTCGGTCGGCGCGACCCGCCAGAAGGCCCTGGACCGCATGCACCGCGCCCTCGGCGAGTACATCATCCGCGGCATCCACACCACGATCCCGGTCTGCCGCGCGATCATGAAGGACCCGGCCTTCCGCCAGGGCGGCGCGACGACGAAGTACCTCGAGGACTTCTTCGAACGCACCCCGAAGGAACTCTGGTCCGCCGCCCCGCTCACCTAAGCGGCCTCGCCGCCGACGATGAGCGCCCCGCAGCGCCCGACTCCTGCCACCACCGCCCGCCTCAGAACGGGCGGTGACTGTTTACGCTTCGCCAACCGGCTCTTCAAGTCGGCCGGCATCGCCCACGGCCAGGGCTTCGTGAACGCGGAGGAAGAATCCCTGACGCTCATGGGCCACGCCACCGGGCTGCCCTGGGAGAAGCTCCCCTCCTGCTTCGAACGCGCCCTGACGGTCAAGGAGAAGGCCTCCTTTCTCTCGCTGATCGAACGTCGCGTCTTCGATCGCACGCCGACCGGGTACCTCGTCGGCGAAGCGTGGCTGGGCGGGCTCCGCTTCCGCGTCGACGAGCGCGTGATCATCCCGCGCTCCTACTTCGTCGAGCTGATCCCCGAGGCCATCCCGCAGTGGCTGCCTCCGGTGGCGGCGGTGACCGACGTGGCCGACATCTGCACAGGCTCGGGCTGCCTCGCCATCCTGCTCGCGAAGCGCTTCCCGAAGGCGCACGTCCATGCCACCGACCTTTCGGCCCAGGCGCTCGAAGTCGCGGCCCTGAACGTCGCCGACCATAAGCTTGCGAAGCGCATCACGCTGCACGAGACGGATACGATGACGGCGCTGGTGAAGGGCCCGAAGTTCGACCTGATCCTCAGCAACCCTCCTTACGAACCCGAAGGCATCTACCGCCGGCTGCCGGCCGAGTTCAAGAAGGAGCCCAAAGGTTCGCTGGTCTCGGGCAAGGACGGCCTCGACGTCATCCGCAAGCTGCTCGCGCAGGCACGCGAAACCCTCAAGCCGCACGGCATCCTCGTGATCGAGGTCGGCGGACTCCAGAAGGCGATGCACCAGGCTTGGCCGAAGCTGCCGATCCTCTGGCTGCCGACGGCCGACGGCTCCGACTGCGTGTGCCTGATCCACGCCTCGGACCTGCGACGTGAGCTGCCGTCACCAGGCGCGCGCCGCGGGCGTTGATTCAAGCCGGTCCTGCGTCGGCCTGGGCAGTTTCGGGAAGAAATCCAAGCCGGTCAGTTCTTCGATGCGCCTGATGCTCACGACGTAGCGCGTCAGCTCGGCGTCACGCCACTTCTCCTCATGCGGCACGAGGTAGGCGATGGCGCGGATGCCGTGGGCGGATTCCTCATACTCCGAGATGACCATCCAGAAAGCGGACGGCACCGGCAGACGGCCGACCTTCTTTTCAGGCGGTGACGTGAAGACCGGGCCGACCTGCACCCAGACGGTGCCATAGCGTTCGACGTAGCGCTTCATGATACGCTGCTCCATGTCCTTCCAAAGGCCCGCGTTCAACGCGTGCAGCTGCGGGACGACGTTGCTGAGCAGGAACGTCTCCTTCTGCGCCTCTTCGCCGTAGCAGACCGAAATCGCATAGTTCGGCGAAAGGTGTCCGCGATCGTACCCTGAGCGGACATATTCCGAGGTCACCACGTGCGCGTCGGTTCGCGGGTCGGGCTTGAAACTGGCCGGGCGGTCGCGATGCACCTCTTTGTAAGTGAACACGCGATAGGACGACCAGCGGGGCGAAGGCAGCGTCTCGTCGTAACCGACCGAGTAGCCACGGTTCACGAGATGCTTGAGTCCGAGGCGGTCGGCCGGCTCGCCATAGGGCGCCGTGGCGTCCTTGTCCGGGGCCGGCGCCGGGACGATGTCGCCCCTCACGGCTTCGGTGCGATCGGCCAGGCGGTCGAGCGCGTCGACCACCTTGCGCGGCGTCGTCCCGTCCTCGCGGACCGTGTCGACCGCATCGAGCACGCGGTGCTCGATGGCGACCTTCTGCGGACGCTCCGAAAGGTAGTAGACGATACCCAGCACGCCGGCCGAAAGCAGGACGAGCAGGCAGACCCAACCGAGGAAACGCAGCAGGTTGCGGATCATGTCAGCGCGTCAGATAATAGCACTGCCAAGCCCAGTGGGCGAGTAGCACGATCACGAAAAGGATACGCAGGCGGCGCTCGGCCGCCGGCTCGACGACGAGCCGGAGCCGGAGCGTGTCGCGACGAACCCAGAAGACCGCGGAGTAGGTCGTCCAAGCGGCCGCCAGCATCACCACGAGGAAGAATCCGGGATGAAAAAGGAAGGCCTGGCCGAAATCCAGGTGCACCAGATTACGGGCGCAGCGCGTGCCGCCGCACCCGAGGCAAGGCAAGCCCGTCAGGCGATGGAAGATACACTCCGGAAGCTGGATCCCCGTCCCGAACCAGATCCACGCGAAGAGCGCTCCGCCCAGGAATACCGCCGGCCAGACGAGCTCGTGGTTGAGTTCGCCGGGAAAGGCAGGTCTGCGGATCAGGCGAAGCACCGGTCAGTGCGCGAACTTGCCGGCAAACGACAGCCCGATCAGGGATAGCGGGGCGGCGCAACAGCAGCAGCAAAGGACGAACCAGACGAAGCAGTAGATGCCGAACTGGGCCCAGGGATTGACGCCGGTCGCCGCGCCCAAAGCACGGAAATAGAGGAGGCAGGCGGGAATCAGGAAAAGCGCGCTGAGGGCGAGCTGCGCCACGAAGCTGAAGCCGAGCAGCTGCAGGGGCGCCATCAGTACGGCCAGGACCGTAGAGGCGAGCAGGGTGGCCGCGGCGGTCCGTTCCACGGAAATCCGGAAGCGGAAAATGCGCTGACCGACCCAATGCAGCAGCGCGAAGAAGGCGTACATCAGCGGAACGAAAGCCAGCCCCATGACCGTGCCGAAGAGCGTGACCCAGACGGGGGTCGGATCAGCATGCGCCATCCGCTCAGCCGCCTTACTCACTTCCGGTATGTTCAGGCTTCGGAGCAAATCGGCCAGCTGGGCGTTCTTGTCGCCGAAAACAAGGACGTTGATCGTCTGGAAAGGCAGCGAGATCAGCACGCCCACGTAACAGAAGACGAGCCAGTCGCCGAAGGCGTAGCGCCCGGTCGAGAGAATCGAAGGGCTTGCGACCGACTGCTTGATCGTCGCGAAGAAAGAACCGAGCGACTTACCTTGCTCCCACGGAATCATCGAGGCGACAGGGGCTTCCGCCGGAGCGGCGCCAGGCGAAGGCGGAGGCACGCCGACGCCGCGGAATTCGGGCCAGTCGCCGAGCGGCGTCCAGGCCGGCAGGCCTTCGCGCCAGGCGAGGTCGGAGGCGAGGAAGCGGCCCGACTGCAGGCCGGCGACGATTTCTTCGGGGGCGAAGATTCCGAGCTGGGCGGAGTTACGGGCGACGTGGATTTGCATGACTTTGAGTAATCGGGGAGTCAGTGGCTCGCAAGCCAAGGCCGACCGGATACGTTGAGCCCGCCTCCCCGAAAAGGGCGGCGGGCTGCGAAAGTGGTGAGGAGGGCGGGACTCGAACCCGCGACCCGCAGCTTAGAAGGCTGCTGCTCTAATCCAACTGAGCTACCCCCTCGTAAAGTGACCGTATGACGGCCACCACGGATGGGCAAGCCGTCAGCCGACTAGCAGATCAGGTCTCTGAAATTGCTGAAATCCGCCGAAAGGCCGCTCGGCATGCCCTTGTTGATCACCGAGACGGCGTCATGGGAATGGAGGGACTCGAGGTGCGAGCAGGCGATGACGAAGTCGCGCACGCGCGCATCGGCGTCGAACTGCTCGTAGACGACGCGCGCGGCGTCCTCGACGAACTTGGAATAGGCGCCGTTGAGCTCGGCGAAAGCCTGCTCGTCCTCGCGCTTCACCATGACCTGGGTCTCGGTCTGGAGGCCCTTAAGGCAGAGTTCCTTCATATCCTCGACGAAGAGGGCGCGGCCAGGGGCGACCTCGGCGACCACGCGGGCCTTGGAGCGCTGCGAGTGCGGGATACCGTAGGCGGAACGTTCTTCGCGGGCGTGCTCGGTGAGCTCGGCGGAGCAAGGGCAAGCCGACGAATAGACGAAGTCGAAATGGACGTAGCGGCGCAGACGGTCGAGGTCGTCGATCGTGCCTTCGAGCACGGCGCGATAATACTGCCAGCCTTCGAGTCCGGAACGGAGGGACTTCTGCAAGATCGGGTAGCGGAACTCGACGAGGATACGGGCGCGGCTGCAGTCGAGATCCTTCTTATAGCGGATCAGAATCTCCTCGAGGAGCTCATGCGAAAGCACGCGGTCCTTGAACTCATAGAACGTCCGCATGATGCGGGACATGTTGATGCCCTTGCGGTCGGCCGCAAGGGACACGGAACCGGTGATCGTGCACTCGAGGGGAAGCGGCTTGCCGTCGCGCGTGGCGACGAGCATCGGCAGGCGGAAGCCGGAGATGCCGACGTGCTGGATCGGCACGTTGGCTCCCTGGATCAGGGAGGCATCCTTGTTCTGCATGTCCGGCAGCGTGGCGCGATACGCGTCATCGGCCCGGAAGTTCCGGTCGTAGCGGCGGGAAAGGTCCCGGCTGCGGGGCGGATGTTCGGCGCGGCTCATGACAGGAAGGTTGGAGGAAAAGCCCGGACGGGCAAACGGGCTGCTTGAAAATTGCCCCCTGCGCTGGAGCCACCTGCCGGATTTGAACCGGCGACATTCTCATTACGAATGAGATGCTCTACCAGCTGAGCTAAGGTGGCGTCGCAGAGGACCGATGAAGATGGGCAGCCCGGGGCGGAAATCAAGCCTTGGCGACGCGGGAATGCCCTCGCCAGCCCCGTAACTTACCGCAAATTACCCCGAAAGCCCCATGCGAGCCGCCATAATCGCCCGCCAGTTCGACGTCCAGGGAAGGCTCGTGAGCGTCGAGCCCTACGGCTCGGGCAACGTCAACGACACTTATCAGGCGATCTTCCGGACGACTTTCTCCGAGCAGCGCTTCATCGTGCAACGCATCCGGAAGTCGGTCTTCCCGAACCCGGAAGTGATCATGCAGAACATGCGCGTGCTCACGGACCACTGCCACGCGAAGCTCGAGGCAGAGGCCGAAGGCGCGGACCGCATCTGGCAGCTCCCGAAGATCATCCAGACGAAGGCGGGCGAAGACTGGGTCACCGACCCGGAAGGCGACCTCTGGCGAGCGATCTCGCAGATCGCGAGCGCCCATGCCTACGAGAAGGTCCGCGACCCGGAGCACGCCCACGAAGCCGGCATCGTGCTCGGACATTTCCATCGCATGGTCAGCGACCTGCCGGCCGAGAAGCTGGGCTATGCCCTGCCCGGCTTCCACATCACGCCGGGCTATCTCGCGAAGATGGATGCCGCGCTCGCCACGCCGGGCGGGCAGGAACGTCTCAGCGACTCCGTCGAAGCCAAGCGCGCGGTCCGCTTCGTCGAGGCGCGTCGCGCCCGCTGCTCGGCGCTCGAGGACGCGCGGGCCCGCGGTGAACTGGGCCTCCGCACCACGCACGGCGACCCGAAGGTCGGCAATATCATGATCGACGAGGCGACGGGCCGCGGCACCTGCATCGTCGACCTCGACACCGTGCAGCCCGGCCTGGTGCATTATGACATCGGCGACGCCACCCGCTCGGTGTGCAATCCGGCCGGCGAAGACGCCGCCGAGCTGGGCAAGGTGATGTTCGACCTCGAGCTTTTCAGCATGATTTACAGGGGTTATCAGGCCCATGCGAAGGATTTCCTCAGCCAGGCGGACCATCGCTATCTCTTCGACTGCATCCACCTGATCCCGCTCGAACTCGGCATCCGCTTCCTCGCGGACCATCTGGCCGGGGACGTGTATTTCAAGGTGCGCTATCCCGGCCACAACCTCCGCCGCGCCTTGGTGCAGTTCAAGCTGGCCGAAAGCATCGAGGCCCGCGAACCGTCCATCCGCAAGGTGCTGGGCGAATCCTGATGATCGCCGAGCTGCCCGCCCTCTCGCCGACCGTCTGGGTCGCCGTCGTCCTC
>CANGRI010000005.1 GCA_947456525.1 Opitutia bacterium
ACCAACGAGCACTCTCCGCATTATAACTTCAAGTTCGCGGTGGGTCCCAAGGATTTCGAAAGCGGCAATGTCAAGCTGCCGACCGAAGCGCCGCCGATCCCGGGTCGAGCTTGAGGGTGGGACAGCACGTGCTGTCCTCTTGGGGCTCGGTCGATTAGGACATCACGTGGTGATGTCCCTACCCGATGCAGGCACAAAAAAGGACGGCAGTGGTGCCGTCCTTTTCGGGTAAACCGTAATTGCTTACTTGACCGGGGAGTAGTCGACAGGGACGAGGAACTCCGATTTCACGCCGTTGGGCTGGGCGATCGTCAACGAACCGCCGGCCTTCTTCTCAGAGGCTTCCTTGGCGGCGACCCAGACCGGGTCGGCGCGGAAAGCGTCGAAGCTGGCCTTGGCCGCGTCGACGGACTTGTGGGTCAGGAGGTAGATGAGCGTGTTTCCGGCGACGTAGGAATTCTTCGCGCCCTTCTCGGCGTCGGCGAGGTTCCAGTAGGTCACGTTGGTCATGCCATGCTTCTCGAAGAGCTTGAGGGTATGGTCACGGAAGCGGGCGTTGAGGTCGGGGAGGCGGCCGGCTTCGGTCGTGTAGGTGCGGAGTTCGAAGACGCCGACGCCGTAGGTCTTGGCCTGGGCGAGGGCGGAGTATTCGGTCGCGCTGAGGAAAGCGTTCTCGATGTGGTCGATGAGCTTGCCGTCCTTCTCGGAGGCCTTGGCGGCCGCCTTCCAGTCCGGGTCGGCCGAGAAGGCTTTCCAGGAAGCGTCGTGCGCGGCGCGATCGGGGAACGCGAGGAAGTAGACCAGCTTGTTCTCCTTGTTGTCGACCGGGACGAAATAGCCGAGGCTCGTCATGCCGTGCTTGGCGAAGAGCTTGAGGGTGTGGTCGCGGAAGCGGGCGTTAAGGGCGTCGAGCTTGCCGGGCTTGGCGAAGTAGACGCGCATCTCGAAGAGGCGCGTGTCAGGCTTGTCGGCGGCGACGGCGGTCACGGCGAAAAAGCCGAAGGTGAGGAGGGAGAGCAGGGACTTCATGTTATTTGAGGAATTGGGAGAGGTTGTCGCGGGTGATCAGCTGGAAGGGGATCATCGTTTCCTTGGGGCACGGCTGCTTCTTGGCGAGCAGGATTGCCGCGTCGACAGAACCCTTGCCCTGGCCGACCGCGTCCTGGAAGACCGTGGCGTCGAGGCGGCCTTCCTTCACCGCCGACAAAGCCTGGGCGATGGCGTCGATGCCGATGACATAGACGTCCTTCTTCAGGCCGGCGCGTTCGAGGGCCAGCAGGGCGCCCATGGCCATCTCGTCGTTGTGCGCGAAGATCGCCGAGAACTTGCCCTTGTGGGCTTGGATCCAGTTCTCGGTCAAGGCCATCGCCTTGGCCCGGTCCCACGACGCAGTCTGTTGGTCGACCAGCTTGAGACCGGGGTGCGTGGCGAAGACTTCGCGGGCGCCGGCTTCACGCTCCAGCTGGGCCGAGGTGCCCATGATGCCATGAAGCATCAGCACGCCACCTTGGCCGTTCAGCTTCTTGGCGATCGCCGTCATCGCGATGCGTCCGGCTTCGAGGTCGTTGGAGCCGATGTAGGAATCGCCGGCCGACTTCGTCGTCTGATTGACGAGCACGAGCGGGATGCCGGCCGCCTTGATGCGATCGACGGCCGGGGTGCTGGCCTCGAGTTCGCAGGGGTTCAGGATGATCGCGTCGACCTTCTGCGCGATGAAGTTCTCGACCTGGCTGAACTGCTTCTGGACGTCGGACTGCGCGTCGACCATCACCAGTTTCACGCCGGGCTTTGTCTTAGCATATTCGACCACGGCCTCGGAGAGCTTGGCGGTATATTCGGCCGAGAGGTCGCGGGAGGAGAAGCCGATGAGAATCTCGCCTTCCTTGCGGGCTTCGGCTTTCTTGCAGCCGGAGAAGATGAGGGCGGTGAGCGAGAGGGCGAAGACGACCAGGAAGGCCGAGACGGCAGTGCGAGGGGTAATACGCATACCCGACTTTTACGAACGGGCCTGACGTCGGTCGAGCCAAACCGCACCCACGATGATCAGGCCCTTGATGACCGCCTGATAATACGAAGAAACCCCCATCAAATCCAAGCCGTTGTTGATGACCCCGATGAGCAGGACGCCGAGCAGGGTTCCGGTGATCGTGCCGACGCCGCCTGCGAGGCTCGTGCCTCCGATCACCACGGCCGCGATGGCGTCGAGTTCGTAAGCCTGACCGGCATTGGGCTGCCCGGTGGTGATACGCGCCGCAAGCACCACGCCGGCCAGACCGGTAAGCAAGCCGCAGAGGCCGTAGGCGAAGAGCTTCACGCGTTCGACCGGGACGCCGGCCGCGCGGGCGGCGTTCTCATTGCCGCCGACGGCGTAGATATGTCGACCCAGACGGAAGTTGCGCAGGAAGAACCAAGCCGCGAACGATACGCCCGCGAAGCAGAGGACCGGGATCGGGATGCCGAGGAAGTCCCCGGCGAGGGCCGTCAGGTCGTCGGACATGTTCGCGACGGGGCGTCCGCCGCTCACGATGAGCGCCAGGCCGCGGGCGATGGTCATCATCCCCAGCGTGACGATGAAGGGCGCCACGCCTCCGCGGGTGACGATCACGCCGTTGAGGAGCCCGCAGGCGGCGCCGGTGAGCAGGCCGACGGCGATCGGGACGAAGACGGAGTGCTCCCCCGGATGGGCGAAGGTCGCGCAGGCGACGCCGCTCAGCGCGACGACCGAGCCGAGGGAAAGGTCCACCCCGGCGGTGAGCAGGACGAACGTCACGCCGACCGCAAGGATGCCGTTGATGGAGACCTGGCGGGCGACGTTGGTGAAGTTCGCGACGCTCAGGAACGTGTCCGTCGTGAAGGATAGCACCAGGCCGACGAAAAGGATGACGAGCAGGAGTCCGAAGCGGTGGAGCAGGTTACGGTCGAGGGCGGGCATGGCGTTATAAAGGCATGGCGTGGCGGAGCACGGTCTCCTGGTCGGTCGTCGCCGCATCGAGCGTGGCGGCGACCGAGCCTCGGCGGAGCACCACGATGCGATGGGCCAAGGAGAGGACTTCGGGGAGTTCGGAGGAGATCAGCAGGACAGCCTTGCCAGAACGGGCCAGTTTCTGAATCAGGGCGTAGATCTCGGCTTTGGCGCCGATGTCGATGCCTCGGGTGGGTTCATCGAGGATGATGAGGTCAGGGCCGCCAAGGAGGCAGCGGGCGAGCAAGGCCTTCTGCTGGTTGCCTCCGCTGAGCTGCGAGATGGGCTGTGTCGGGCTGCTCGCCTTGACGGCGAATTCAACCATCTGAGCTTTGGACGCGGATGCTTCGGCCGATTGGTCGATCAATGGACCGAGACTGAAATCACGTAAAGCGGACAAGGTGATATTCTGGCCGACGCCTAGGGCCGGGATCAGGCCTTGGCCTTTCCGATCCTCGGTGACCATTCCGATGCCAGAGGCTAAGGCATCCTGCGGGTCGCGGATGGAGAGCAGTTTTCCCTTGAGGCGAATCTGCCCGCTCAAGGCCGGCTGCATTCCGTAGATCGCGCTGGCTACTTCCGTGCGGCCCGCGCCCATCAGTCCGGCAAGGGCGACCACTTCGCCGCGGTGGACCTGGAAACTGACATCACGGTAAGACGGTTCACGTGTCAGGCCGGAAACCTCCAGCAGGACCTTATCGGTCGGCGGCTGACGGAGGGGGAAGATGTCCGCGAGCTCACGTCCGACCATCATCGTGATGAGTTTGGCCGGATTCATTTCCGAAGCCGCCGCCGTACCGACCAGACGGCCGTCCCGTAAGACCGAGATACGGTCGGCTAGGCGAAAGACCTCGTTCATCTTGTGCGTCGTATACACGATGGCGACGCCGCAGGCCTTTAGTCGGGCGATGGCGCGGAAAAGGGCGTTGACCTCGTGGTCAGAGAGGGCCGCGGTCGGCTCGTCCATCAGGATGACGTCGGCCTGACGACCCAGCGCCTTGGCGATCTCGACCACCTGCGTCTGGGCGACGGTCAGAGAGCGCATCGGCAGGGTGGGATCGATATCCGCTTCGAGCTCACGCAGGAGTTCCGATGCGCGGAGGAGCTGGGCGTTTCGATCGATCCGCCCGAAGCGTCCGCTGGGTTCGGTCCCGAGCGTGATGTTCTCCGCGACGCTCAGGCCGGGGATCGGCATCAGTTCCTGGTGGATCATGGCGATGCCGGCCACCAGGGCGTCATGCGGCGACGTGAAGACGACCTGGGAGCCGCGCCATTCGACGCAACCGCCGTCAGGTCGGTAAAGTCCGGCGAGGACCTTCATCAGGGTCGACTTGCCGGCGCCGTTCTCGCCCATCAGCGCGTGCACCTCACCCGGCCGGAATTCGACCGTGGTGGGGTGCAGGACGGTAAGCCCTCCGAAGTCCTTGCGTAGTTCGAGGGCTCGGAGCATCGGCGGAGATCAGCAGCAGCCCGAACCGGGCGCGCAGGCTGACTTGTTCTGAAGGTTGGCCGGAAAGCAGACGTCTTCGGCGAGGCAGGCGGTATGACGGATGCCGAGGGCGAGGATGACCTGTTTATCGTCCATCCGGGTGGCGATGATCGGGAAGACCGACAGATACGGGGCTTCGGTTTCGACTTCGACCGGCAGGTTAGTCGAGCCAAGGACGCTCGCGCCTTTGGCAAGAATCTGGGCGAACTTGGCCGCGGTGATGCGGTGTTCGGTGTCATCGGCCTGATAGACTTGGAGGCGACAGCTCGAGTCCGTGCGCAACGTCCCTCCGCAATCGACGAACTTCTTGTCGATGCGCGCCACTTCGGTGACGTGGACGTGCGGAGTGAGCAGCGACGTAGTCGGGAGTTCGAAGCGCACGATCCGGCCATCCGCCTTGTTCAAGGCCTCCACGAGCTGCTGAAGGGACAAGGGGATGGGGGATAGTTTCATCGGGAAGGGAGGTCTTTGGCCGTATCGGCGGGCCAAGCGGTCAGCGGCCGGATTTCCAGGCGACGGTATTCGCACTCGGCGGCCTCGGACTGTATCTGAAGCTTACCCGACTTCAGGGGGATGTCCACCGTCGAACCCTTCTCTCGATAGCGTGAATTCAGGATGACATTGACCGTCTTGCCGTTAAGTCGGAAGACCGCGTCGCCGTTCAGGGAGAAGCACTCGATCGTGTTCCACTCGCCGAACGGCTTCTCGTGATAATCGGTGCCATGCCAGACACGGTTATCAGCCGTGACCGGTTTAGCCTCGGGGTCGTAGGCGCGCTTCCTAATCGGGTCGCCCGTACGGTAAGGGATGTCGGCGATCGCGCCGGCCAAAGGCCAATAGTCGCCGATATCGCCCTCCTGGACCTGCAGCTCCTGGCTACGCATCCAGAACTTGGCTTGGGCGCCGTGTTCGCCGACGCAGTAGATCAGGATGCCGTTGTCTCGGACGGCCTGCGTGCGCGGCTCCCATCGTTGCTGGCCCCAGCGCTGTTCGGTGCGCAGGTGGAAGTTGTCGTAGGACTTCAGGGTCGTCAGCGCGCCGAAGACCTGGCCCGTGATATGCAGCACAGTCTCGGCGTCGACCTGACGGGTCGTGAAGACCTTGAGCGGGTCGTTGTTCAGACCTAGCACCGGATCGTCCTTCGGCTTGGCCCCGCGGACGTAGCCCGGGACTTCGTAAGCGCGATGGACGGGACCGAGCCACTTCTCCCACTGGGAGAGCTGTGGGTCGAGCAACGGCTGGAACGACGGTTCCGCCGCTCTGGCGAGGCCGACGGAGCAGAGGAGGGCGAGGAGCGGCAGGCGCATCGGCTTAGCGGACGTCGCGCCAGAGCCAGGCCATCGCTTCGGGCAGCAGCTGGGCGCCATGGCGGCCGTTGTGGGTGCCTTCGCCCATGACGAACTTATAGTCGTATCCCTTGGCTTTCCAGGCTTCGGCCATGGCCTTGTTGGCCTCGGGCCAGACGCCGAATTCGTTGGTCAGGTCATGGATTCCGTCCTGGGAGAAGATACGGATGTTCTTCTTCGGGGAGTCCATGATCATCTGGGGATAGAGGTTGCCGCCTTTTTCGGCGCCCTTGCTGATGACACCGCGGATGTTGGTGAAGCTGCCGATGGTCGTGAAGACCTTGCTGAAGGATTCCGGACGCTGCCAGGCGGCGTTGAAGGCGCAGATGCCGCCGGAGGAGGAGCCGGCGATACCGCGACGAAGCGGATCCTTCGAGATCTTCACGCCCTTGGATTCGGCGAGCGGGATCATCTCCTCGACGAGGAACTTCGGGTAGAGATCCGTGACGTTGTCGTATTCGAACGAGCGGTTGGATTTGCCGAGCGGCTTGCCCTTGGCGTCCTTGCCGTTCGGGTTCTTGGGGTCCGGGATGAAGCCGGGGTTGATGAAGAGGGCGATCGTCACCGGCATCTTGCCCTCGGCGATGAGGTTATCGAACACCGTCGGCACGCGCCACTGGCCCTTGGCGGATGAGTAGCCCAGGCCGTCCTGGAAGATCATCAGGCAGGCTTCCTTGCTCGGGTCATATTGCTTCGGGACGTAGAGGGCCCACTTTCGGCCATAGCCCGGGAAGGCCTTCGAGTCGGTCATCTCGTACTCCGTGACCGTACCTTTCGGCACGCCGGCTTTCTCCTGCGAGTCGGGGCCGAGGACATACTGGGAATCGTAGTCGACCTTCTTGGTGGGTTCGGCGCCAAGCAGGCTGACGGCCAGCAGGCAGGGGAGGAGGCGGAGGAGCTTCATGGGGGTGTTCCGATATGAAACATCCCAAGGGGCCGACACAAGCCCAAGCGGGTCAGGCGGAGGGCTCTTGGCCGACTTTCTTGAGCTTCCAGATCTCCGGGAACTTCCAGTGCGTCAGGGCCATCACCCCGAAGGTCGCGACGCCGCCGAACACGACCGAATTGACCGTGCCCATCAGACGGGCCGCCAGACCGGATTCGGCCATACCGAGCTCGTTGGAGCAACCGATGAAGACGGCCGTGACCGCCGAGACGCGCCCCATCATCTCGGGAGGGACGCTGGTCTGCAGGATCGTCTGACGGATGATCACGTTCACCGCGTCGGCCGCTCCGGCGACCAGGAGGAAGCAGAACGACAGGACAAAGGCCGCCTGCAGCCCGAGACCGAAGACGGAGGCCATGGCCATCGAGAGCGCGAAGCCGATGGTGCTGAGTCCGAAGACCGCGAAGGAGCCGTACAGAGAACGTCCGGCGTTTTCGAGCGGGGGACGGATGATCAGATAGAGCGACATCAGCACGGCTCCAACGGAGGAGGCGGCCCGGAGCATGCCGAAGCCGAAGGCGCCGACGTGGAGCATGTCGGCGAAGATCGGCAATAACGCCACCGCGCCGCCGAGGAGGACCGCGAAGAGGTCCATCGTGAACGCGCCAAGCATGATGCGCTGGCTCAGCATGAAATCGATGCCATGCCGGAGGCTCGTGAAGATCGGCTCAGGCCGACGCGACTGCAGTGTCTGGGTCGTACGGAGGGCGAAGGTCAGAGCCAAGGACGAGGCGAAGCACAGCGCGGTGGCGGCGTAGGCGACGTTCTCGGCGTGCTTCAGCCCGTTCTTCTCGCCGAGCCAGACCATCAGGCCGGCCAGACCCGGACCGATGACGCACGCGAGTTCGAACAGCGTATTGCGCCAGCGCACGCCGCCCGGGATCAGTTCGCGCGGCAGGATCTCCGCGATGAGCGCCTGCCGGGCGGTGGTGAGGAAGCTGCGGGCGAGCCCCCCGAGCACGATGACCCCGTAGATCACCGTCAGCTGGGCCCAGCGGGCGGTGAGGAATTCCGGCAGGAAGAGGAGCAGTCCCAGCGTCATCATCGCGATCAACGCCCCGATGGCGATCCGCCGGCGATTGTTCGTGTCGGCGACGTGGCCGGCGAAGAGCACCGCGCTGACGAACGGAATGACTTCCGCGAGACCGATGGCGCCGAGGGCCAGGGCCGCGTTGGTGCCTTCATCCTTGGTCAGACGATAGACCTGCCAGGCGACCGCGACGTTCTGGATCTGGATGGCCAGCGTCCCCAGGACGATCGCGGACAGGTAGAAGCGGAAAGACCGTGAAGCGACGGCGGAAGCGGGTGCCTGCGTGGCGGTAGACATCGTTGCCACCAGTGACCTAGGCCCGGCTCCTAGGCAATCACCGCTTTGACCACGTTGCCGGCGACATCCGTCAGGCGGTAATAACGCCCCTGGAACTTGAAGGTCTGCCTTTCGTGGTCCACGCCGAGCAGATGTTGCATCGTCGCATGAAGGTCATGCACATGCACGGGGTCTTTCACGATGTTGTAACCGAACTCGTCGGTCTGGCCGTGGACGTGTCCGCCTCTGACTCCGCCGCCGGCCATCCAGAGGCTGAAGCAGCGGGGATGATGGTCGCGGCCATAGCTGTCCTTGGTGATCTTACCTTGGCTGTAAGCGGTGCGACCGAACTCGCCGCCCCAGATCACGAGAGTGTCTTCGAGGAGTCCGCGTTGCTTGAGGTCCTTGATGAGCGCGGCCGAGGCCTGGTCAGTCTGCTTGCACTGGCGTCGGATGCCGCCCGGCAGGCCGCCATGCTGGTCCCAACCCTGGTGGAAGAGCTGGACGAACCGCACGCCCTTCTCGATGAGCCGGCGGGCCTGGAGGCAATTGGCAGCGAAGGAGCCGGGCGTCTTCACGCTGTCGCCGTACATCGCGAGCGTCGTGGGAGATTCGTTCGAGAGGTCGGCGACCTCCGGCACGCTCGTCTGCATACGATAAGCCATCTCCGCCTGGGCAAGGCGGGCATCGACCTCCGGGTCGAGTTCCGCCGCTCGCTGGTCGGCGTTGAGCTTGCCCAGCGCGTCAAGCATGCCGCGTCGGGCGTGGGGCGAGACACCTTCGGGGTTGGTCAGGAAGAGCACCGGCTCCTTGCCGGCCTTGAATTGCACCCCCTGGTGCTCGGATGGCAGGAATCCAGCCCCCCAGAGTCGGGAGTAAAGCGGCTGATCCTTCGTCGCGTCCTGCGAGACGAGCACGATGAACGCCGGCAGGTTTTCGTTCATGCTGCCGAGACCGTAAGAAGCCCAGGCGCCCATCGAAGGGCGGCCGGCCACCTGGTTGCCGGAGCAGAAGAAGGTGATGGCCGGATCGTGGTTGATCGCTTCGGTGTGCATCGTGCGGATCACGCACAGGTCATCGGCGACTTCACCGGTTTGGCTCAGCAAGTCGCTGTATTCGACGCCGCTCTGGCCGTACTTCTTGAAGTCGGTGAAAGAACCCGCCAGCGGAAGGGTCGCCTGATAGCCGCTCATGCCGGTGAGACGCTGGCCTTGGCGGACGGAATCGGGTAACGGTTGCGTATGCTTTTCCCGGAGCAGCGGTTTCGGGTCGAGGGTCTCGAACTGCGAAGGTCCGCCGGCCTGGAAGAGATAGATGACTCGTTTGGCCTTCGCGGGGAAGTGCGTCCCCTTAGGCAGCGTCGCGGCTTGGGCGTCGCCGACGATTCCGCGCATGGCCAAAGCGCCGAGACCGAGGGCAGAGGTGCCGAGGAAGTGCCGACGCGTATGCCGCATCAGGCTGTCGTATGAAGGCTTGGACGGTTCCATGGTCAGCGGGAGGTGACGGCGGCGTCGCTCGCCAGGATCGTCGAGCAGACAAGGGTGAGTGCGGCGAGGGAAGGGTCGGCGGGCATCTTGGGGAGCACCGAAGTTGCTTCGACGGCAGGCTTCTTCTTGGCCTTGGCCTCAGGCTTTGCATCCGGCTTAGGTGTCGTCGTGGTTAACTGCGGAGGGTTGGCCTTCTGGGTCGCGTAGAGTTCCTTCAATGCGGCCAGCTCGGACGGACGCGGCTCGCGGGTGCACACGTGGCGGAAGGCGGCGACGATCTGCGCCGAGACGTCGGGTGCCCCTTTGCTGACCTTGATGGCGAGGTTTTTGGCGGCTTCGACGAACCCAGGGTTGTTCAAGAGCACCAGCGCCTGGAGAGGCGTGTTGGTGTTCAGGCGCTTGGGCTGGCAGACTTCGCGGGAGCCGGCATCGAAGATCAGCATGTTATCCGGCGGGGCCGTCCGCTTACGGTAGGTGTAAAGACTGCGACGGTTAGCGGATTCCTGGACGCTCTCGCCGCCGACTTTCTCTACAAGCGTGCCCGCGGCGAGCAAAGCCTGGTCACGGACCATCTCGGCCGTGAGCCGCAGGACCGGACCGCGTGCGAGCAACTTGTTCGAAGGATCCTTTTCGCGTGCTTCGGCCGTAGGCGTCGAAGACTGTCTGAACGTCGAACTCAGGACGAAACGCCGGAGCAAAGCCTTGGTGTTCCAGCCGCTTTTGACGAAATCGACCGCGAGCGTGTCGAGCAGCTCGGGGTGGGAAGGCAGGTCTCCCTGCATGCCCAGGTTCTCGCTGGTCGCGACGAGCCCCGCGCCAAAGACCTGAGCCCAGAGTCGGTTGACGATCACGCGCGAGGTGAGCGGGTGTTTCGGGTCTGTGAGCCATCTGGCAAGTCCCAGGCGGTTCTTCGGCAGGGACTCATCCCAAGGGTGGATACGCGTCGGGACTCCGGGTTCGCACGGCTTGGTCAGGTCTGGCTTGTCGTATTCGCCTCGGGTAAGCACGAAGCTCTTCGGAGCCAGGTCGGAATGCTCCATCGCGAAGAACGCCGGAGCGGATTCCTGATGGGCGGCCAGGGCTCGCCGGGAATCCTGCAGGCGCGACCAAGCCTGCGCGTAGGCAGGGTCGGCGCGAAGACGCGAATGTTCGGCTAAGACGCCTGCGGGGAGGGTCGCGAAGTCGATGCCGTGCAGCGTCGCCACTTCGGCGGCCGTGAGGGCCGTCCTCCAGAGCTGGATTTCATCGATGGAGCCGTTGCGGAAGCCGGCATCACGGGAGCGGGAGCCGATTTCGAGCGAGTTGTCCCGCGGCTTCGCGTTGAGCGTATCCCGGACGACGGTCGTCTTCGCTTCGCGCCCGTCGACGTAAACGTGCAGGCCTGCGGCCTTCGATGAGCCGTCGTAGGTGACGGTCACACGCTGCCACGCACCGACGGGCAGTTCGTCCCGGGTCTCGATGGACGCGGCGCTGTTCGGCCAGAGATGGATCATGCTCCAGCGGAGTTTACCGTGGTCGACGAGCAACTCGACTCCCGTGGCATCGCCGTCGCCGGTGTAGAATCCGGTGGAATGGATGACCGTGGCGCGGGCGTTCTTCTCGCCCAGGCGTAGGAAGGCGGAGAAGGTGAACGCATCGAAACGTCCGAGCTGCTTGAACTCCGGGAGGATGAATCCCGCATCGCCGTCGAACTTCACCGCGTTGCCCTTCACGCCAGGCACGAGTTGGAGGTCTTCCGGAGAACCACGGCGTTCGAATTTCGCCGGCTTGCCGCCGGCGACCGAGTTATCGACGCCTGACTTGGTGAACGCCTCCAACGGGAAATGGGCGACCGGGGCCGGCACCGTGACGGATGCGGGCGGCCCGCTGGGCGTGAGGTCGGCCAGAGCTGTTTCCGCGGCCGTGACGGCGCTTCGCAGGGACGACTCCGTCCGTCGGTCGGCCTCGGACTTATAAAGACGAACAAAAGGCGGGGGGACTTCGCCATGATAGGACAGGAGGCCGTTTTCGTTCTGGTCGCCGAACATCGCCGCCATCGAGTAGTAGTCGCGCTGCGAGATCGGATCGTACTTATGGTCATGGCAGCGCGAGCACTCCATGGTCAGTCCCATGAAGCCGTAACTGGCGGTGATGACCCGGTCATTGATGCCGTCTTGGCGGAATTCCTCGGCGATCGAGCCCCCCTCGAAAGTCATGCGATGAAGTCGGTTATAAGCCGTCGCCACCCGCTGGTCCTGGGTCGGATTCGGCAGCAAGTCGCCGGCCAGCTGCTCGGTCAGGAACTGGTCGTAGGGCTTGTTCTCGTTGAACGCCTTCAGCACCCAGTCGCGCCAGGGCCAGGCGAACATCGGCTTGTCCCCCGTGTAGCCCCAGGTGTCGGCATAACGGGAAAGGTCCATCCACCCGACGGCCAGATGCTCACCGTAACGTGGCGAGCCGAGCATCGCGTCGACGCGCTTCTCATAAGCATCCGCGGACTTGTCGGCGAGGAACGCGTCGACCTCGGCAGTGGTCGGCGGCAGGCCGGTCAGGGCAAACGACGCACGACGGAGCAGGGTGGTGCGGTCGGCTTCGGCGGAAGGCTTGAGCCCAGCTTGGGCGGCCTTGGCGTAGATGAAGGTATCCAGCGGGTCCTTCGCCCATGCGGTGTCGGCGATGGCGGGCGACGGATAGGCGCGAGGGGGGACGAACGCCCAGTGCGGATCATATTTGGCTCCCTGCTTGATCCAACGGTTGAGGACATCTTTTTCAGCGGCCGAGAGGGGGCGATGCAACTCGGGCGGGGGCATGATTTCTTCGGGGTCCTGCGAGGCGATACGCTTCGCCATCGCGCTTTTCTCGAGGTCGCCGGGGACGATCGCGACGTCTCCGCTCTTCAGCTTCTTCGTGGCGCCGGCCAAATCATCCAGTCTCAGACCTGCCTTTCGGCCTTTGTTCGCATCCGGTCCATGGCATCCGTAACAGCGATCGGAAAGGATCGGACGCACCTCCCGATTGAAGTCCACGCTCGCATCATCTGCCCACGCACGCGTTGCGGCCAGGATGACCAAGAAGGGGAGTGCGCGGACACGCATGTGGAAGTGACACTCAACTTCCGCGCAGGGTTCCTGTCGAACGGCGAATCCTGGATGAGTGCCTTTCCCCATCTCATTTCCCCTCTTTTACCCCTCTTTGACTTAACTTGATTTGCTCGCTCGAACCCTTTCGGTCGTATGTCCGGCGAGACTGGGCTGCTAACATATCGTTATTCTTTGCCCTTTTCCTTTTAATGACTGATTTAATCATATCTATCATAAAAGAAGGATTTCGATCATTTGACCTTGCCAAAACATTCATGAAAGACCCAATAAGCCCATGACGACGAAGCTATTCGGTACGGACGGCATCCGTGGCAAGGCGAACGAATACCCGATCACTCCTGAGATCGCTTTGCGCATCGGACAGGCGATTTCCCGAGTCCTGCGTTCCAGCGGAGCCAATCATAACCGTGTCATTATCGGCAAGGACACCCGAATCTCGGGATACATGCTCGAGACCGCCTTGACCAGCGGACTCGTGTCGAGCGGGATGGATGTCTTCCTGGTCGGCCCGATGCCCACTCCGGCTGTCGCGCATCTCACCAAATCGATGGGCTGCGGAGCCGGCATCATGCTGACGGCTTCGCATAATCCTTACGAAGACAACGGCCTGAAGATCTTCGGTCCTGACGGCTATAAGCTTTCGGACGACCTCGAAGCCCTCGTCGAGCAGGAGGTCTTGTACGACGTAAAGGCCAATGGCGTCACCGGCGACAAGATCGGCAAGGCCTATCGCATCGACGATGCCCGCGGACGATACATCGAGTTCGTGAAGCAGAGCCTCGGCAACGCGCACCTCGACGGCATGAAGATCGTCGTCGATTGCGGCCATGGCGCGGGCTACCTGCTGGCTCCACTCATCTTCAAGGAACTCGGCGCCAAGGTCGTCAAGCTGGGCGTCGAACCGGATGGCATCAACATCAACGCCGGAGTCGGCGCGCTCTATCCCGAATTCGCCGGCAAGGTCGTCAAGGAGCAGGGCGCTGATGTCGGCATCTCGCTGGACGGAGACGCCGATCGCGTGATCTTCTCGGATGCCAGCGGCGCGACCGTCTCGGGCGACCGCATCCTCGCGATGTCCGCTCTGGCGCTGAAGGAGGAGGGCAAGCTTTCGGGCAACACGATGGTCTGCACGGTGATGTCCAATCTCGGCCTCCATGAGGCCATGCGCAAAGCCGGCATCGGCGTCGTGACCACCGCCGTGAGCGACCGTCATGTCATCGAAGCCCTCCGCAAGGGCGGCTATTCCTTCGGCGGCGAAAACTCCGGCCACCTCATCTTCGCCGACTACGCCTCCACCGGGGACGGCATCCTCAGCGCGCTCCAGGTCCTGCGTTTCATGCGGAAGAAGGGCGCCACGCTCGCCGACCTTGCGGCCGGCATGCGCGAGTACCCTCAGGCTTTGGTCAACCTCAAGGTGAAGGCACGGGTGCCGCTCGTGCAGCTCAACACCCTGCAGGAATCGATTCGCAAGGCTGACGCCAGCTTCGGCAACGCGGGACGTCATCTCATCCGTTATTCGGGCACCGAGAACAAACTTCGCATCCTCGTCGAGCATCAGGATCAGGCCGAAGTCGACCGTTGGTCCCTGGTGTTCCGTCAGGCGGTCGAGGCTGATTTCGAGAACCTCTAAGATGGCGACCTTCCACCTTCCTGCCGCGGGCGATGCTCCCGGGTGTCATCCGCTGACCGTCACGCGCTCATTGGCCGACTTCCCTCTGGGTAACGTAACCCTTCGCCGGCATCAGCAGGCGGCGCTCATCGCCG
Organism: Opitutia bacterium; assembly: GCA_947456525.1. Classification (GTDB taxonomy): domain Bacteria; phylum Verrucomicrobiota; class Verrucomicrobiia; order Opitutales; family UBA953; genus UBA953. Next base: position 14,381 of record CANGRI010000005.1, read on the forward strand.
CGGGTCTGTCCGAGGTCCCTGGCCCTGCGGCGGACCTGCAGGTCAATCCAGCCGCTTGGTTCGCGCCGGCCGAGCTCGCCACATTCGTGGCGGACTCATCCTACGCCTCGATGGTGCAGGAGGATGGCACGGTGCTTCTCCGTCGCCAGGTAGGCTCACGCGAGCTACGCGTGACGCAATCTTACGCCATCGCCTATAGCTGGGATCTCCTCCGCGCCAACGCCGAGGCCATGACCGCCCGTAAAACATACGCCATGGATTCCGGGGCGCACGCCTCGCTGTACGTCGACGGTCGACTGCAGGTAGGCAAGGGAACCAAGATCCTGCCGGGCGTCGTCATCGAAGGGGACGTCATCATCGGCGACAACTGCAAGGTGGGCCCTAACTGCTATATCCGCGGCTCGACCGCGATCGGTGACAAGTGCCATGTCGGCCAGGCCGTCGAGATCAAGAATTCGATCCTGCTTTCAGGCACGAACGTCGGGCACCTCTCTTACCTCGGTGACTCGATCCTCGGGGAGAAGGTCAACTTCGGCGCAGGCACGATCACCTCTAATCTGCGCCACGACGGCGGGACGCATCGTAGCCCCGTCGAAGGCCGCATGGTCGACACCGGTCGCCGCAAGCTCGGCGCCATCGTCGGCGACGGGGTCCACACCGGCATCCATACGTCCCTCTATCCCGGCCGTAAGCTCTGGCCCAAGACCATCACCTTGCCAGGCGCCATCGTCGACAAGGACATCCTTTCCTGACCATGTGCGGCATCATCGGCTATGTCGGTCGCTCCGCGGCCACTCCCGTCCTCCTCGGCGGACTTCGACGTCTGGAGTATCGCGGATATGATTCCGCCGGCCTCTCGGTCCAGGATGGCAAAGGTCTCCTGACCTTGCGCGCGGTCGGCAAGGTCGCCCGTCTGGCCGACAAGGTCCGCGCCGATTGGCCCGAGTCCCTTCAGGCCCGTTGCACCGTCGGCATCGCCCACACGCGTTGGGCGACCCACGGCGCGCCCACCGAAGCCAATGCCCATCCTCATGCGGATGCCAGCGGCAAGATCCGCCTGGTTCATAACGGGATCATCGAGAACTACCGCGTCATCCGCGCCAAGCTGGAGGCCAAGGGACATGTCTTTTCCTCCGAGACCGACACCGAAGCGGTCGCCCGGCTGGTCGGTGAATATTACAAAGGGGACCTCCGCAAGGCCGTCATCTCCGCGCTCCGTCAGGTCGAGGGCGCCTATGGTATCGCCGTCATCTCCGCGGACGAACCAGGACGCATCGTCGTAGCCCGCAAAGGCAGCCCGCTTGTCATCGGCGTCGGCGAAGGGGAGTGCCTCGTGGCTTCCGACCCCTCGGCGCTGATCTCGCATACCCGACGTGTCATCTACCTCGACGATGGCGACGTCGCGCTGGTCACCGCCGACACCGTCGACATCACCGACCTCAACCACGCCCCGATGGACCGCGATGTCGCCGAACTGGAATTCGAGGCAGGGGCCGTCGAGAAGGGAGGCTTCGAGCACTTCATGCTCAAGGAGATCCATGAGCAGCCCGAATCCGTCCGCAACGCCCTGCGCGGTCGGCTCGACCTCCTCAACGGCACCGCGGTCCTTTCCGGCATGGGCGCCACCGCCCGTGAGCTCAGCGACCTCCAGCGCATCGTCATGGTCGGCTGCGGGACGTCGCTCCATGCCGGCATGGTCGGCGACTTCGCCTTCGAAGACCTGGCGGCCATCCAGGCCGAAGTCCAGCAGGCGGCGGAGTTCCGTTACCGCAATCCTTTGGTCGACGGTCGCGACCTCGTCGTCGCCATCTCCCAATCTGGCGAGACCGCCGACACCTTGGCCGCGGTACGCGAGGCCAAGGAGAAGGGCGCCATGGTCATGGGGCTTGTCAACGTCGTCGGTTCGACCATCGCCCGCGAGGCCGGCCGAGGCGTCTACCTGCATGCCGGCCCCGAGATCTCCGTCGCCTCGACCAAGGCCTTCACCGGCCAGGTCGCCGTGCTCTTGCTGATGGCGTTGAAACTGGGCCGAGGACGCCGCCTATCCCGCGAGCGTGGCCTTGCCTTGGCTTCCGAGATCGCCCGCTTGCCTGAACTCATCGAAGCCGTCCTGAAGCAGGACGCCGCCATCGCCAAGGTCGCCGAAAGCATGGTCAAGCACGAGCATGCCTTCTTCCTCGGTCGCGGCCCGATGTATCCCGTGGCCCTCGAAGGCGCGCTCAAGCTCAAGGAGATCTCCTACATCCACGCCGAGGGATACCATGCCGCCGAACTCAAGCATGGCCCCATCGCCTTGCTGACGCCGGGCATGCCGGTGGTCGTCCTCGCGAACCGATCCCCGGTCGTCGACAAGACCTTGGGCAACGCCGAGGAGTGCAAGGCCCGCGGCGCGCGCATCATCGCCGTCGTCACCGAGGGCGGCCCCGAAGCGGCGATCGCCGACGAGGTCATCCGGATCCCCGACTGCGATCCTTTGGTCGCCACGATTCCCGCGGCCGTCGCATTGCAGCTGCTTTCCTACCACGTGGCCCGCCTGCGAGGTTGCCCGATCGATCAGCCGCGCAACTTGGCGAAGTCCGTGACCGTGGAGTAAAGGGAAAGCCTCAGCGATACACCCCAGACCCTTGCCGTTGCTCGGGACTGAGGCACGGCCTTGCTCGAGGAGCCATGAATCAGCCCTCGAAGAAGAAATGCCGTTGCTGCCATAAGACCAAGACCATGGATATGTTCCATCGGCTCGAAGGCACGGCCGCGATCCATCCGTTCTGCCGTCCTTGCCTGGGCGCAGCCGCCCGCCGCCGCTCGACCCTGAGGGGGGCGCGTCGGACTGAGACGACCCGTGCCTGCGCCCAGTGCGACCAGCAGCTGCCCGTGCAGATGTTCCACTGGCTGAGGGCCTCCGGCAGCTACCACAGCTATTGCCGCCCCTGCCATGCGGCGTACATGGCCGAACGCTACCGTCGCCTCCAGGGCGATCGGCGACGTGCTTGAAAGGGTTTCCCGCTGGTGGCTGGACGGGGACTTGAACCCCGAACCAATTGATTAAGAGTCAACTGCTCTACCATTGAGCTATCCAGCCAGACAGCGGGATGGGAATGAGTGCAAGACGCGGGCAGGATTTCAAGAGCAAATGCACTTAAATCGGCAGAGAGTTTCCTGCCGGGGCAAAGAGGGTGTTCGGAGTGGCCAGACCGGGACTCGAACCCGGAACCAATTGATTAAAAGTCAACTGCTCTACCATTGAGCTATCTGGCCTGCCGAACGAGTCGATTACGACACGCCCGAAGGGAGGGGTAAAGAAAAATTGAACCTCAGCGATGGCCGCGCTGACGGACGGCCTCGAAAAGACACACACCGGCGGACACGGACACGTTGAGACAGGGCACCTGCCCGAGCATCGGGATGCGCAGGAGGAAGTCGCAGGTCTCGGCGGTCAGGTGGCGGATCCCATCGCCTTCGGCGCCGAGCACGATCGCCAGAGGGCCGTTGAGTTTGGCGGCGTAGAGCGACTGGCTCGCCTTATGGTCCGAGGTGCCCGCGATCCAGACTCCGGCGTCCTTCAACTTGACGAGCGCGTTGCGAAGGTTGTTCGCCTGGACGATCGGCAGCGACTCAGCGGCGCCGACGGCGACCTTGCGGACCGTATCGGTGACCGGGGCGGAATTCTTGCGGGTGATGACCACGAACGCGCAGCCGGCGCATTCGGCGTTACGGAGGCATGCGCCGAGGTTATGCGGATCCTGCACGCCGTCGAGGACCAGGATCAGCGGATCCTTGACGTCCTTGAGGAGGGCCGGGATGTCGGCCTCGTCGAACAGACGGATGGGCCGATGAAGGTCGGCGTGGCGCGGGGCGCGATCGTTGCTCCGGGCCATGGTCGGATTACTTGCGAGCCAGGCGACCCTGGGCGTGCAGCGCTTCGGCGATCTGGATCGCGTTGAGCGCGGCGCCCTTCCAGAGCTGATCGCCGGAGACCCAGAGGGAGATGCCGTTGTCGAAGAGGGTATCCTTGCGCAGGCGGCCGACGCCGCACTTCTCCTTGCCCGCGTAGTCGAGCGGCATCGGGTACTTCTTGTTGGCAGGGTCGTCGCAAAGTTCGGCGCCGGGGAAGGCGCTGATGGCCTTGCGGGCTGCGGCGATGTCGACCGGCTTTTCGAATTCGGCGCTGATGGCGATCGAGTGGGCGCGGAAGACCGGGACGCGGACGCAGGTGGTGGTGACCTTCAGCCCGGGCAGGTCCATGATCTTGCGACCTTCGTTGAGCATCTTCATCTCTTCCTTGGTGTAACCGTCCTCGAGGAACGAATCGACCTGGGGGATGAGGTTGAAGTTGATCGTGTGCGGGTAGACCTTCGGGGCGAGGGTCTCGCCCTTGGCCCAGGCGCGGGCTTGGGCGTCGAGTTCGCGCATGGCTTCGGCGCCGGTGCCGGAAACAGCCTGATAGGTCGAAGCGAAGAATCGCTTGAGTCCGAAGGCTTGGTGAAGGGGGTAGAGGCCCATCAGCGCGATCGCCGTCGAGCAGTTGGGGTTGGCGATGATGCCCTTGTGGTTGGCAAGGTGGTGGGCGTTGATCTCCGGGATGACAAGGGGAACGTCCGGATACATGCGGTAAGCGGAGCTGTTATCGATGACGATGCAGCCTCGCTTGACGGCTTCCGGGGCGAGGGCGAGGGAGATGGAGCCTCCGGCGCTGAAGATGGCGAAATCAAGCCCTTCGAAGGCTTCGGGCTTGGCTTCCCGGACGGTCCACTCCTTGCCGCCGTAGGAGACCTTGGAGCCGGCCGAGCGGGCCGAAGCGAGGGGGCGGAGTTCGGCCACGGGGAAGTTCCGCTTGGCCATGAGCGCCAGCAGTTCTTGACCCACCGCGCCTGTCACGCCCACGATGCCGATACGATATGCCATGTTCTGAGATCGAGTTAGGTTTGAAGAAGGAGGTGTCCGAGCGCCTGAAGGAGCTGGGTCTGCCTTCAGCGGAAGATTGCATCGTTGTGTCGATTGACCAGCAAAAACTATGGCTTTTTAAAGGTTCGGAGTGTGAAACCTATGTCGTGAGCACGGCTCGGGCGGGCCGCGGCTGCGTCCAGGATTCCCTGCAGACCCCCGTAGGAATACATCAGGTCGGCGAGAAGATCGGCGATGGCGCCATGTCGGGCATGGTGTTCAAGGCCCGTCAGCCGACCGGTAAGCTCGCCGCGGAATGGCCGACGCCGGAAGACAACCTGATCACCTCGCGCATCCTCTGGCTGGAAGGGCTGGAGCCTGGCCTCAACCAAGGCAACGACGCCGAGGGCAGGGTCGTCGATACGCGTCGCCGCTTCGTCTACATCCACGGCACCAATCAGACGGACAAGCTCGGTCGCCCCAACAGCCATGGTTGCGTCCTGCTTTCGGATTCCGACGTCATCCGTCTCTACGGCAAGGTGCCGGTCGGCACCCGCGTGCTGATCAGGGATTAACGGGAGCCGTCCGTCTTCTCGTCTTGGTTGGCCTTCACCGCGATCGGCCACCAGGTCTCGAGCATCTCCTTGGCCACCGGCCCGGCGGTCTTGCCACCCCAGGTGTTGGTATCAAGCTGTCCCTCGACGAGCACGGCGAAAGCGACGACCGGATCCTTCGCCGGAGCGAAACCGATCATCCAGGCGAGGTGCGCTTTCTCGCCCTTCTTGAAGTATTCGGCGGTGCCGGTCTTGCCTCCGTAAATCAGGCCAGGGATGCGGGCGACCCGAGCGGTGCCTTCCTCGACGCAACGCACCATGCCTCCGCGGAGGGCGTCGAGCTGAGCCTGAGTCAGTCCGATGGGCTCGGCGCCGACGTGATGACCGTCGCGGCGCACGTCATGGATGATGGACGGCGTGGTGCGTGTCTGCCCACGGGCGATCGAGGCGGCGACGCAGGCCATGTGCAGCGGCGTCGTCAGCAGGTAGCCTTGGCCGATGGACATGTTCGCGGTATCGCCGTCGTTCCAGGCGCCGGCGCCGATGCGAAGCTTGTATTCGCGGTCGGGCACGACGAGCCCGCGGTTCGCGGCATAAGGAAGTTCGGTCATCGGCAGACGTCCGCTTTCGACGTCGCTGACGGTCTGCAGCAACGGCGTGTCGAGACCGAAGCGACGAGATTCGGCGGCGAGGGCTTCGATACCCGTGCGTAGACCGACTTGGTAGTTCCAGACGTTGCAGGAGATCGCCAGCATCTTGTCGAGGTTCACCTCGCCGAAACCAGCCGGTTCGTGTTCGGGGAAGTCGCGATTGCCGACCCGGTATGAAGGGCCGCACTCTAGGGCGTCATCCCAGTCGATGACCTTCTTGCGCATCCCGGCCGTGGCCGTGATCACCTTGAAGGTCGAACCGGGAGCATAGAGTCCTTGGGTGGCCCGATTGAGCCAGCCTCCGGATTTCTCGACTTCTTCATAATAATTGGCCGACACACGGTCGGCCAGCCGGTTGGGGTCGAATGAGGGCTGGCTTGCCAGCGCCAGGATCTCGCCGCTGTGGACGTCGATCATCACCGCCGCGGCCGGCAGTAGCTTACCCTGGGGGTCCTTGACCTTCGACAAGGCGCTTTCGGCGGCCAGCTGGATACGGTAATCAAGCGACAAAGGCACGTTGCTGCCTTGCTGCGGCTCGCTGTACTTCAACCTCGTCTGGTTATAGCCTGAGGATGTCTTGGACCAGAGTTCCCATCCGCTGAGTCCGCTCAGGACATGGTTATAGCTCAGCTCGATGCCCGCCGCACCGGTCTTCCCCGTGTAGTGCAGCTTCTGCATCGACTCGAGTCGGATCTCCGAGATGTCGTCGACGTTTTCGGGTAGTTCGTCGGTGTCTTTGACGTAGCCGAGCACGTGGGCGGCCATGGCTCCGAAGGGGTAGGTGCGGACAATGTCGGACTCGAGACGGATGGGACCTTCGACAGGGAACTGCTCGATGAAACGTGCGACGGACTTGGTCCCGTCGTCGGCCGTGAGGGCCTGCCCTGTGCCCGGGAAGGCGAGGTCGGATACCAACGTGAAGGGCAACGCGCGACGCTCCCGCAGGTGCTTGCGCAGGTCTTCGATGTTGACCTGACGTTCTCCGGGCGCGGTGACAGGGGCGAGCTTGGCGGGTTTGCGCGCCTTCGTCCCGCGGTTGGTCTCATCGATGACGAACCAAACCTTGTTGAGCCAGCCCTGGAGCACGCGCACCCGGGCGTCTTCCATCAGCTTCTCGCGATCGACCTGGACGGCGTCACGGGCTTTCTCGGCGGCGAGGAGGCGAAGATACTCGGCGCGGAATTCCTTCTGCAAGGATGCCAGGTCGGCCTTGACGCTCCAGCGGGCCCGGTTGTCGACGAGCGGGAATCCGTTGCGATCGTAGATGCGTCCCCGGGCCGGCGGACGGAGAACGACACGACGGCTCTGGGTGTCCGACTGCTCCTTGAGGTCGCTCGACTGCACCAGCTGGCGGAAGGCGAGCCCAGCGACCACGTAAAGGAAACCTGCAGCGAAGAAAAAGAACACCCCGTAGAGGCGCAGTCGCTCTACCGGAGTGGACGGCAGGACCCGGGTGTCAGATGATTCCTTCATGGCGTCTCCGGGGCTGGCGGAACGCCGAACCGATCCATGGCGGCGTTCTGCGTCAAGGCGATGGGGATAAGGCCGACCGTGCCGACGACGCCTGCGATGAGGAGCTGCAAGATCAGCTGCCAGGCGAGGTCGGCTCCGGCGACAGGCGCGGCATAGGCTGCGGCCACAAACCAGACCAGGCAGGCGATGATGTTGATGGCCGCCGCCGCACGAAGCATGCCGGGGGTCGTCCGCAGGTGCTGTCGGTTGGAGGAAAGGAAGATCGCCACCGCGACGAGGGCGAAGGCGACGATACCGTCAGGGATGGGCCGACGAGCCTCGAAGAGGAAGCCGAGGCAGGCGGCGAACAGGACGGCCTGCCATCGACGGAGGCGACGGCAGGGAGCGATCAGGCAGGTGCCGGTGATGAAGAACACCAACGATGAGGAGGCCAATGCATCGGACGCGAGGTCCGCCCCGAGTAGCCAAGGGTAGGTCGCCAGCACCAGGATCAGCCACGCCCAGCCCATGGTCACTGGAATTGGTCGCCTTGCATCAGGGCTTCGCCCGGATTCTGATGCAAGGGCACGAGGACGGAGACTTCCTGAAGGTTATATAGGTCGCGCGAAGGGATCAGCAGGCTCTCCTTGAAGTTTCCGACCTGGGTCGCGTAGGTGCCGCCGTCGAGATACCCGAGCATCAGGCGACTCGGAAAGACGCCGCCCATGCCGGTCGTGAAGACGCGGGCGGGCTGGCCGGCGGGCATGGAGTAGTCGCGAGGAATCACGCTCACGCGCGCCTTGGCCGTGCCGAGCGAATTGGCGGCGACGCCGTTGACGAGCACGATGTGATTCTGGTCGTCACCTTCGAGATAGGCGGTGCAGCGGAAGCCGGGGCTGGTGACCAGGTCGACCTCGCTCGTCGTGAGGTGCACCGCCGTCACGCGGCCGACGACCGTATTGCCGAAGACGACCGGGGCGCCGGGACGGATGCCGTCATTGCGACCTTTGCGGATGACGATGCGCTGCCACCAGGAGGAACTGTCGCGGGTGGCGACGCGCGCGACGACCGACATGTATTCGACGGGGACGTTGTAGCGGGTGATCTCGCGCAACCGTATGTTCTCGCGGCGGACATCCTCGAGCGCGTTGAGCTTGATCTCAAGGGCGGCGTTGATGCGGGCCAGGTCGCGTCCGGCGGCGGCCATCTCCTCGGTGCTGCGGCTTTTCTTCTCCCAGAACGTGGCTAGGTCGCGGGACTTCCCGACCAGATGCAGGGCGGGGGCCTGGAATTCGGCGAAGGCTTCCCGATTCAGGCGGCGTACCGCGCTGGGCAGCAGGACCCAGACCGCGAAGAAGATCGCAAGCGCGACATAGGAGGCGCGGGCACCTTGACGATTCTGATCCATGGCGGGTCGGCCCGCGAGCGGGTCTTAGTCTCGACCGCTCCAGCGGGAGGAGTTGGCGAGGATCTTGCCGGTGCCGTTGACGACGGCGCAAAGAGGGTCTTCGGCGACGAAGACCGGCAGGCCGGTGGCCTCGGAGATGGCGCGATCGATCTTGCGGATGAGCGAACCGCCGCCGGCGAGGACGATGCCACGATCGACGAGGTCGGAGGAGAGTTCGGGCGGGATGCGTTCCAGCGAGCCCTTCACGGCCTCGATGATCTGGTTGATGTTGTCGGCCATCGCTTCGCGGACCTCCTGGGAGGTGAGATGCAGCTGGCGGGGCAGGCCGGTGACATTGTCGCGTCCCTTCACCTCGAAGGTCAGTTCCTGTTCGAGGGCGTAAGCCGAGCCGATCTTGATCTTGATCTCTTCGGCGGTGCGTTCGCCGATGATCAGGTTGTACGAGTTACGGATGTACTTGATGATCGACATGTCGAACTCGTCGCCCCCGACGCGGATGGAGCGGGCATGGACGATGCCGCCGAGGGAAAGCACGGCGACTTCGGTCGTGCCGCCGCCGATGTCGACGATCATCGAACCGGTGGGCTCTTCGACCGGAAGGCCGACGCCGATGGCGGAGGCGACCGGCTCAGGAATGGTGATCACGTCGTCGGCTCCGGCGCGGTAAGCCGAATCCATGACGGCTCGGCGTTCGACCGCGGTGATGCCGTAAGGTACGGCCACGACGACGGTAAGGTTCGTGAACAGGGACTTGCGCGCGACCTTACCGATGAAGTAGCGGAGCATGTGCTCGCTGATCTCGAAGTCGGCGATGACGCCGTCTTTCATCGGACGGAGCGCCTGGATGTCTCCCGGGGTACGGCCGAGCATCATGCGGGCCTCGTTGCCGACGGCGATCGGCTTGCGCGTGCTGGTGCGAATGGCGACGACGCTGGGCTCGCGGAGGACGACGCCGCGATCCTTGAGGAAGACAAGCGTGTTGGCCGTGCCAAGGTCGATGCCGATGGCTTGGGTGAATAGCCCGGGGAAGCGCTTAAACATCAGGGTCGTGGTGGTTTCCTTTATGAACAGTTTATTCACAGCATAGTCAAACGAAACTTCGGCCGCCGAGGGCTCGGGCGCGGCGTCATAAGATTCATTCAGACAGCGAGATAGGCGGGGCGGGTTGGAGCATCGTCCGACCTGTTCACATTCGCAAGGCCGGCCGAGGGTCGGGCCTGGGACTGGCCTCCCATCCTGTCGTCATCGCCTTGGTTTATGTCGTTTCAACCCGACAGGTCGGGGTGCATGGAACTTGCGAGGCGGACGCACGGTCGTAGAAACCACTCACCCCAACCCCATGACACCCCAGCTCAACCGCCGGTCCTTCCTTCGCAATACTGGCATGGCCGCCGCCGCTTTCGCGGTCACCCGCCCTTGGCTCAATTCGGCCGCCCGCACGATCTCTCCGAACGATAAGCTGAACGTGGCCGCGATCGGCTTCGGCGGCGTCGGCGCGAGCAACGTCCGCAATTCCTCCGACGAGAACATCGTCGCGCTCTGCGACCTGGATCTCGGCCGTTGCGGCGGCACGATCAAGCAGCAGCCCAAGGCCGCCCTCTACACCGATTTCCGCAAGATGCTCGACGAGCAGAAGGACCTCGACGCCGTCATCATCGCTACGCCCGACCATTCCCACGCCTACATCGCGATGGAATGCATGCGCCGCGGCAAGCACGTCTACGTGCAGAAGCCGATCTCCCATTCCGTCTTCGAAGCGCGCGTCCTCACCGAGGCCGCCCATAAGCACAATGTCGTGACCCAGATGGGCAATCAGGGCCACTCCGGCGAAGGCATCCGTCAGGTGACCGAGTGGATCGCCGCCGGACTGATCGGCAAGGTCCGTGAAGTGCATACCTGGACCAACCGCCCCATCTGGCCGCAGAGCCTCGAGATGGATCGACCTCTCGAGGCGCAGAAAGCCCCCGAGGGCATGGACTGGAACCAGTGGTGCGGTCCGGCGGCCTTCCGTCCGTATCATTCCTCCTATCACCCCGGAAAGTGGCGCGCCTGGTGCGATTTCGGCACCGGCTCCCTCGGCGATATGGGTTGCCACATCATCGACCCCGCCTTCATGGCGCTCAACCTCCGCTACCCGGAAAGCGTCGAAGGCAACGTCTCCACCGTCTACGAGACCTTCGGCAAGAAGACCACGGGCAAGAACGAATCCTACCCGCGCTCTTCGATCGTCCGCTTCAAGTTCCCGGCCCGCGGCGAGATGCCTCCGGTGACGCTCACCTGGTGGGATGGCGGCCTGATGCCTCAGCGCCCCGATGAGCTCGAGGACGACATGCCGTTCGGCGACCCCAACGGCGGCTGCCTCTTCATCGGCGACAAGGGCAAGCTCGTCTGCGGCTGCTATGGCCTCAACCCGCGCATCCTGAATGCCGACCTGCGCGAAGCCGCCAAGAAGGTGGCCAAGACGATTCCTCGCATCCCGGGCAACTCCTCCGGTCACGAGAAGGATTGGATCCGCGCCTGCAAGGGCGGTGCCGCCGCTTCGTCCAACTTCGATTATTCCGGCCCGCTCTCGGAGATGGTGCTCATGGGCAACCTCGCCTCGCGTTTCCCCGACCGCAAACTCCTCTGGGACGGCGCGAAGATGGAAGTCACGAACGACAAGGCCGCGAACGCCTACGTCCGACGCGAGTACCGCAAGGGCTTCGAGCTGGGAGCCTGACCTCGGCTCACTTCAGGGCGAGGAACGCCAGGATCGCACCGCCTAGCGCGATGCGGTACCAGGCGAACACGCCCAAGCCATGCCGGGAGACATAGCCCACGAGCCACTTCACCGACACGAAGGCCGTGACCGCCGCGACCAGGAGTCCGACCCCGGCGGGACCGGCCGGGTAGACCTGCGTCAGCGCAGGGCCGAGCGACCACATCTTATAGACCGAGGCGGCGGTGAGCGTCAGCAGGCCGACCAGAAAGGAGAACTCCGTCGCCGCCGAGTGCGTGAGTCCGGCGAGGCGGCCGCCCAGGATCGTGGAAAGGGAGCGGCTCGTGCCGGGAATCAGGGCGAAGCACTGGCAGAGTCCCACCGTGAGCGCCTGGCGCCAACCGATCACGGCGACTTCGTCTTTATCCGACGAACGGACCTTCGGCAGCAACGCTTCGGCCACCAGGATCACGCCGCCGCCCACGACCAGGGCGCCGGCCACGACCTCGACCGAGAAGAGATAGGAAGCGATGGCTTCCTTGAAGAAGAAGCCGAGCAGGGCGGAGGGCACGAAAGCGACGATGATGGAGACGGCGAGGTCGATCGAGCGGCGGTCCGTCCGGATCAGCCCCGTCAAAAGATTTCGGATGCGTTCGAAGAAGGCCACGAAGACGGCCAGGATGGCGCCGACCTGGATGATGACGATGTAGTCGTCGGCGATGCGCTCCTGGGAGACCGGCCGCCCCTTGCGGTCGGCGACTCCCGAGATGATCACGCGTTCATCGGCCGGGACCTGCATGAGTCGGTCAGTGATGATCATGTGTCCGGTCGAGCTCACCGGCAGGAATTCCGTGACTCCTTCCACGGTGCCGGTGACGAGGGCACGGCCGTAGGTGAAGTCGGCACGGACCTGCGCGGGAGTCTGGCTATCGCCGGCGGCGAAAGCGGACGAAGAAAACAGCAGCCACAGACCAAAGGCGAAGCGAAGCATGGCGCACCATTAGGCACCGGAGCAAACAAGGGCAAGGAAAGCCGATTAGCCCTTGTCGCTTGCCCTTGGAGGACGTTCCCGCTTTATGCAGGATATATCACCATGTCGGCCTCCAGCCTCATCCCGACCACCGAGCCTCGCTTCCGCGTTCCGGACACCCGTGGACGCTTCGGTCAGTTCGGCGGCATGTACGTGCCCGAGACCTTGATGACCCCGTTGCTGGACCTGACCAAGGCCTACGACGAAGCCCGCCGCGACCCTGCCTACCAGCAGGCTTTCGCTGACATGCTCCGCGATTACGCCGGGCGTCCGACCGGACTCTATCTCGCTGAATCGCTGACGAAGCATGTCGGCGGCGCCCGCATCTACCTCAAACGCGAGGACATGCTCCATACGGGCGCCCATAAGATCAATAACGTCATCGGCCAGGCGTTGCTGGCCATCCGCATGGGCAAGAAGCGCATTATCGCCGAGACCGGCGCCGGACAGCACGGCACCGCCACGGCCGCCGTCTGCGCCCGTTTCGGACTCAAGTGCGTCATCTACATGGGTGCGACCGACATGGAGCGCCAGGCCCTCAACGTCTACCGCATGCGACTCATGGGCGCCGAGGTCCGTGGCGTCGAGGCCGGCCAGCGTACCCTCAAGGAAGCCGTCAACGAGGCCATGCGCGACTGGGTCACCAATGTCCGCGAGACGCACTACATCCTGGGGACGGCCTATGGTTCGCATCCTTATCCGATGATGGTCCGGGATTTCCATCGTATCATCTCCATTGAATCTAAGCAGCAGATCCTGCGCGCTGAAGGTCGCTTGCCCGACGCCATCGTCGCCTGCGTCGGCGGCGGTTCCAACGCCATCGGCGCCTTCTTCGAATTCCTCGACGAGCCTGGCGTCCGCCTCATCGGCGTGGAAGCCGGCGGCCGTGGTATCAGCAAAGGCGAGCATGCGGCCCGGTTCGCCGGCGGCCGTCTGGGCGTCCTGCAAGGTTGCATGACGAACATCCTGATGGACGGGGAAGGGCAGATCGAAGGCACGCATTCCGTCTCGGCGGGCCTGGATTACGCCGCGGTCGGTCCCGAGCATGCCTACTATCGCGAGAAGGGCCGCCTCGAGTTCGGCTACGCGACCGACAGCGAATGCCTCGACGCTTTCCAGCTGCTCTCACGGACCGAAGGCATCATTCCGGCGCTCGAGTCCAGCCACGCCGTCGCCCATGGCGTGAAACTCGCCGCTTCGCTGCCCAAGGAGCAGGTGGTGATCATCAATCTTTCGGGCCGCGGCGACAAGGATGTGTGGAGCGCGGCGCGTGCGATGGGCACCGAGATCAAACTCTGACCATGGCGGCCTCTTCGATGACGGGCTTCGGCCGGGCGGAGATCAATCTTCCCGGCGTACGTCTTTCGTTGGAGATCGCCACGGTGAACCAGAAGAACCTCCAGGTTTCCGTCTTCGGCCCTGAGGCCTGGCCCGCCCTTGAATCCGCGGCTTCCAGCTGGATCCGCGCCCGTCTCCAGCGCGGCAAAGTCACCGCCCGCGTGTCCCAAGCCGCCGCTTCGGCCACTCTACGCCAGTGGGATCATGAAGCCGTCGCCAACAGCCTCGATGAGCTCGCCAAGATCGCGCAACTCTGCGGCATGAAGCTGACCGCCGACGGCGAACTACTCCTGCGACTCGCCGAGAACAGCCGTCGTCCCTCGGTCGTCTTGCCGGAGTTCGCCGCCGTCGAAACGAACGTACGTAGCGCCTTCGAGGAAGCCCTAGGCAACCTCGTCATGATGCGTCAGGCCGAAGGTGCCGCCTTGTCCAAGGACCTGTCCGAACGTCTGGCCAAGATGGCCGCGATGGTGACTGGCATGGAACAGGCTGAAAAACTTGCGCCGGTCCGCCATCGGGACGCGATGCTCAAGCGACTCAAGGATGCCGGCTTGTCGCTGGACGTGAACGACGAGAGGGTGCTCAAGGAGCTTGCGCTGTTCGCAGACCGCTCCGACATCACCGAAGAAGTCGTCCGCCTCAATAGCCACGTCGACCAGTTTTCGGCTGAGCTGGCCCTGCCGAATTGTGGGCGAAAGTTGGATTTCCTGATCCAGGAATTCCTCCGCGAAGTTAACACCATCGGCAGCAAGGCTTCGGAAATCGCCACGACCAAGCTGGTTTTGGAGGCGAAAACCGAGATCGAACGCATTCGGGAGCAGGTCCAGAACCTGGAGTAAGGTTTTTCGGGTGTGGTATTGCCACGGCCGCTTTCCCATGCCTTTGTCTATCAACACTTACGCAACGTCATGTCCAACAACCTCACCAAGCGCGACATCGTCCTCAAGATTTTCACGGACAAGGGCTACCCGCAGAAGCATATCCGCGACTCGGTCCAGATGACCCTCGACGCCATCAGCGAAGCGCTGCTGTCCGGTCGTGACGTCGAGCTCCGTAACTTCGGCGTCTTCCAGGTGCAGGTCCGCAAGAGCCGCATCGGTCGCAACCCGAACCGCCCGGAGACGGATGTCGTCATCCCCAAGCGCGCGGTGATCAAGTTCAAGGCCGGCAAGGAACTGAAGGCCAAATTGAAGTCGTACGACGTCGAGAAGCCCGCTCAGTAATTCTGCTTCGCGATGTCCGACATTCGAACGCTCCCCGGTTTCCGGGAGTTCTATCCTGAAGACCGCGCCGTCCTAGGCCATGTCATGGACGTGTGGCGACGTGCTTGTCGTCGCTACGGATTCCGCGAATGGGAATCGCCCGTCCTGGAACCGCTCGAACTCTTTACTGAGAAGTCCGGCGAAGAAATCGTCCGCCAGCTCTTCAACTTCGAGGACAAGGGCGGCCGCAAGGTCAGTCTTCGTCCTGAAATGACGCCGTCCCTGGCCCGCATGGTCGGCGCCAAGGCCAACGGCATGCCCAAGCCGATCCGCTGGTTCGCGATCGGCGAGAACTACCGCTACGAGAAACCTCAGAAGGGACGTCTCCGTGCGTTCTACCAGCTTAACGCCGACTTGCTCGGCGAAGTCGGGCCCGCGGCCGATGCCGAGATCATCGCCTTGTGCGCTGACTGCCTGCTGGGCTTCGGCCTCACGCAGCAGGACTTCCGCATCCGTGTCTCGGACCGCACGCTCTGGTTCCGCTACCTCGCCAGCCTCGGCGTCCCCGAAGCCCAGGCCGTCGCCGTGCTCGGCGTGGTCGACAAGCTTGAACGCGGCGCGCCCAAGGACCTCCTCGACGCCATGACGGCGGCGCTCGCCGGCACTTCGGTCGACCCCTCCAAGACGCTCGAAGCCGCCCGCGCCTTCGCGAACACCAAGTCCCTTGCCGACCTCGAGCAACTCGCCTCCGGCGATGCCTCGATGACCGCACGCCTGGGCGAATGGAAACAGCTGCTCGGCACGCTCACCACCATGGGCTTCGGCGAATGCGTCGCCATCGACCTTACGATCGTACGCGGCCTGGCCTATTACACGGGATTCGTCTTCGAGGCCTTCGAGACAGGCGGCGAAGCCCGCGCGCTCGCCGGCGGGGGGCGCTATGACGCCTTGGTCAAGAAGCTCGGTGGTCCCGACCTTCCCGCCGTCGGTTTCGGCATGGGCGACGTCACGTTGCGCGACCTGCTCGAGCTCAAGAAGCTCATCCCGGTTTACGCCGACGGGCCTGACTTCTACGTCATGATCCTGGGAGACGACGCCCGGAACGCCGCGCTCGAAGACATCGCCAACCTGCGTCGCGCCGGTTTCCGCGTGGAATACAATCTCAAGGACGGCAAGTTCCCCAAGCTCATCCAGGCCGCCGAAGTCGCCGGCTCCAAGTATGCGCTTGTCTATGGCGGAAGCGAAGTCGCCAAGGGCGTCGCCAAGGTCCGCAGCCTGGCCGATCGCTCCGAAGCGGAAGTCCCGCGGACGGACCTCGTCCCGGCGCTCCGTGCCGTGCTCGAGGAAGGCATGCGCGCCATCCAGCCCTGAGCCCATGAGCGAGCAGACGCGCCAGTACCAGGCCATGGCGAAGACCGCCTCCTGGACGATGGTCTCGCGTGTGCTCGGGCTGTTCCGCGACCAACTGACCGCGGCCATCTTCGGCGCCTCGGCCATCGGCTCGGCGTTCATTTTCGCCTTCCAGATCCCGAACCTTTTCCGTCGTCTCCTTGGCGAAGGCGCGTTGACCGCCGCCATCGTCCCCGCGCTGGCGGACAAGTCCGTGAAAGACGGGAAGCCCGCGGCCTTCGGCTTCCTGAACTACGTCCTCCGCAAGGTCTTCCCCTGGATGCTCGGTCTGACCATGATCGGCATCGGGTCGTCGCTGCTCTGGGCGCTGATCTGGCCGTCGGACGCATCGGCGGCCATCCTGACCGCGATCTGCATGCCGTACATGCCGCTGATCTGCGTCGCGGCGCTGTTCACGTCGGCGGTGAACCTCAGCGGCCGTTTCGGTCTGGCCGAAATCGCCTCGGGCGTGCTGAACCTTTGCATGATTGTCGGACTTGGCGTCTTCGGCGTCAACCTGGCCGCCACCGACATGGGCAAGGCCGTCTGGCTTTGCGCTGGCGCCTTGGTCGGAGGCGCGTTCCAGCTGCTCATCCCGCTCTGGGGACTTCGTCAGGAAGGCTGGACCCCGGCGCTTCGGACGACAGATGAGGCAGCCTGGAAGACCCTGAGCGTCGCCTTCCTTCCGGCCGCTCTCGGCGCGGGCGTCCAGCAGGTCAACGTCCTCGTTTCTCGCGCGATCGCCTACAAGGTGAGCGATGCCGGCCTGATGTACTATTACATCGCCAACCGGATCGTCGAACTCCCCATCGGGCTTTTCTCCGCCTCCATCGCCGTCGTCATCTTCCCGGCCCTGGCCACCGCCTTCGCGAACCGTGACACCCCGGCGCTGTCACGCAACTACGGTCGCGGCATGCGTCTCATCCTGGCCATCAATGTCGCGGCGGCCTTTGGCCTCGCCGCCTTGGCGGAACCGATCGTGCAGCTCCTTTTCCAGTACGGAAGATTCAGCATCAACAACTGCAAGGCCACGGCGATCCTCCTGGTGCTGTTCGCCGTCGCGATGCCGTTCTACGCGATGATCTCCATCGTGACGAGAGCCCTCAACGTGGCCGGAAGGACCAAGGTCACGCTCATCGCCGCGCTCCACGCGCTGGTCGTCAACGCCGTCGGTTCATCGATCGCCGTCGGCATGGGATGGGGCGTGGAAGGGCTCGCCGTCGCCAATGCCGTCTCGACCATCTGGCAATACCTGGTGCTCCGACATTACCTCAAGCAGCACGCCCCTGAATTCCTCTCCGAGAGCCTGCTCAAGCCGGCCATCCAGGTATTCGTAGGCTCGGTCATCCTCGCGATCATCGCTTTCAACGGCTACAGCTTCCTGCACAACGTCCTGACCGGACATATCGCCGAGAAACTGAACCTCATCCTGTCCATGGGCATCGCCGGCATCGCCGGAATGGTCTTCTACGCCATCTATCTGGACAAGCTCGGATACCCTGAGCGCGACCTGTTGAGAAATTACGCCAACAAGGTCCTTCGATTCTTCGGAGTTCAGCTCAAGGCTTGAACTTGGCCTCGCGGTAGGACTTGGGCTGATAACGGCGCAGCAGGGCTTCGAGGATCGCGACGGTTTCACTGTCGATGACACCGTCGACCTTGGCGGGTCGAAAGTGACGTTGGAATGATTCGACACCGAGCTTCAGACCGGCGTCGCCGTTCTCCAGGACATAGCCATAAGCCGTCAGCAGGCTGCGGACATGGTTCGGAGACAGGTTCTGTTTCTTACGCAGGTTATCAGCGACTTCGTTGGGCAAGGGCCAGGCACCGATGCCTAGCGAAGCCAGCCATGCCCAAGGAAATTTCAGCCCTGGATCCACCTTTCGACCGACCGCGATATCCGAGTGGGCGAGCACGTTACATGGCTTGATGTCATGCCGACGGATGATCTCGTCGCAGAGCGCGAAGATGATCTCGGCCTGGGCGTCGGAATACGGGTATACGTTCCCATCGTAGTTGATGATTTCGATCCCGATGGAATTCTGGTTCAAGTTAGACAGCTTACCCCAGCCGCTCTTGCCGGCATGGTAGGCGGCAAGGTTCTCAGGGACCAGACGGATGACCCTGGGCTTGGGCTCATCGGTGACCAGGTAATGGACGCCGACCTTATGCTTGGGATCCTTGCCTTGGAGGATATCCAAGGAGGAGGGCAGGGAACCCGCGGTATGGTGGAGGATCAGGCAGGTCACCGGTTCCTTGCGCGGCTCTGAACCCAGTGAGCCCGGACCTTGCTCGATGACCAATCCCGTGAACTTGGTTTCAGCAACCGTCTGCTTGGCCTCGGGCTTGCTCGTGGTGCTGCAACCGACAAAAGCGCCAGAAAATGCCGCCAAAGCCAGCCCGATACGGCAATATGAGCGAATGGTGGCGTTCATGGGGTTTGTCTGAAAAAGATATGAAAGGGGTGATTTAAGCCAAGATTTAACAGTTTTGACCAATAATAGGCTTGTTTTCATTATTCATTAGTTAATTAGACATAATGTATATTGTGCGAAATATAGGTGAGGCCGGCCGGGTTTGGGAATTTGCGTTATTGATTGGTCGATTGGGAACGCTCATAACGGCAAGAACGCTAACCCCCAGAGCACACGACTTTATGAAAGTAGCCCGACACATCATTGAAGCCCGCCGCGAAGCGATTGCCAAACTTCTCTCCAAGGTCGGGTACGTCCCTGTCCTGGAGATCTGCAAACAATTCAATGTCTCCGAGGCGACGGCTCGCCGCGATCTGACCGAACTCGAGAACCAGCGTCGCATCACCCGTACTCATGGCGGAGCGCTCTCGGACTTCAACCGCAACTTCCCCCCGCTCGACGACCGCAAGATCGAAGACGCCGAAGCCAAGCGCAAGATCGGCAACATGGCCGCGTCGCGCGTCAAGGCCGGCATGACCGTATATCTCGACTCCGGTTCGACCATCTTCTTCGCCGCCGAAGCCATCGCTTCCGCCGGTGTCCCGGATCTGCAGATTGTCACGACCTGCCTGCCGACCGCTCAGCTGATCTCCTGCCTGCCGGGCGTCGAGGTCTACATCCCGGGCGGTCTTTTCCTGACCCGCCATGCGATGGTCGCCGGCGATCGCACGCTCGAGGAAGTCGCCCGCTGGAATTTCGACGTGGCCCTGCTCGGCGCCGAAGGCATCGACGAAAACGGTCTCTGGAATTCCCAGCGCGACATTTCCCATCAGCAGCGCGAAGTCATCCGTCGCAGCGACGAGGTCCTGATCTGCATGAACAAGGTCAAACTGGGCCGCGGCGGTCCTTGTGCCGTCACCCGTGACGTCAGCTCCTTGTTCCTGGTCACCGATGCGGACGCGGCGTCGGTCCAGAAAGCCAAGGTCAAGCTGTTGCCCGAGCGCGTCCTGACCGCCCTCTGATCGCCTGGTTTCCCTAGGAATGTCCGCCGAGGCCATCCAGTCTTTGCTAGAACTGTCCCATCAGTTGGGCGGTGAACGTTTGCGCATGGCGATCCTCGGCGAAGGCAACACTTCGGTGCGACTTGATGACGATGTCTTCGCCGTCAAGGCCTCGGGGTCCAATCTCGCCACGCTGAAGGATGCCGACGTCACGCGTTGCGCCTTCTCGCGTCTGCTCCCCCTGCTCGATGCTCCCTCGGCCACCGACGTCGAAGTCGATCAAGCCCTGCTGGCTTCACGTCTCGATCCTTCGGCCAAGAAGCCTTCGATCGAAGCCCTCTTCCACGCCTATCTGCTCACCCTGCCCGGCGTTCGTTGCGTCGGTCACGTGCATGCGATCGCGGTGAACCAGATCCTTTGTTCCCCCCGAGCCCGTGAGTTCGCCGAGAAGCGAGCCTGTCCCGATGAGATCGTGATGTGCGGCGTGGAGTCGGTCTTCGTCCCCTACGCCGAACCCGGCCTCGGACTATCCCAGGCGATCCGCCGTGAAGTCATTGCTTACGTCAAGCGCACCGGTCGCGACCCCAAGGTCATCCTCCTGCAGAACCACGGCATCATCGCAGTAGGCTTCTCACCCAAGGCCGTCCTAGGATCCCTGCTCATGGCCGAGAAAGCCGCCGAAACGTTCGTCGGGGCGGCCGCCCTTGGTGGTCCGGTGTTCCTCACCCCTGCCCAGTGCGAACGTATCGCCGGTCGCCCTGATGAGCATTACCGCCAGAAGATGCTCGGAATGTGACCGCCCACTCCTCCCCTCCCCCTTTTGACCATGTCCAATTATCTCGCCATCGACCTCGGAGCCGAATCCGGGCGTGTCATCCTCGGCCAGCTTAAAGCCGGCAAGTTCACGATGAAGGAGATTCATCGCTTCTCAAACGGGGCCATCACGGCCAACGGCACCCTGCGCTGGGACATCATCCGCATCTTCCGCGAGATCCGCGTCGGACTCGCCAAGGGCGCCAAGCTCGGCCCGATCAAGTCCGTCGCCTGCGATTCGTGGGGCGTCGACTATGTCCTGCTCAAGGGCGATGGTCCGCTGCTTTCGCTTCCCTTCACCTACCGCGACGAACGGAGTTTCGCGTCCTACGAACTGGCCATGCGCCGTTTCTCGCAGAAGGAGATCTTCGAAGGCACCGGCATCGCCTCGATTTCGATCAACACGCTCTACCAGCTTTTCCACGACGCCGAAAATCGTCCCGAGATGCTGCAGTTCGCCGACAAGTTCCTGCTGATCGGCGACTACATCACCTGGCTCCTGACCGGCAAAGCCCGCGCCGAAGAGACGCTGATCTCGGGCAGCCAGTGCTGGGATACCCGCAAGCGCGACTGGGCCTGGCCCGTGCTGAAGAAACTCGGCATTCCGAAGCATATCTTCCCCAAACCCGTCGCCCCGGGCGTTAAGCTCGGCAAGATGCTGCCTTACCTCGCCAAGGAAACCGGCTTAGGCAAGGCCGAGGTCGTCACGACCTGCGCCCATGACACCGCCGCGGCCGTCGCGGCCGTCCCCGCCACCAAGGGTGACGATTGGGCCTATCTCTCCTCCGGCACCTGGTCGCTCCTGGGCCTCGAACTGCCCAAGCCGCTCGTCAACGAGACCGTCCGCGAGGCTAAGTACACCAATGAAGTGGGTTTCGGAGGCACCTCCCGCTTCCTCAAGAATCTGGTCGGCCTCTGGGTCCTCCAGGAATGCCGTCGCGAGTGGATGGAAAAAGGCGAGGTCTCCGATTACGGCGAGATCGTTAAGCTCGCGCTGAAGGCGCCTTCGCTCCGTTCGTTCATCCGTCCCGACGACATCCGTTTCGCCAAGCGCGGAGACATGGTCGCCAAGGTACAGGCCTTCTGCCGCGAGACCAAGCAACCCGTCCCGAAGACCCACGGCGAGATCGCCCGCTGTGTGCTCGAATCTTTGGCGCTGCTTTATCGTGTCGAAATGGACGGCATGGAGAAGCTTACGGGCCGCAAGCTGAAGCGCCTACACATCGTCGGCGGCGGCTGTCGCAACGCCCTGCTCAATCAAGCCACCGCCGATGCCACCGGTCGCACGGTCATCGCCGGCCCGGTCGAAGCCACGGCTGCCGGCAACATCCTCGTCCAGGCTATCGCCATGAAAGAGCTCAAGAACCTCGACGAACTCCGCAAGGTCGTCCGAAACTCTTTTGAGGTAGTGACTTACACACCCAATCCGACCTCGGCATGGGCAGCGGCCCAAGCGAAGTTTAATGGTTTAAAGAAAGCATAAAACCCCTTACTCAACACCCTCCTTTCCACGTAACAAACATGTCCAACTACAAGTACGTCTCTCACCTCTGGAACGATGCCGAAGCCGCGAAGCTCGATCCGGTCGGCCGTCTGGTCTATCGCTCCAACAAGCTCGGAGCCGACCAGCGCATCACGAACACCGGCGGCGGTAACACCTCTTCCAAGATCGTCGAGAAGGACCCTCTGAGCGGCACCGACACCCAGGTCCTATGGGTCAAGGGTTCGGGCGGCGACCTCCGCACCAGCAATCGCGACAACTTCTCCTCCCTGTACCAAGACAAGCTCATCGGACTCCAGAAGTCATATGCAGCCCGCACGGACAAGGGCCTCAAGTCCCAGGCCGAAGACGACATGGTCGGCATGTACAACCACGCCACCTTCAACCTGAACCCGCGCGCCTCGTCGATCGACACGCCGCTGCACAGCTTCCTTCCCGGCAAGCACGTCGACCACATGCATCCAAACGCGATCATCTCGATCGCCGCGTCGAAGAACTGCGAAGCCCTCACGAAGGAGATCTTCGCCGGCAAGATGGCCTACGTGAAGTGGATGCGCCCGGGCTTCGAGCTCGGCCTCGCCATGCAGGACATCTCCCGCCAGCAGCCGGCCATCAAGGCCATCATGATGGGCCAGCACGGCTTCATCTCCTGGGCTGACGACGACAAGGCCTGCTATGAGCTGACCCTCGCCATGATCGAGCAGGCCGCGGCCTACATCGACGCCAAGTATCAGGCCATGGGCGGCGACGCCAAGGCCTTCGGCGGCGCCCTCTACCAGACCCTCGACACCGAGAAGCGTCACGCCACCTTCGCCGCTATCCTGCCTTGGCTCCGCGGCCAGGTCTCCAAGGAGAAGCGCTTCATCGGCACGATCCAGGAAGACGAAAAGATCCTCCGCTTCGTCAACTCGAAGGACGCCCCGCGTCTCGCCGAGCTCGGCACTTCCTGCCCGGACCATTTCCTCCGCACGAAGATCAAGCCCCTCTACGTGAACTGGAACCCCCAATCCGAAGACGCCGCCGCGCTGAAGACCAAGCTGGCCGCCGCCCTCGAGCAGTACCGCAAGGATTACGCCGCCTATTACAATGCCTGCAAGCGACCGAACTCCCCGGCGATGCGCGACCCGAATCCGACCGTCGTCCTCATCCCCGGCCTCGGCATGATCGCCTGGGGCAAGGATAAGTCCGAATCCCGCGTCACGGCCGAGTTCTACAACTGCGCCGTCGAGGTCATGCGCGGCGCCGAAGCCATCGACCAGTATATCGCCCTACCCCAGCAGGAAGCCTTCGACATCGAATACTGGCTCCTCGAAGAAGCGAAGCTGAAGCGCATGCCGGCCGAGAAGGAACTCGCCCGCCAGGTGATCATCGTCGTCGGCGCCGGCTCCGGCATCGGCAAGGAGACCGCCCATCGCCTCGTCAAGGAAGGCGCCCACATCGTCTGCGTCGACAAGAACGTCGAAGCCGCCCAGGCCACCGCCAAGGAGATCACCGACAAGCTCGGCTCCGGCATCGGCGTCGCCGGCACCGGCCTCTCCAACTGCGGTCCGGCCATCGGCCTTTCCGGCGACATCATGGACCGCGCTTCGATCCGTAAGATGCTCGACCAGGTCGCGCTGGCTTACGGCGGTTTCGACTCCATCTGCGTCACCGCGGGCATCTTCGTGTCCCCGGACACCACCGGCCACATCCCGGACGACAAGTGGGCGCTCACCTTCGCCCTCAACGTTACCGGCAGCTACCTCGTCGCCGACGAAGCGTTCAAGACATGGAAGGAACAGGGACTCCGCGGCAACCTCGTCCTGACCACCAGCGCCAACGCCGCCGTGGCCAAGAAGGGTTCCGTCGCCTACGACACCTCGAAGGCCGCCGCCAACCACCTCGTCCGCGAGATGGCCATGGAGCTCTCGCCCCTCATCCGCGTCAACGGCGTGGCCCCGGCCACCGTCGTGCAGGGTTCGGCGATGTTCCCGCGCGACCGAGTGATCGCGTCGCTTGCGAAGTACAACATTCCCTACACCGATGATGAGGCGACCGATTCGCTGACGACGAAGCTCTCCCGCTTCTACGCCGATCGCACCCTGACCAAGAACCCCATCACCCCCGCCGACCAGGCCGAAGCCTACTTCCTCCTCGTGACCAATCGCCTCAGCAAGACGACCGGACAGGTCATCACCGTCGACGGCGGCCTCCACGA
>CANGRI010000006.1 GCA_947456525.1 Opitutia bacterium
AGGGGGTGACCAAGGCCGTATGGGCTCCCACGAAAGCGCGGGGGCCGAAGGGACGGCGAGAGGAGGTGGAACCGGTCGAAGACATTGGGCTGGATTGGACCCCCTAACCAACCGCCCCCTGCCGAAAGAGACAAACCCAAAAACCCCGCCCAGCGGGCCGAACCCCGCTTAAGGGGCCGGACCGATGAGGATTCGGTTGTTTTCCGTGTCGGTGACGTAAAGGCGACCGTCGGGTCCGATGCGGGCGCCGTGCGGGCGATTGAGCTGCGTGCCGGCCCAGTCCGCGCCGACCGCAGAGCCTTTCTTGCCGTTGCCGACGATGGTGCGGATGGTCTGCTTGATCGGGTCGAAGAGGCGGAGGCAATGGTTCTCCGTGTCGAGGATCAGCACGTCGCCTTTGGCGTCCATCGTGACGTACTTCGGTCCGTTCATGTGGGCGTCGGCGGCGGGCCCGTCCGTCGCGGGACCCGGCTTGCCGGCCTTGTTCACCACGATGTTGACCTTGCCGTCCTTGATCGCGGCGAGCGCGTGGCCGCCGCGGAGCAGCGCGTAGACCGTGCCGTCCTTGGCCGTGCAAGCCGCGCGGACGTCGCCCAGCGGGGTTTCGAGCGCCGGAGCTCCGTCCTTGGGCAGGCCCTTCTTGCCGTTGCCGCCGATGGTCGTGATGGTCTTCGTTGCGAGGTCGATGCGACGGACGCGGTTGTTGCCGATGTCGGCGATGACCATGAACTTGCCGGTGGGGTCGATGACGCCGCACATCGGGATGTTGAACTGCGCCTGGTCGGCGGGGCCGCCGTCGCCCGCGAAGCCTGATTTGCCCGTGCCGGCGAAGACCGTCGTGGCATGCGTCTTCGGGTCGAGGCGGATGATGCGATGCTGGAAGCTGTCGGAGGCGTAGATCGAACCGTCGGGCGCGATCGAGATGTCGTGCATGCCGTTGTAGACGGCCGGCGACAGGTCCAGGAGCTTGGCGGGAGCGGGCAGCTTCGGGGCCTTGCCCGTGCTGTTCCACTTCACGCCGGAGACGTACTCGATCTTGCCGTCATGGAGATGGAAGATGCGGTTGGCGGGCTGGAACTCGACGCCGTACGCGTCGCCCTTGGCGTCGAAGGCGATGCTGAAGGGTTCATGCAGGTCCTCGGCGCCGGGGAGCTTGACGACTTCGATGGCGGCGTACGCCGAAGCGGCGCAGGCGAGCAGGGGGAGCAGGCGGGTAAGCATGAGATGTTCATAGGTGGCCGCCCACGTTGTTCAAGACCTCTGCGGGAAAATGGTTCGACCTCGGGCCCGGCGCCTCCACCTTGGCCATCTCCTGTGCCTGCACCGCTTCCATTGATCGTCCGCGAACTCGGCGGCGCCGGCGCACCCCTCGTGGTGCTGCACGGCCTGCTCGGTTCTTCGCGCAACTGGCAGTCCGCCGGCGTGGCCCTCGCCGAGCGCGGCCATCGCGTGCTGGCGCCCGACCTGCGTAATCATGGTTCTTCTCCGTGGGGCGAAGACTGTTCCTATGCGGCCCTGGCCCGCGACGTCGTCGCGATGCTCGATCGCTTGGTTCTCGGTCCCGTGCACCTCGTCGGCCACAGCATGGGCGGCAAGGCCGCGATGCGCCTCGTCATGGACCGGCCCGACCTCGTCGCCCGCCTCACCGTCGTCGACATCGCTCCCCGCGTCTATTCCGACCGCGTGCGCGTCGAGTTCGCCGCGATGAACGCCCTCGATCTTTCAGCGATCAAGTCGCGCAAGGACGCCGAAGAGAAACTGACCGCGCAGGTGCCCGAGTGGGGCATGCGCCAGTTCATCCTGACCAACCTCGGCCAGTCCGCCGAAGGCCGCTGGCGCTGGACCGTGAACCGCGAGGCCCTGACGCGTTCGCTGCCGGAGATCCTCGGCAACCCGTTGGGCGTCGGCGAAACCTGGGACGGACCGACGCGTTTCCTGCGCGGCGGGAAATCGAATTACATCCGCGACGAGGACTTCGCGACGATCCGCACCCACTTCCCGCAGGCTGAAGTGATCACGCTTCCCGACAGCGGCCATAACCCTCATTTCGAGGCGCGGGCCGGGTTCGTCGAGGCGACGCTGGCCTAGGCCTGCGTCCGGCGGCGCTTCCTGATGTAAAGCCCGATGCCGATGACCAGGATGAGCAGGCAGATCGACGAGCCTACTTTCGAGACCATCAACCTACGCCGCAAAGATTCAGGCAGCGGCGGGGCCGCGGTGATCAGCGGGGATTCGTCTTCGGCCACCATCATGATCCAGCGCGGCTTGGCCTGAGGCTTCGTCTCGTCGTTCAGCCAGAGCACGACCGTGTGCGGGCTCAGTTCAGGCAGGCGCAGGACGAATTTCGGAGACTCCGGCGTCCAGGTCCATTCGACGACCTCGAGCTTATAGGATTTCGCGAGTTCTTCGGCCGTGTGGCCGGTAGGCGCGGCCGGATCGAGCTTGGTCTCCGAGAAGAAGGCCGGTTCGCCGGCGACCTTCGCGAACCCCGTGGTCTCCTTGCCCGAGGAAAGCAGGAAGAGCCCTTCGTCGGCTTTGGCCAGCTGGGCGCGGTCCTGGATGTTGAAATTGGCTTCCGTGTCGACGGTGACGCGCAGGACGCAGACGCCGTCGGTGCGGAGCGTGAGCTTCGCGAGGAGGAATTCGCCGTTATGGGCGCAGACGAACAAGGGGAGCACGAGGGCTCCCCAAGTCACGATCAGATGGCGCAGCGAGCGGATCACTTGCGGTCCCAGCGGAGCACGCGGCCGAAGGTGTTCCACTCGGTCTCGAGGATGTTGCCCTGGGCGTCGAAGGTGATGCCGTGGGGCGAGGTCACGACGCCTTCGCGCCAGGCGGCGGGCTTCACGCCCGGGGTGTTGGTCTCCTTCTTCGTGCCGTTGGCGCCGGTGTTCTCGTTGGAGCCTAGTTCGGCGAGCATCTTGCCTTCCTTATTCCAGACCGAGACGCGGCCGGCGATTTCGGCGACGCACATCAGGTCGCCGTGGAAGGAGGCGGAGGAGGGGTTGCGGAGGCCCGTATTGGCGATCATCTGCGGGTTGCCGCCGTCGAGGTCCAGGTGGAACATGCGGTTGTTGCCGCGGTCGAGGCAGAGCAGGCGCACCGGCGAGAAGCGCGTGTCGACGAAGATCTTATGGGTGTTGGCGAAGGGCTTGCCGTCCACCATCTGCGTGGGGCCGCCGAAGACCTTCTTGAAGGCGCCGGCCTTGTCGAAGACGAAGATCCAGCTCTTGCCGTAGCCGTCGACGACGTAGATGTCGCCGTTGGGGGCGACGTCGCAGTTGGTGAGCTTGAGGGCGTTCACGTCGTTGCCCTTCTTGTCCTTAGCCTTGCCCTTGTCGGCCGGGAAGGCGTCAGGCTTGATCTCCATGACGATGGTGCCGTCGAGCTTGGCCTTGATGAAGCGCTGCTCGCCGAGCACGGCGGCGAAGATGAATTCGCCTTCGTCGGTCTTGCGGATCACGAAGCCGTGGAGGGAGGCCGGCAGGGGCAGGGCCTTGATGAACTTGCCGTCCTTGCCGTAGACCTGGAGGCCGGCGTCCTTGTCCTGGACGCTGACGTAGATGAGTCCGGCGGAGTCGACGGCGATCTCGCCGTGGCCGTTGCCGATCTGGGCCCGGCCGGGAGGAGTGCCCAGGAAGTTAGGGACGAAGTCATATTTCACTTCGGCGGCTTGGGCGAGGGAACACACGGCGAGGAGGGCGAGGGCGCGGAGGGTGGGCATGGGGGTTGGTAGAGGGGGCGGGGTAGGGGTAGGGGGAGTGCCAACCGGAGGCAAATGGATTTCGGAAACCGGCATCCGGATTTCGGTTTCGCTCTTTGATTGTATCTCCTGCCCCGACCCCTATCCCTAGCCCTACCCCTGATACACCCCATGAAATCCCTCCGTCTCCTCGCGGCCTTCGCCGCCCTCATCGTCTCGGCCTCCGCCGCGGACATCAAAATGGAATCCGCCTTCAACGGCAAGGACCTCGCCGGCTGGCAGAACGCCAAGGACAACGAGTTCTGGAAGGCCGTCGACGGCGTGCTCGTCGGCGAGAACAACGCCGCCAAGAAGGGCAACATGCTCTACACCGAGAAGTCCTACCAGGACGCCGTCATCGAGTGCGAAGTCCGCTTCAGCGGCGACATCGACAGCGGCATCATGATGCGCAAGGACGAGAAAGGTAAGAAGGACATCCAGATGCAGATCGGCGTCTCCCGCAGCCTGAAGAAGGACATGACCTGCGCTTTCTACGTCGGCAAGTACCCCGAGGCCGGCTGGGCCCCGAAGGTCGCCACCCTCTGGAAGAACAACGACTGGAACAAGATCCGCTTCCAGGCCAAGGGCGACACCTACACCGTCTGGCTGAACGGCGAGCAGGTCTCGAACTACGTCGACGCCAACTACCCGAAGGCCGCTCCGATCGGCCTGCAGATCCACCCGGGCGTCGTGATGAAGGTCGAGTACCGAAACATCTCGATCGGCGAGATCAAGTAAGCCCGCTTCCGGCTGACTTAAAAGGCGCGGCTTCGGCCGCGCCTTTTTTGCGCCCGGTCACTTCTTCTCGGGCTCGGGCGATTGTCCGTCCTTGGCCTCGGCCAGCTTGGACAGATGTTTCTCTCGCCAAGCTTGGTGCGTCTTGTCGTCCAGGAGCCAGTCGCTCAGGTGCAGGGCCGTCGGCGTCTTGGCCGCGGCCGGCGCACTTGCTTCGGGAATGGCCGGCAGGCTGGCGGTCGTCGTCGCAACGGCGGCCATCGCCTGGCCGTCGCCATCGATTCCTTTCAGGGGGTTCGCGGCTGTCCCGGGGGCGAAGGGCTGCGCGGATTTGAGGGCCAGCGCGAGGCGCCGGCGGGCGGCTTCCGTCCGCGTATGCAGGCGGATGGCTTCCTTGGTTTCTTCCGGCGAGAGCAGGTCGCCCAGCTTCGCATCTTCCGAGACGCCGAAGCGTCGACGCAGTTCCTGGTCGTAGGCTTTTTCTTCCGCGGCGGCCTTGGCGAGGGCGGCCTCGGGCGACAGGATTTCTTCCCGAGGTTTCTTGGCGGCGGCGACGACGGCGGCAGGGCGGGCTTCGGTCTCGGCGGCGCCCGCGCGATTCGCCATCGTCTTAGAGGGCGTGCCCGCGACTTTCTTGTTCGGCGGGCAACGGTCGTCGGTCTTCGGCGCGGCCTTGGCCAGGGTGGTCGAGGCGGTTTCCTTGTCCGCGGATTTTTCCTTCTTCGAGGGGACGGAGTCTCCTTTGCCGGCGCCGCCGCTCTTGCCTGTCGAAGGCGTCAGGTCGGCCTGGCCTGCGCCGGCTGGATCCGTCGAGGCGCACCCGCCGAGCAGCGCGGCGGTCAGCAGGTAGGCTAGGCGGAAGCCGGGATGGTTCATCGCCGAGGGCGGCTTATTTCGAAAGGAGCGACATCGCCGCGATGACGGGCGGGCCGGCCTTGGGGTCGAACCTCGCGTTCATCGTGAACCTCGCCTCGCGGGCGGAGGGGACGGATTTCTCCACCAGCACGCGTTGCGCGACCGGGGAGCGATCGTCGCCGAGCGCGCCGCGCAGGCGTTCGACCATCGCCGCGTAGTCGAGCGTATCGACGCCGCGATTGATGAGCTTCCAGGCCAGGTCGGCTTCCTTGGGCGGACTGATCTTAGCGAGGACCGCGAGCGGGTCGCGCGGCGATCCTTCGGCGAAGCGATCGAACTGGTAGAGGTACTTGCCTCCGATCGAGAGGGAATCGTTGCCCGTCGGGGTGAGCGACAGCAGCGTCTCGAAATCGAGGGAAGGTTTCAGCTGTTCGTAGCGTCGGCGGGTCTCCGCGCCCATCGGCAGCCGGCGGAAGAAGCGTCCCGCGTCGAGCCACAGCGTCAGCGCGCCGGCCTGTTCGCCGACGTAGTCCGGCAGCCGTTCGCGGGCCTTTTCGCCCGGTCGCGCCGTCCGCGCGAGGCAGCTGCGGATTTCCTGTTCCACGCCGGGGGCGCGCGGATTGCCTTCGAACTCAACCAAGATGATCGCGGTCCGGTTCGTCAGACCAAAGGTAAAAAAACCGCCTTCGGGGTCCATGTAGCGGCCTTCGCCGTGGCGGATCATCGCGCGGCTGCGCATGAGGTTCGACGGTGGTCTTCCGGACTCGCCGCGGATGGCCTCGTTGACCTGGTCCGCGATGCGCGAGAGGGCGGCTTCGGCGATGAAAGGGTCGGTCACTTCCACGACCGCGCCGCAGAGCATCGAAGGATGCTCGGCGTCGCCGGCGACGGCTGTATCGGGAAACTTGGCGAAGACCTGGATGTCGGTGTGCGCGACCAGGCCGTATTTCAGGAATTCGCCGAAGGCGGCGGACATGCCTTTGCCGGCGGTGCGTTCCAGCCACTCGGGGAAAGCCTTGGTGCTTTTCTGCCGGAAATCGTCGGGGCGGACGGTGATCACCGCGAAGCTTTCGCCGGGGACGGCCCGGAGGCCGCCGGCGTTGGAGCGTCTGGCCGGCGCGGCGCCTTCGGTGGCCCAGGCCCAGGCCACGATGAGCGCGAGCGCGAGGCCCAGGATCACGACGACCGCTATCTCCCACGGCGTCCATGAACGTCCGCCGCGCGAGGGACGGCCGCCCGCGACGGGTTCGGATTCGGGAAGGGCCTTGCGACGGCCTTGGACGGCCATGTTGAAGGCGACGACGAGCGTCACGGCGAGCGGGTCGAAGACCGCGACCAGCGCGAGCATCAGCCATTTCACGACGTCATCGGCTTCGGCGTCGAACGCGCGGGCGACGAAGCGGTAGGAGCCGATGTCGGCGGCCGCGATCTGGTCACGCAGGTCATGGATCTGGCGGTTACGCTCGGCGACGGTCTTATGGAGCTTCTCGATCTCGGCGTCGCTGATCGTGACCTTGCCCTGGCACTGTTCCTGCAGGCTGGCGAGCTGCCGTTCGAGATCGGCGATCGTCGCGGCTCCGCTCCGTCGCAGCTCCTTCTCCTCGGCGTCGACGCGCGCGAGCTCTTCCGTGAACTGCTGACGGAGGCCCGAGACTTCCCTCCCGCTTTCGGCGTCGAGGCGGGCCTGTTCGGAGCGGAGACGCTCGATGCGGGCGGCGGCTTCGGTCAGCTTGCCCGTGATCGCGTCGCGTTCGGGTTTCTGCTCGGCGCGCAGCTCCTGGCCCTTGCGCACGTTGTCCTTGTCGAAGAAGAGGAACTGGCTGGTCGTGCCCTGCGCCGTGTAGGCCGTCACGGCCTGGTCGAGCACCTTGATGCGCTCGTTGAGCACGGCGACGTTCGCCTCCTCGGCGGCGATGGATTTGGCGAGCGTCGCGGAGCGCAGGCCCGCGCGCTGCGTCGGGGCGGTGACGTCGGCGGCGCGGCGGGCGTCGATCGCGCGGCGTTTTTCCTGCAGGCGGACGAGGGAGGCGGCGAGCACGTCGTTGGCCTGGGTCAGGCGGGTCTGCGCCTTGACGAGGTCCTCGCGGCTGGCCGTGCTGAGGCGGTTGTTGCGGCCGCGCGAGTCGTCGATGCGGTGCTGGACGTCGAGGATCTCCTTCTCGAGCGCCGCGATCTCGAGCTCGTTGCGCTGGATCTGCGTCGTGGTCTTCTCGTAGGCGCGCGCGAGGTAGCCGTAGTTGCCGAGCGAGGTGATCCCGATGAGCAGCACGACCGCCAGCGTCAGGTAGAAGCGCATCGCGCCGTTGATGCGGTCCCAGTAGCGGTAGAGGAAGGAGGCGGCGACGAGCTTGCCGACCTCGAGGGAGGCGGCCATCACCATGACCGGGATCTCGGAGCCGACGAAGAGGAGGCCCAGTCCGCGGACGGAGAAGAACGCCGAGCAGCCCGCGATGAAGAGCGCGGAGGCGATCAGGACGAGCCGGAAGCCCCAGGCTAGGGTCTTGGGTTCCTCGGCGGCGGGTGACGTGTTCATGGGTAAAATAGGGCGGGGGATGGGGTCTTTTATGCCGGCTGCCGGAGGCTGTCAAAGGGTGCATTGGACTAAATCGCTCATATCGACTTTTATAAGATTACTATCAATCGTATGCGACGATCCGCATGTTAAAGTGTGAAAATTGAGTATTTATTCGCAACCTGTCGGTCATCCAACTGTCTCAAAGCCAACCCCCGTCAGCCCCATGAAACTCCATCGCAATTGTGAAGGAAACCATCCCGACATCCTCTCCGCGCTGAGCCGCCGCGACTTCATGCACATCGGCATGGTCGGCACCCTCGGCCTGAGCCTGCCGCAGATGCTGCGCCTCCAGGCGAACGAGATGCCGAAGGTCGAGTCCTTCAACGCGATGGCCGACTCCGTCATCCACATCTACCTGCCCGGCGGCATGGCCCAGCACGAGTCCTGGGATCCGAAGCCTTTCGCCTCGCCCGATTACCGCGGCCCGTACACGCCGATCAAGACCTCCATCCCCGGCGAATACGTCGGCGAGAAGTTCGTCAACATCGCGAAGATCATGAACAAGCTCACCGTCGTCCGTTCGATGACGCACGGCGAGGCGGCCCACGAGCGCGGCACGCACAACATGTTCACGGGCTATCGTCCGAGCCCCGCGATCAAGTTCCCGAGCTACGGCTCCGTCATCTCGCACGAGCAGGGAAGCCGTAACAACCTGCCGCCCTACGTCGTCGTCCCGAGCCAGACCATCCCCGAGCAGGGCACGGGCTACATGAGCAGCGCCTTCGGTCCCTTCGCGCTCGGCAGCGATCCCGCCGACAAGGGCTTCGCCGTCCGCGACCTCCTCGCCCCGAAGGACGTCACCACGCAGCGTTTCGACCGCCGTCGCAGCATGCTGGCCGCCGTCGACGAGCATTTCCGCGCGACCGAGAAGTCCGACGCCATCGGCGCCATGGACAGCTTCCAGCAGGCGGCCTACGGCCTCGTCAGCAGCGCCAAGGCCCGCGAGGCCTTCGACCTCTCCAAGGAGTCGGAGAAGCTCCGCGACGAATACGGCCGCAACACCGCCGGCCAGCGTTTCCTCCTCGCCCGTCGCCTCGTCGAGGCCGGCGTCCGCATGGTCTCCGTCACCTTCGGCGGCTGGGACCACCACTCGAACATCAAGGGCGCCTTCGACGGCCAGGCCCCGCAGTTCGACCAGGCTTTCGCGCGCCTCATCACCGACCTCCAGGACCGCGGCATGCTCAAGCGCACGCTCGTCATGGTCAGCTCCGAGTTCGGCCGTACGCCGAAGATCAACAGCACGAACGGCCGCGACCACTGGCCGCGCGTCTTCTCCGTCGCCATGGCCGGCGGCGGCATGAAGGAAGGCTACATCCATGGCGCGTCCGACGCCCTCGGCGGCGAGCCTGACCGCGACGCGGTCGGCCCGGAAGACCTCGCGAAGACCATGTACCGCGTCCTCGGCATCAACTCCGAGAAGCGCATCGTCTCCGACGGCGGTCGTCCGATCGACATCGTCAACGGCGGTCGCGTGATGACCGACTGGCTCGCCTGAACCGGCGCCTGACTCCGTTCCGTCCGCCTTCCCCGCGCGACGGACGGGCCGCGCCCCGCCGAACCGCTTTATGAAGTTCCGTCTCCTTACCGCGTTCCTGCTCGCCCCGCTCGTCGCGTCGGCCGCCTACCCTGAGATGTCGACGCTCAAGCCGCATGGCGGCCAGATCGGTGCCGACCTCAAGCTGACCATCACCGGCACGCGCCTGGACGATTTCGAGGACCTGATGTTCTACACGCCCGGCTTCAAGGTGAAGAGCGTCGAGAGCCGCACCCCGGGCAAGGTCGAACTGACCCTGTCGATCGGCAAGGAAGTCCAGGCCGGCAACCACGTCATGCGCGTCCGCACCAAGTCGGGCATCTCGCACATGCGCCAGTTCTTCGCGAGCCCGTTCCCCAACGTCGAGGAGAAGGAGCCGAACAACGATTTCGCGACGGCCCAGCCGATCGAGCTCAACCAGACCATCGAAGGAGTCGTGCTCCCGGAGGACGTCGACTACTACATGCTCACCGTCAAGAAGGGCCAGCGCATCGGCGTCCAGGTCGACGGCCTGCGCCTTGCCACGATCCCGGGCGGCATGTTCGACCCTTACGTGGCGATCCTCGACAAGGACAAGTTCGAGAAGGCCTTCTCGGACGACACGATCCTTTACCGCCAGGACGGCTACTGCTCCTTCACGGCCGAATATGACGGCGTCTATTACGTGATGGTCCGCGAATCCTCCTATCGCGGCTCGAACAACTCGTACTATCGCCTGCACGTCGGTGATTTCCGTCGTCCCGACGCCATCTACCCCGCCGGCGGCAAGCTCGGCTCGAAGCTGACCGTCCGCTTCCTTGAAGCGCACGATTCCTTCTCGGAGGAGACCGTCCTACCGAAAGAAAACGACGCCGATTTCGTCCTCTATCCCAAGAGCCAGCGTCCGGCGCCTTCGGGTAACACCTTCCGTCTCTCGACCATCGAGAACACGCTTGAGGTCGAGCCGAACAACACGCCTGAGACCGGCACCCTCGCCGTCGCCGCCGACGCCTATGCGCTCAACGGCGTCATCGATAAGCCGGGCGACGTCGACTACTTCCGGGTGCCTCTCAAGAAGGGCCAGGTCTTCGAATGCCGCGGCCTGGCGCAGGCCCTCGGCTCGCCCCTCGATCCCGTCGTCAGCGTCTTCGGACCCAAGGGCGGTTTGGTCGTCGCCAACGACGACGGCGGCGGCATGCGTCGCCTCGACTCCCGCTTCAAGCTGACCGCTCCGGTCGACGGCGTCTACACCGTCCGCATCACGGACCACCTGGAACGCGGCGGCCCCAACTTCGTCTACCGCATCGAGATGGTCGCCTCGCAGCCGAGCGTGACCTTCGCTTCGCCGGAATACAGCGTCAACGACACCAGCTACCGCCAGTTCATGGCCGTCCCGAAGGGCGGGCGCATGGTGCTCCTCCAGAACTTCACCCGCAACGGCGTCAACGGGGACTACCGTTTCGACATCCCCGGCCTGCCGGCCGGAGTGAAGCTGCTCGAGGACGCCGCCCCCGGCGACCAGCCCGGCATGCCGCTCGTGCTCGAGGCCGCCGCCGACGCCCCGCATGGCGGCGCCGTCGTCACCCCGCTGCTGCTGCCGAAGGACCCGAACAACAAGATCGTCGGCCAGATGCGCCGCACCTACGACATCGTCCGCGTCGGCAACGTGATCTACTACCAGGGCATCGAGGACCAGCTCCCCGTCGCCGTGGTCGACGAGGCCCCTTACTCGCTCGAGATCGAGAAGCCGACGGTCCCCCTCGTCCGCAACGGCGTCTTCAACCTCAAGGTGGTCGCCAGGCGGAAGGAAGGCTTCAAGGGCGCCATCCGCGTGTTCATGTGCTGGACGCCGCCCGGCGTCTCCTCGCTCGGCGAGCAGACCATCGCCGAAGGCTCCAGCGAGTGCGTCTTCCAGCTCAACGCCAACGACAACGTCAGCACCAAGCCGTGGAAGTTCGTCGTCCAGGGAGAGGCCGACGCGGGCAAGGGCAGGGTGTACAACGCTTCGCCGTTCGCCGAGCTCGCGACCGAAGCCCCCTACGTCGCGGCCAACGCCATCCCGCTCACCGCGATGGAGATCGGCACGCCCGGCGTGATGACCACCAACTTCGAGGTGCAGCGTCCGTTCGAAGGCGAAGCCGTCGCCCAGCTCGTCGGCGCGCCTGACACGATCCGCATCGCGCCCATCAAGGTCACGAAAGACACCAAGGAACTCCGCTTCACGGTCGAGACCGACGAGAAGTCGCGCGTCGGCAAGACCGCGAACATGTTCGTGCAGGTCGACATCCCGGTCGGAAAAGGCTTCGCCACGCACCGCATCGCCCTCGGCTCCATCCTGCGTCTCGATCCGGCCCGCAAGGCCGCTCCGGCCCCGGTGGCCAAGGCCACCGCTCCCGCCGCCGCGAAGGCCGCGTCGCCTGCGCCCGCCGCGCCGGTCGTCCTTTCCCGCCTCGAACAGCTTCGTCAGCAGAAGGGCGAAGCCCCCAAGAACTGATTTCCTGACATGCTTCCCCGCCGTCTTCCTTTGCTCGCCTTGCTCGCCGTCGGCCTGACGACGCTCGTGTCCGCCGCCCCCGTCGCCTTCGACGAGGTCCGCGCGATCTTCGAAGGCAAGTGCCTGGAGTGCCACAATCCCGACAAGACCAAGGGCAAGCTGCTCATGACGTCGCGCGAGGCCTTCCTCAAGGGCGGCGAGAGCGGCCATGCCCTCATCGGCGTCGATGCCGGCCAGAGCGAGATCATCAAGCGACTCACCCTCCCGAAGGACCATGAGGACATCATGCCGCCCAAGGGCGGTCCGCTGCCGGCGGCCGAGATCGACGTCATCCGCCGCTGGATCGCCGAAGGCGCCGTCTGGCCGACGGGCGTGACGCTTGCGTCCAAGGACAAGGCCCGGGAAGCCGCCAAGGCCGACCTCGCCCAAAAGCTCACCACGCTCGAGAAGCTCGAGATCTTCCCCGAGTCCCTCAGCCTCGAGACCAAGCGCGACTTCCATCGCATCGTCGTCTTCGCGACCTTCAAGGACGCCA
This sequence comes from Opitutia bacterium, assembly GCA_947456525.1. Lineage (GTDB taxonomy): Bacteria > Verrucomicrobiota > Verrucomicrobiia > Opitutales > UBA953 > UBA953. The sequence goes on from CANGRI010000006.1 coordinate 12,450, forward strand.
CCACCCGCGACGTCACCGCCTTCGCCGACCTGAAGATCGCCGACGAGAAGGTCGCCGCCTTCGACGGTTACTCGGTGCACGCCGTGGCCGACGCCGGCAAGACCGAGGTCGTCGCCTCCATCGGCGGCCGCACCGCCCGCATCCCCGTCGCCGTCAAGGACGGCCAGAAGGACCGCCCCGTCTCCTTCCGTCTCGACGTCATGCCGGTCTTCATGCGCGCGACCTGCAACAGCGGCGGCTGCCATGGCGCCGCCCGCGGCAAGGACGGATTCCGCCTCTCCCTCTTCGGCATGGACCCCGACGGTGACTACGTGCGCCTGACGCGCGAGATGATCGGCCGTCGCATCAACCTCGCCATCCCCGAGGAGAGCACCCTCGTCGAGAAGGTCGTCGGCGCCGTCCCGCACTCCGGCAACAAGCTCTACGACAAGGATTCGCAGTACAACAAGACCATCCTCGAGTGGATCAGCAACGGCGCCAAGGACGACCCGGCCGACATCGCCAAGGTCACCGGCATCGAGGTCTATCCGAAGCAGATCGTGCTGGAGGGCAAGGACGCCACCCAGCAGATCACCGTGCGCGCGACCTATTCGGACGGCACCGACCGCGACGTGACGAACCTCGCGCTCTTCATGACGAACAACGACCCCGTCGCCTCCATCGGCAAGGACGGCGTCGTGAAGTCCGGCGAACGCGGCGCGGCCTTCATGCTGGCCCGCTTCAACGTCTTCAGCGTCACCGCCCAGGTCATCGTGATCCCCAAGGGCCTCGTCTATGAGCGCCCGCAGGTCGCCGAGGTCAACTACGTGGACAAGGCCGTCAACGAGCGCCTGCACCGCCTGCGCATCGTGCCTTCCGGCCTCTGCACCGACGAGGAGTTCGTCCGCCGCGTCTACATCGACGTCGTGGGCCTCTATCCCAAGCCGGCCGAGCTCCAGGCGTTCGTCGCCGACAAGCGTCCGGACAAGCGCGCGCAGCTCGTCGAAGCCCTCCTGCAGCGCAAGGAGTTCACCGAGCTCTGGGTGATGAAGTGGGCCGAGCTGCTCCAGATCCGTTCCGGCATCAACCAGGGCAACAACGCGCCGCCCTTCTACAAGAACGCGCTGCTTTACTACAACTGGCTCGCCGACGAGATCGGCAAGAACCGCCCGATCAACGAGATCGTCGTCGACCTGCTCTCGGCCAACGGCGGCACGGTGTCCGTCCCCGCGGTGAACTATTACCAGAGCGAGCTCGACCGCCTGAAGCTGTCCGAGAACGTCGCCCAGGTCTTCATGGGTATGCGCATCCAGTGCGCCCAGTGCCATAACCATCCGTTCGACCGCTGGACGATGAACGACTACTACGGTTTCAACGCGTTCTTCGCCCAGATCGGACGCAAGAACACCGACGATCCGCAGGAGGTCATCGTCTACAACAGCAAGGGCGGCGAGACGCAGCACTTCCTGACCAAGAAGAACGTGAAGCCGAAGTTCCTCGGCGGCGAGGAGCCGGACATCAAGCCCGGCGAGGACCGCCGCCGCGTCATGGCCGAGTGGATGGCCTCCCCGCGCAATCCGTTCTTCGCCCGTAACATCGCCAACATCGTCTGGGCCCACTTCCTGGGCGTCGGCGTCGTGGATCCGGTCGACGACGTCCGCGTCTCGAACCCGCCCTCCAATACCGAGCTGCTCGACCAGCTGGCCGCCCACCTGACGGAGTACAAGTACGACGTGCGCAAGCTCGTCCGCGACATCACTGCCTCCGCGGCCTATCAGCGCAGCTCAAAGACCAACGAGACCAACGCCAACGACAAGGTGAACTTCGCCCGCGCGCAGGTCCGCCGCGTCCGCGCCGAGGTGCTGCTCGACGCCATCTCGCAGATCACCGAGACCCCGAACAAGTTCCAGGGTCTCCCCGTGGGCGCCCGCGCGGTGCAGATCGCCGACGGCGCCGTCACGAACTACTTCCTGACGACCTTCGGCCGTTCGAAGCGTGAGTCCGTCGCCTCCTCCGAGGTGAAGACCGATCCGAACCTGTCCCAGGCCTTGCACCTCATGAACGGCGACGCCGTCAACGACCGCATCCGCCGCGGCCAGGTGGTCGAGAAACTGATCGCCGCCGGCAAGAAGAACGACGAGATCGTGAGCGAGCTCTTCCTGCGCGTCTTCGGCCGCGCTCCTGCCGCCGACGAGTCCAAGTCGATCGCCGCGGCGATCGCCGCCGACCCGGCCAGCCGCCAGGTGGTCCTCGAGGACGCCTTCTGGGCGCTGATGAACTCGAAGGAATTCTACTTCAACCACTGATCCGTCTGTCCGCATGTCCGCCGCCTTCCCGAGCTTCCGCTGGCTGAACCGCCGCTGCCTGATCCTGGCGGCCGGCCTCGCCGCGACCGCTTCCCTGGCCCAGGAGAACGAGAAGCTGACCTACGAAGACCACATCCGGCCCCTGCTCGAGAACAAGTGCTTTTCCTGCCATAACCCGGACAAGAAGAAGGGCGGACTCGAGCTGACGAGCTACTCCGGGCTCATGAACGGCGGCAGCGGCGGCGCGGTCGTCGACGCCGGCAACCCGCAGGCGAGCCGCCTCTGGACGTGCAGCGCCAAGAAGGAAGAACCTTTCATGCCGCCGGAAGGCGCGCCGCTCGAGGCCAAGGACCTCGCGCTGCTTTCCAAGTGGATCGCCGGAGGCGTACTCCAGGCAAAGGGCAGCGTCGCGAAGAAATCCAACAAGCCCAAGGTCGACCTCACTTTCGCCGGCGGTGCGGGCAAGCCGACCGGACCGGTCGCCCGTCCGGAGAACGTGCTCCTCGAGCCCGTGGTCGTGACGCCGCGCACTTCGGCCGTGACCGCGATGGCGGCCAGCCCGTGGACCTCGCTCCTCGCCGTCGCCGGCCAGAAGCAGATCCTGCTCTACGACACCGACTCGCGTGAGCTCGCCGGCATCCTGCCTTATCCCGAAGGTTACGCCCGCTCGCTGAAGTTCAGCGCCAATGGTTCGCTGCTCGTCATGGGCGGCGGGCGTGGCGGCAAGCTCGGCCATGCCATCGTCTGGGACGTCAAGACCGGCAAGCGCGTCGCCGAGCTCGGCAAAGAGTTCGACCAGGTGATGTCGGCCGACATCTCGCCCGACCACCGTAAGGTCGTCATCGCCACGAACGCCAAGAAGGTGAAGTGCTTCGATGTCGCCACGGGCGAGCAGCTGTACCTCATCGCCAAGCATACCGAGTGGGTGACGGGCGCGCAGTTCAGTCCAGATGGCATCCTGCTCGCCACCTCCGACCGCAACGGCAATGTGATGGTCTGGGAGGCCGAGAACGGCGGCGAATTCTATAACCTCGGACAGCACGGCGGAGCGGTCACCGACCTCGCCTGGCGTGCCGACTCCAACCTCCTCGTCAGCTGCTCGGCCGACGGGACCATCTCCACTTGGGAGATGAAGACCGGCAAGCGCGTGGGCAGCTGGGGCGCCCACGGCAAGGTCCAGTCCGTCGCTTTCACTCCGGACGGGAAGATCCTTTCCTGCGGTTCCGACGGCCGTGTCGCGATGTGGGACATCAACGGCACGCGTATCGAGCGCCCGCAGGATATCCTGCAGCCCGACGCCGTCTCGAAGGTCGTCGCTCTCTACGATTCCAAGACCTACGTGACCGGCAACTGGCTGGGCGAGGTCCGCATGTTCGATTTCGCCTCGGGCCGCGAACTCACGCAGGTCTCCAGCAATCCTGCGAAGATCGCCGATCGTCTGGCCGCCGCCGAGAAGCGTCTCGCCGAACTTGAACCCGCGCTCGCGCCTGCCGAGGCCGCCATCAAGGCCGCCGAAGCCCGCGTGCCGGCCGCCGAAGCCGCCTTGGCCAAGGTGAAGGCCGACGGCGAACCTGCCTCCAAGAAACTTGCCGAACACGAGGCCAGGAACGCCGATGTCGTGAAGGGCCTCGCCTATTGGCAAGGTATGGCCGCCAAGGCGAAGACGCCTGCGGAGAAGGAAAAGGCCGCCAAGGGCATCGCCGATAATCGCGGTGGTCTGACCTACCTCGGTCGGGAGATCGCCAAGCTGAAGCCGGCGGCCGGCGCTTTCCGCGCTGCCGAAGCCGAGCTCGCCAAGGCCAAGGCCGACCTGGTCGCCGCCCAGTCCAAGGTCCGGGACATCGTCGCCGAGACCGCCGCCCACCGCGAACGCATCGTCTTCCTCAGGGCCGCGCAGTTCAACGTCGGCGTGCTCGCCGAGCAGGACAAGCTCGCCAAGCTCGAGCAGGACATCGCCGACCTCGTCGCCGCCAAGGCGGAGAACGAGGCCGCCAAGGTCACCGACGCCGCCCGCATCGCGTCGTCGAAGAAGACCGTCGCGCAGAACGAAGAGCAGATTCCGAAGCAGCAGGCGGCGCTCGAAGCCCTCAAGGCCGAGTTCGCCCTGCTCGACAAGACCCTTTCGCCCCTGCGTCTGAGCGAAGCCGAGGCCCTCGGCAAGATCGAGGCCCAGCAGAAACTCATCGACGCCCAGTCCGAAGCCATCGTCCGTCTCGGGCAGGATCGCGACGCCGTCGTCACCGTGGCCAACGCCGCGGTCGCCGCCTACCGGGATAAATACACCACGCCGCTGCGAGCGCGACTCAACGAGGCGACCGCGAAGGTCGACGAACTCAAGAAGGCCGCCGAGGCCGCCAAGCTCGCCGCGTCCCAAGGCGCCGCGAAGTCGAAGGAACTTGCGCTCGTCGCCGTGAAGGCCGCCGACGCCGCCAAGCAGGCCGCGGCGAATGTCGCCGCCGCGGACAAGGCCTTCGGCGAAGCTCGGGAATTTAAGGCGATCTTCTCGTTCCGTTATTTCGCCCGCAAGAAACAGACCGAACAGCAGCTGGCGGAGGCCAAGGACGCGCTTGCCAAGGCCCACACGGGGCAGGGCGAAGCGGACAAAGCTCTCGTCGCCGCCAAGTCCGCCGAGCAGGCGCTGGTCGCCGCGCAGGTCGCGGCCGATAAGGCCGTCGCGCCGGCCGGCCTGGCCGTCGCCGCGATCACCAAGGAGCGTTCGGCGCTCATCGTCGAACGCGAGAAGCTGGGCGCCCCCGGCGTCGCCGCCGAGAAGGAGTACGCCGCCAAGCTGCCCGCCTTGCAGGCCGCCCTGCAGAAGGCCAAGGACGGGCTGCCCGCCTTGGAGAAATCCCTTGTCGCCGTCCGCGCTCAGCTCGCCGAAGCCGGTAAGCCTGTCGAAGCGAAGCGCCTGCTGGTCGAATCCGCCGCGAAGAACCTCGAGCTCGCCAAGAGCGAGAAGGCCAAGGCCGAGAAGGCCATCCTCACCGCCGAGAAGGATATCCCGCAGCGAGACAAGAACCTGGAAGAGATCGCCAAGTCCTACGCCGAACTCACGCCGCAAGTCGAACCCATGAAGGCGAAGGTAAAGGCCGCGCAGGAGCAGTATTTCTCGATGCTCCCGAAGCACGTGGTGGCGCAGAAGAATTAACCGATAGGGTTAGGGCTTGGGGTAGGTAATTTTGGTAGGGACAGCACCACGTGCTGTCCTTGCTTGTTTTATCGGCTCAAAGGGAAACCGGAGACCGGATGATTGGCTGGGGCGTTATTAGGTAGGGCTGACCGGCTCGGTCAGCCGCGGTTGAGCGGGGCGCTCAACCCTACCCGATATACCGCAGGACTCTTCCCGGTTTCCGGTCTCCCTTTGCTCACTGTCTTGTTCCGGCAGGGAAGGGTAGTTTGACTCAACCTACCCCTACCCCTATCCCTACCCCTGCCCCTAAGCCATGCTCTCCCGCCGCCGTTTCCTGGAATCAGCCTTGGTCGCCGCCGTCGCGGCTTCGCTCGGAGCGGCCGAAGGTAGGCGCGTTCCGCGTATCGTGCTGCGTTCTTCGTGGCAGACGGTGAACATCGGCGACATCGCGCACACGCCAGGCGTGCTCGCGCTGCTGGAGAAGCATTTCCCCGAAGCCATGGTCACGCTCTGGCCTAGCAGCGTCGACAACGGCGTGAAGGAGATGCTGCTGGCGCGTTTTCCGAAGCTGAAGATCGTCGAGACCAAGACCGACGTCGCGAAACTCTACGCCGAGCACGATTTCCTCCTGCATGGCTCCGGGCCTTCGCTCGTGGGTGAGAAACAGCTCGCTCTCTGGCGTAAGCAGGGCCCGAAGCCGTACGGCGTGTTCGGCATCACCCAGGGCAAGCCTTCGCCCGCGACGGCGGAAATCCTCGACGGCGCTCGGTTCGTCTATTTCCGCGACTCGGTCTCGCTGGAGGCCGCCAAGGCCGCCGGCGTTAAGTGCCCGGTGATGGAGTTCGGCCCGGACGGCGCGTTCGCGACCGACCTCCGAGCCGACGAGAAAGCCGAGGCCTTCCTGCATGGCTGGGGCCTCGAGCGCGGCAAGTTCCTCTGCTGCATTCCGCGTTATCGTAACACGCCTTATTGGACGATTCACAAGGAGCGCGCGTTCGACCCGGCTAAGCAGAAGCGCAACGACGAGATGAAGGAGCACGACCATGCCCAGCTGCGCGCCGCGATCGTCGCGGTCCTGAAGCAGACCGATCTCAAGGTGCTCATCTGCCCCGAGGACCGCACCCAGATGGCTCTGGGTAAGGAGGTCCTTTTCGACCCGCTGCCCGACGATATCAAGGACCGCGTCGTCTGGCGTCAGGATTACTGGCTGACCGACGAGGCTTTGAGCGTCTACGTCCGGAGCGCCGGCCTCTTCGGCAACGAGATGCACTCGCCCATCATGTGCGTCGGCAACGGCGTCCCCGCCATCGTGTGCCGCTGGGCCGAGCAGACCTCCAAGGGCAACATGTGGAAGGACATTGGCCTGCATGATTGGCTGTTCGATCTGGACGACGAAACGCAGCTCGCGGGCATCGTCCCGGCCGTGCTCGCCATGGCCAAGGATCCGGCTGCCGCCAAAGCCAAGGTCGCCAAGGCCCAGGCCGTCCTCCGCGAGCGTCAGACCGCCGCCGTCGGGCGGGTCCGTGCCGCCGTCGGGAGTTGACCTGAACGGCCTATTTTTAGGCTCATAATGTCACTTTAGCCCTAGGTTCATGCTTTGACAGGCAGGACCCGGGGACGCAGTGTCCAAGCCCCCGTTTCCGGCTGGAACCATGAGGTTCCGGTGGGGTCACCTCATCAGCCTTTCTCCATGCCCCGTCTCCGTCTTTTCCTCTTCGCCTCGCTGGCCGTGACCGGTCTGGTTTCCGCCGTTTTCGGCCAGTCCGCGGACGCCCCCAAGCCGGCCGGTGCGCCCCCCGTCAATGGCAAGGGAGGGAAGGGCCGTCTGATCCTGCCTACTTCCATCAGCACCGCGACCGTGGCGCCCGGCGACCTCGAGATCCGCGTCTCGGCCCTTGGCCTCGTGAAGGCCTTGAACACCGTCACTGTCCGTCCGCGCGTCGAGGGGCAGCTCATGGAAGTCCGCTTCACCGAAGGACAGGCCGTCAAGGCCGGCGATCCTCTGGCCGAGATCGACCCCCGCCCCTTCGAGGTGCAGCTCCAGCAGGCCGAGGGGCAGCTCGCCCGTGACCGCGCCGCCTTGGCCAACGCGAAGCTCGACCTCCGGCGCTACCAGGACGCCGCCGAGGCCGTGACGCGCCAGCAGCTTGATTCCGCGACCGCCCTCGTCGCCCAGCTCGAAGGCACCGTCAAGGCCGACGAAGGTACCGTCGCCAACGCGCGCCTGCAGCTCGGTTATTGCCATGTCACCGCGCCCATCGGCGGCTCCGTCGGCCTCCGCGCCGTGGACGCCGGCAACGTCGTCTCCCAGAACGATCCGGCCGGGCTCGTCGTCATCACCCAGCTGCAGCCCATCTCCGTCGTGTTCGGCGTGCCGGAGGGCGACATCCCCGCCGTGCAATACGCCGTCAGCCGGGGTTCCGTGCTGCGCGTCGAGGCCTTCGACCGCGACGGCAAGCAGGTGCTCGCGACGGGCGACCTTTCGGCCCTCGACAATCAGATCGACGCCAGCACCGGCACCCTCCGCCTGCGCGCCCAGTTCGCCAACGGCGACCGCCGCCTTTTCCCGAACCAGTTCGTGAACGTCCGCCTGACCGTCGAGAACCGCAAGGGCGTCCTGCTCGCGCCGACCGCCGCGGTCCAGATCAGCGACAAGGACCGTTTCGTCTTCGTCGTGAATCCTGACGACACCGTCACGCGCCGGACCGTCCGGACCGGCGCCGTCGACGGACTGAACACCGAGATCCTCGAAGGCGTCGCCGCCGGCGAGGTCATCGCCGCCGACGGCCTCGACCGTCTGCAGAGCGGCTCCAAGGTGGCCGTCAGCGGACGCCGCAAGGGCCCGCCCGCCTCTCCCGAAGCCAAGCCGCAGAAGTAAGGCCGGGACATGAACATCTCCCGTCCGTTCATCGAGAGGCCCGTCGCCACCACGCTGCTGATGGTGGCGCTGATGCTGTGCGGCATCCTCGGTTACCGGGCGCTCTCCGTCGCCGCGCTGCCGGAAGTCGACTACCCGACGATCCAGGTCACCGCCGCCTATCCCGGCGCCAGCCCCGAGGTGATGATCACCTCCGTCACCGCTCCGCTCGAGCGCAAGCTGGGCCAGATGCCCGGCCTGACGCAGATGACCTCGACGAGCTCGGCGGGCTCGACCTCGATCACGTTGCAGTTCGACCTGGCCATCTCGCTCGACGTCGCCGAACAGCAGGTGCAGGCGGCCATCAACGAGGCAGGTTCCTATCTTCCGCCCGGCCTGCCTTCGCCGCCCGTCTACAGCAAGGTGAACCCCGCCGACGCCCCCATCATGACGCTCGCCGTCACGTCGGAGTCGCTGCCCCTGCCGAAGATCGCCGACCTCGTCGACACGCGCCTCGCGCAGAAGATCTCGCAGGTCTCCGGCGTCGGCATGGTCAGCATCGCCGGCGGCCAGCGTCCCGCCGTGCGCGTGAAGGTCAACCCGACCGCGCTCGCCTCCTATGGCCTCAACCTCGAGGCCGTGCGCCTCGCCCTGGTCGGCGCCAACGCCAACAGCGCCAAGGGCGGCTTCGACGGCCTGAAGCAATCGTCGACCATCGACGCCAACGACCAGCTCAAGTCGCCCGCCGATTACGACAAGGTCATCCTCGCCTACCGCAACGGGGCGCCGATCCGGCTGAGCGACGTAGCCGATACGTCCGACGGGGCCGAGAACGTCTATCTTTCCGCGTGGGCGGGTCATAATCCCGGCGGCCAGACGCCCGGCGTCATCCTGAACATCCAACGCCAGCCGGGCGCGAACGTCATCGCCGTCGTCGACCGCATCAAGGAGATCCTCCCGCAGCTGCAGGGGTCCATCCCCGGCGCCGTCAAGGTCGCGGTGCTCACGGACCGGACCATCACCATCCGCGCCTCCGTCGAGGACGTGCAGGTCGAGCTCCTGCTTTCCGTCTTCCTGGTCGTCGCGGTCATCTTCGTCTTCCTGCGCAGCGTGCCGGCCACCGTCATCCCGGGCATCACCGTGCCGCTCTCGCTGATCGGCACCTTCGCGGTCATCTACCTCTGCGATTTCTCCATCAACAACCTCACCCTGATGGCGCTGACCATCGCGACGGGCTTCGTCGTCGACGACGCCATCGTGATGATCGAGAACATCTCCCGCTACATCGAGCAGGGCGACTCTCCCATGGAGGCTTCGCTCAAGGGCTCGGCTGACATCGGCTTCACGATCATCTCCCTGACCTTCTCGCTGATCGCGGTGCTCATCCCGCTCCTGTTCATGGCCGACGTCGTGGGCCGTCTGTTCCGCGAGTTCGCCATCACCCTGGCGGTCTCGATCCTCATCTCGGCGGTGATCTCGCTGACGCTCACCCCGATGATGTGCAGCCGCATGCTCAAGCACGCGCCGGAGGCCGAGGAGAGCCGCTGGAGCAAGGCCTTGGGACGCTTCTTCGACGAAGTCATCCGCCGCTACGGCCTCGCCCTGCGCTGGGTGCTGGCCCGGCAGCGCGCCACGCTCTGGGTGGCCGTCGGCACGCTCGTCCTGACCGGCTTGCTCTACGTCTTCATCCCCAAGGGCTTCTTCCCCACGCAGGATACCGGCGTCATCCAAGGTGTCACCGAAGCCCGTCAGGACATCTCTTTCGCCGCCATGGGCGCGAAGCAGCAGCAGGTCGCCGACGCCGTGCTCGCCGACCCCGACGTGGAAAGCCTCGCCTCGTTCATCGGCGTCGACGGCATCAACGCCACGGTCAATTCCGGCCGCATCGTCATCAACCTGCGCCCTTTGAGCCAGCGCAAGGCCCGCGCTCCGGAGATCGCCGCCCGGCTCCAGGCCCGCGTCGCCGCCCTCGACGGCGTGACGCTCTACCTGCAGCCGGTGCAGGACATGACCGTCGACACCACCGTCAGCCGTACCCAGTACCAGTTCCTGCTGCAGAGCCCGCGTCCGGACGACCTTACCACCTGGGTGCCTCCGCTGATGGAGAAGATCAAGGCCTTGCCGAAGGTGAAGGACGTCGCCACCGACCTGCAGACCAACGGCCGCCAGGTGTACGTCGAGATCGACCGCGCCGCCGCGGGCCGCTATGGCATCAGCGTCGCCGACATCGACGCGGTGCTCTACGACGCCTTGGGCCAGCGCATCGTCTCGACGATCTTCACCCAGTCGAACCAGTACCGCGTGATCCTCGAGGTGAAGCCCGAGTTCCGGGAAGGCGTGACGTCGCTCTCGCGGCTCTACGTCTCGACGCCCGCGGGCGCGCAGGTGCCGCTCGCCAACCTCGCCAAGTTCACCGAGCAGCCCGCCCAGCTTTCGATCACCCGCGTGGGCCAGTTCCCGTGCGCCCGCATCTCCTTCAATCTCGCCGAAGGCGCCGCGCTGGGCGACGCCGTGAAGGCCATCAAGAAGGCCGAGAAGGACCTCAGCATGCCCGAGTCGATCGTCACCACCTTCCAGGGCGCCGCGGCGGCCTTCGAGGTCGCGCTGAAGAACGAGCTCTGGCTGATCCTGGCGGCCATCGTGGTCATGTACATCGTCCTCGGCGTCCTGTACGAGAGCTTCATCCACCCCGTCACGATCCTCTCGACGCTTCCGTCGGCCGGCGTGGGCGCGTTGCTGGCCCTGATCCTTTCCCGCACCGACCTGGATGTCATCGGCATCATCGGGATCATCCTGCTCATCGGCATCGTGAAGAAGAACGCCATCATGATGGTCGACTTCGCCTTGGACGCGGAGCGCACGCAGGGCCTTGCGCCCGAGGAGGCGATCTATCAGGCCTGCCTCCTGCGTTTCCGCCCGATCCTCATGACCACCATGGCGGCCTTGCTGGGCGCCTTGCCGCTCATGCTGGGTTCCGGCATGGGCTCCGAGATGCGCCAGCCCCTGGGCATCACCATGGTCGGCGGCCTGATCGTCAGCCAGGTGCTGACCTTGTTCACCACGCCGGTCATCTATCTCTGGTTTGATCGCCTCAACCGCCGTCGCTCGGCCGTCGGGCAGGCCGCGGCGCCGCCCGCCGCCCAGCCGTGAACCTGTCCGCGTTCTTCATCCGCCGGCCCGTCGCGACCACGTTGCTGACGATCGCCGTGGCCTTGTCGGGCCTGGCCGCCTTCCGGATCCTGCCGGTCTCGCCTTTGCCGCAGGTGGACTTCCCGACGATCGCCGTCTCGGCCTCCATGCCTGGCGCCAGCCCCGAGACCATGGCCGCGACGGTCGCGACCCCCTTGGAGCGCGCCTTGGGCCGCATCGCGGGCGTGACCGAGATCACCTCGAGCAGCACGCGCGGCAACACGTCGGTGATCCTGCAGTTCGACCTATCGCGTGACATCAACGGAGCGGCCCGCGAAGTGCAGTCGGCGATCAGCGCCTCGCGTTCGATGCTGCCCTCGGCGCTCACCAACAACCCCTCCTATCGCAAGCTGAACCCGGCGGACTCGCCGATCATGCTGCTGGCGATCACCTCCGAGAACTATACGCGCCCGCAGATCTACGACGTCGCGACGACCTTGCTGGCGCAGAAGATCGCGCAGATCGAAGGGGTGGGGGACGTCAGCGTCGGCGGCGGCGCCTTGCCGGCCGTGCGCGTGAACGTAAATCCGGCCCAGCTGGGCGCCTATGGCGTCTCGCTCGAGGACGTGCGCAAGACCATTGCGGCGACCAACGTCAATACGCCCAAGGGCTTCGTCGAGGCGGGTTCGTCCCGCTGGCAGGTCGTCGCGAACGACCAGGCCCTGAAGGCCGAAGACTACCTCCCGCTCGTCGTCACCTACCGCGGCGGCACCCCGGTCATGATCTCGGACGTGGCCAGCGTCACGGACTCCGTGGAGGACGTCCGCAACGCCGGCATCATGAACGGCAAACCCGCCATCATCATCGTCGTCACCCGCCAGCCCGGGGCGAACATCATCGAGACCGTCGACCGCATCAAGGCCCAGATCCCGGCGTTGCAGGCGCTCATGCCCAAGGGAATGGAGATGTCCGCGGCGATCGACCGTTCGGTGACGATCCGCAGCTCGCTGCACGAGGTGGAGCGTTCGCTCATCCTCTCGGTCGTCCTCGTGACGTTGGTCGTCTTCCTCTTCCTCCGCGACATCCGCGTCACGCTGATCCCCGCGGTCGTCGTGCCCGTCTCGATCCTGGGCACCTTCGGGGTGATGGCCTTGGCCGGCTTCTCGGTGAACAACCTGACGCTGATGGCCCTGACCGTCGCGACGGGCTTCGTGGTGGATGACGCCATCGTGGTGCTGGAGAACATCTCGCGCCACATGGAGGCCGGCATGCCGCGTCGTGAGGCGGCCTTGCAGGGCGCCAAGGAGGTCGGTTTCACCGTCATCTCCATCAGCATCTCGTTGGTGGCCGTCTTCATCCCGATCCTGCTCATGGGCGGGCTCGTGGGGCGCCTGTTCCGCGAGTTCGCCATCACGCTCTCGGTCGCGATCGCGGTCTCGCTGGTGATCTCGCTCAGCACGACCCCGATGATGTGCTCGCGGCTCCTGCGGAAGCACGTCGCCGACCTCAAGCCGGGCTACGTGGACCGCTTCTTCGGCTGGCTCCTGGCCGGCTACCGCCGGTCGCTGCGCTGGGTGCTCGACCACGGGTTCGTGGTGCTCGGCGCGCTGGTCGCGACCGTCGCCCTGAACGTCGTCCTGTACCTGAACATCCCCAAGGGCTTCTTCCCTCAGCAGGACACCGGCTTCCTGATGGGCAACATCGACGCCGACCAGAGCATCTCGTTCCGGGAGATGGACGACAAGATGCTCCGGATCGCCGAGATTGTCCAGGCCGAGCCCAATGTCACGGCGATCAGCGCCTCCATCGGCGGGGGTCGGGGCGGTCCCATCAATTCCGCCCGTCTCTACGTCCTGCTCAAGCCGTTGGCCGAGCGCGACGAGTCCGCCGAGCAGATCATCGCCCGGCTCCGCATCAAGACCGCGCGCGTCACCGGCGCCCGCCTGATTCTCCAGTCCGGCCAGGATATCCGCATCGGCGGCCGCTCCAGCCCTTCGACCTACCAGTTCACGCTGCAGTCCGACGACCTGAACCTCCTCAACGCCTGGGTGCCCAAGGTGCAGGCCGCGATGGCGGGCCTGCCCGAGCTGACGGATGTCAGCACGGACTCCCAGAACCGCGGCTTGCAGACGTACGTCACCTACGACCGGGACAAGATGGCCGCCCTCGGCGTCAGCGTCGATGTCGCGAACCGCACCCTGTATGACGCCTTCGGTCAGGAATCCATCTCGCTCCTCTTCAAGTCTCTGAACCAGTACCGCGTGATCATGGAGGTCAACTCGGCCCGGACGCTGAACCCCGAATCATTGCGCGACATCTTCGTGGTGACGTCGGCCGGCAAGCGCGTGCCGCTCACGACCTTCGCCCGCTATGAGCCGGCGAACGCGCCGCTGAGCGTGAACCATCAGTCGCAATTCGTCGCCACCACGATCTCGTTCAACCTCGCCCCCGGCTTCATGCTCAACGACGCCGACGTCGCGATCCGGCGGGCGATGGGCGAGATCGGCGTGCCCACGGCGGTGCAGGGCGGCTTCCAGGGCACGGCGAAGATGTTCCAGGAGTCCCTGAACAACCAGCCCTACCTCATCCTCGGGGCGATCCTGGCGATGTACGTCATCCTCGGCATCCTCTACGAGAGCTACGTCCATCCGATCACGATCCTGTCGACGTTGCCCTCGGCCGGCATCGGTGCCCTGATCGCGCTCATGGTGATGGGCATGGAGTTCAGCATCATCGCCCTGATCGGCGTGCTGCTCCTCATCGGCATCGTGAAGAAGAACGCGATCATGATGATCGACTTCGCGATCGAAGCGGAGCGTACGCGGGGAATCCCGGCCGGGCAGGCCATCTTCGAGGCCTGCCAGCTGCGTTTCCGCCCAATCATGATGACCACCTTGGCGGCGCTCTTCGGGGCCTTGCCCTTGGCGATCGGCTTCGGGGAAGGGTCCGAACTGCGTCGCCCGTTGGGCATCGCCATCGTCGGCGGCCTGCTGGTGAGCCAGTTGCTGACTCTTTATACGACGCCCGTCGTGTACCTCTATTTCGACCGTCTTCGCCAGTGGACCCTGCGTCGCCGGGCCGCTGTTGCGACGTTGCCAACCCCCGCCCCATGAACTTCCTTTCCTCAGCCGCCATGAAGCCCTTCCTTGCCGATTCTCCTGCGCGCCTCCTCGGCGTCGTGGCGCTGCTCGGCCTTTCCGCCTGCGCGGTCGGACCCGATTATGTCCGCCCCGAGGTGCCTGTCTCGCCCGCCTTCCGCGAGCTGACCGGCCCCTATCAGGGTTCGCCGGCCTTGGGCGCCAATTGGTGGTCCGTCTTCGGCGATGCCGAACTCGACGCCTTGGAAGCCGATGCCCTCAAGGCCAATCTCGACCTCGGCGCGGCCTTCGCGCGGGTGGGGCAGGCCAAGGCCCTCAGCGACGCAGCTTCGGCCGGTTTCTGGCCATCGCTCAGCGCCGATCCTTCGCTGACGCGCAATCGCACCTCGGACACTTCCGGTTCGGCCAGCCGTACGCAGACGTCCTACTCCGTCCCGCTGGAGCTGAGCTACGAGGTCGATGTCTGGGGACGCGTCCGTCGCCTGAGCGAATCGGCCAACGAGTCGGTGAAGCTTTCCGCGAGCGAGTTCGCGGTCGTGATGCAGACCGTCGAGGCCAACGTCGCCCAGGACTACTTCAACCTCCGCGGCCTCGACACCCAGGCCGCGATGCTGGCCAAGAGCCTCGAACTGTATCAGCACCAGGTCGAACTCGTCGGCAAGCAGGTGAAGGCCGGCCTCGTCCCGCAGACCGACCTCCTGCAGGCCAAGACACAGGTCGAGGCCACGACCGGACAGCTCAATGAAGTCCGCCGCCAACGCGTCAACGTGGAGCACGCCCTGGCCGTCCTCACCGGCCGCGCCCCTTCGGAACTTTCGATCCCCGCCAAGCCGCTCACCACCGTCGTGCCCGTCGTTCCCGCCGGGCTGCCTTCGGAACTGCTGGGCCGTCGCCCTGACGTCGCCGCGGCGGAGCATCGCCTCATCGCCGCCAATGCCGATGTCGGACAGGCCAAGGCGGACTATTATCCGCGCCTCACGCTGACGGGTTCCGCCGGCTTCTCCACCATCGACGCCTCGAAGGTGGTCGATTGGCAGAGCCGGGTATGGTCCGCCGGGCCGAGCCTGCACCTCCCGCTCTTCCAAGGTGGCAAACTCGACGCCTCGCTCGAAGGCGCCAAGCAGCGTTACGCCGAGGCCTTGGCCAATTATCGCGCGGCGGTGCTCAACGCCTTCCGCGAGACCGAGGATATCCTCAACGACCTCGGCAACCGCGTCGCCACGGCCGAATCCCAGGCCCGGATGGTGGCTTCGGCCCGCGAGACCGCCCGGCTCGTGGAGATGCAGTACCGCAGCGGTCTGACCCCTTATTACCAGCTCATGGACGCCCAGCGTACGCTGCTTTCCGCCGAGCTGTCCGCCGCCCAGCTTCAGAACCTGCGCCTCAACTCCACCGTCGCCTTGGTGAAAGCCATCGGCGGCGGCTGGGATCCCAAGGCCGAACCCAGGCGCTGACCGCCGGATTGCGTGCGACTCTTCCGGTCAAGAGGGGTTAGATGGGCGTGACGATGCGTCCCTTATATTCCTGGCTGGTGGTCATGGTGCTGACCTTGTCCGTGCCGGCCCGCGACATCTCGGTCAAGAACGCCGCCGAGCTCAAGGCGGCCGCCTCCTCCGCGGTCGGCGGCGACGTCATCCGGCTGGCTTCTGGAAAATATGACGACGTCAAGCTGCGCATCACCCATAACGGCACGCAGGGCCGGCCGATCCAGGTGGTCGCCGCCGTGCCGGGCGAAGCCATCCTTGGCGGGTCCTCGGAGATCGATATCAGCGGCGCCTACGTGACGATCGACGGACTTTACCTGCTCAACGGCGCCATCGCCGCGGGCGGAGCGGAGCGTTCGGTGATCACCTTCAATTCGCATCACGGCGTTGTCCGCAACACCGCGATCGTCGATTACAATCCCGCCGGCTTCGAGACCGCTTACTACTGGGTTTTCTTCAACGGGAGCCACAACTCCGTCGAGCGCTGCTACTTCAAGGGGAAGAACAACCTCGAGCCCCTTATCGGCAACGGCCTCGAGAACGCCCAGTACAACTCCGTGGTCGGGTGCTATTTCAAGAACATCCCCTACGACGTCGGCAACGGCCGCGAAGACATCCGCGTGTGGGGTTCGGGCAAGTTCGACGAGAAGACCGCCGAAGGCGCCTACTTCATGATCCAGGGCAACCTGTTCGACCACGCCGACGGCGAAGGCACGGAGATCATCTCCCTCAAGTCCAACTTCAACCAGGTCATCGGCAACACCGTGCGGGCCACGCGCGGCGGCATCAACATCCGCCGCGGCGCCAACAACACCGTGAAGAACAACATCGTCCTCGGCGAAGGCGTCGCCGGCGCGCATGGGCTGCGGATGTCGGGCTCGAACCATGTCGTGCAAGGGAACTACGTCTCCGGCTGCGATTACGGAATCCGGGTTTCCGCTGGCGAGTTCACCGGCTACGCGCTCACGCCCGACTATTCCCCGCACGAGAAGAACAACGCCAAGACGGCCAAGAACGCGCTCGGTATCGTCACGGCCTATCCTCAGTCCAAGAAGCTCACGCTCTCCGGCAACACCGTGGTGGCCTGCGACGGCCCCGACCTCGAGCTGGGTTCGGATTACAAGAAGCACTGGCCGCAGGAGCAGATGGTGCTGTTGCCGTCCGATTGCGACATCAGCGGCAATCGTTTCGTGCGTCCCAAGGGCGGCCTGTCCGTCGAGGTCGTCGCCCCTGAGTCGCAGTTCGCCTCCTTGGCCTCGAAATCGGCCCCGAATCGGTTCACGGGCAACGTCGTCCTGGGGGCCAAATCAAAGGGCGCGCCGAGCTCCGGTTTCAAGTTCGAGGGACTTCCGTCCGGCTGGACCGAGAAGCGCGAGATGGGCGAGCTGCATCCCTTGAAGCCGGAGGACGTCGGGCCGCCGTGGGTGAGCACCCTGCGTGCGGCGGGCAAGTTCGAGGTCGAGGATGACATGTCCTGCAGCCGGGATCCCGGCGTCAAGAAGGCCAAGAAGACCAAGAAGCAGAAGTGACGCCTCCGGGGCGGCTCAGACGATCTTGCAGCGGATCCAGATGTCCTCGTGGTGCTGGTAGACGGCGCAGAGGCGATGGTAGCCGTCGGCGATGACGACCTTGCCGTGCTGCGGGCTGCGGACGAGGAGGAGCGGCGACAGGTGGATGCCCTTGCGGATCTTCTTCTGGTCCTTCTTCACGTGCGAGTTGCTGACGCCCAGCAGGGAGAGCTGCGAGGCGCGGAAGATGTCCTTGGCCTTGAACTGCGTGACCTTCGCCTTGCGGAGTTTGGCGACGAGCGCTGCGGCATCCTTCTCGGGGTAGAGCAGGGAAAGGTAGGAAAGCGCCGCCGGGTAGTTCTTGTCCTCCGGCGCCGGCAGCCAGGCGATGTCTTCGGGTGTCTTGGACATAGGTTTATTTCTTGAAGCGTTTCTCGGTCTTTTTCTCTCCCGACTCGCTGGTGCCACGCTCTTCTCCGTCCACGAAGCGGGCAAGCGTGACCGTGTTGTCCGAGGCGTTGCGTGCGCCGAGTTCGGCCTTGGCCTTGGCCTGATTTTCCGGCGTGAACGCACCCTTGGCGAGCACCAGGACGATGTCGGCTCCCTTGGCGTTCTGGAAGGCGATCACCATCGCATGGCTGGCGCCCAGGCTGATGAGCTGCGGGAAACTGGCCCCCAGCTGGCCGGCCCTGCGCGGCACCGTGGCGGTGCCCGGGGCCTGGCCATCTTCGGCGAAGGCTTCCATCAGGGCTTCGTTGTAGGCGCTGATCGCGTCGTTCCGTCGGAGCGGGATGATGTCGACCGCGCAGTCGTTTTCTTTCGCCAGCTGGCCCGCCATCAAGGCGAGCCTGGCTAAGGGGAGGGCGGGGAGCGAGGATGTCGCCGGAAGCTGCTTGGCGTCCTTGAAGGCGAGGATCTCGAATGAGCCTTCCGGTCCACGATGGCCGAGGCCGGCGGCTTCGAGCTTGGCGAGCGCGGTCGTCGAGAAGTTGCCGATGGCGATCAAGCGCACGAATTCGCTCTCATCGCCGCTTTCATGGTAGAGCGCCACCACATGAGTGGCTCCGCTGTCCTTGAGTTCGCCAATCCGGGCGATGGCCTTTTCGGCCGAGGGCGGAATCTTGTTCGGATAGCTGACCGCGCTGTCACGGAAGAAGCCTTGGAAATATTGGGTGAGCACCTTCTGGGCGGCCGGGCTGCCGACCGGGATCAGGCCGATGGTCGAACCACCGTCGAGGGCCTCGTCCGCCGTTTTCGCGGCTTCGGCGATGCCTTCGAGGAGTCCGGAGCCGGGGGGTGGCGAAGCGGGCGCCTTGACGACGGGTTCGGCGGCGGCCAACAGGCAGCTCCAAAGCATGGGGAGGATGATGCGCATCTTCTATCATCGTGAGGAATCGCCCGCTGTTTCCAAAGATAAACAGGGATTTAATTCATCCCGCGGCGTCACGATTCCGCAACCTTCGCGAGCCTGCGGTGTTTCTGCGGAGACGAGTACGATCCTCCGCCTGATGGCGACGGGCTTACTTCTTCGCCGGTGCCTTGGGCTTAGGCTGTTCGGCGAGCATGACCGTCACGGCCGGCGTCGGTTCGTTCGTGCCGGCGAAGGCGTTGTAAGCCTGCTGGAAGAGGGCGGCGTCGCGGACATCGCCTTCGGCGAGCAGCCACTTGTAATGCAGTTTGAAGGGGGCTTCCGGCGTCGCGACGCCCTTGGGGAAGGCGCCGAAGCGGCCATAGTCGCGATAGGCGGAGAAGGCCGTGTCCTTCGGGTTGGACGGATGGTTCAGCAGCAGCGCGGTGAAGGCCTTGCCCTCGATCGTGAAGACCTCGGCGACCCAGGTGAGGTCGCGCACCTTGTGGATGAGCACGTCCTTGCCCGGGTAGACGTAGGTCGTCTTCGCGCCTTCGATCTTCTCGGACGGGCGGAACTGGGCGCCGGCGTGCTCGGGGTCGCCGTCGATCTTGGCTTCGCCATGGTCGGGCTTCAGCGCCGTCGTCAGTTCGATGCCGAAGTAGAAGGGCGCGGCCGGCTTGGAGAACTTGAAGGCGCGTTCTTCGGTGAGGATCGGCTTTTCCTGGGCGGTGGCGCCTTGCCAGTCGATCGAGGCCACGAAGCCGTCGGCGGTCGGGTTGATGGCCGTGACGACCTGGTCGCCCTTCACCATGTGCCAGCGGTCGTAGGTCTTGCCGTCGACCGTGATCTTCATGAAGCCGACCATGATGCCTCGGTGGTGCGTGTACTCGAAGCCCGGGCCCTTGGTCAGGCGAAGGGCGCCGCTGGCGTCGAAGACGTGGAGGTAAGGTTTATAGGTCTCCAGACGCTTGGCCGGGGTGCTGACGTCGTGGGCCGTCATGAACCGAGCCACCGTCTTGCCGTCCTGGATGACGTCGACGGCTTCGTTGGGGGTCACCTTGACGTCCGCGGCCAAGGCTTGGGAAACGCAGAGAAGGGTGCTCAGGGCGAAGGCGAGGGGCAGGGGGCGCATCCGCCCAACCTAGGGAGTCCTTCGGGGGAGGGAATCCCGGAATCGCAGTGGAAACTTTACCCCGGCAGGGGGGTTGGATAGGCATATCCCCATGCCCCCCCGCCCCCTGGCTGTCTTGGCCTTTCTCTTCGCGTTCTGCCTGAACCCCGTTTTCGGCGCGACGAACGCCAAGCCGAACATCGTCTACATCCTGGCCGACGACCTTGGCTTCGCCGAGCTCGGCTGCAATGGCGCCGATAAGTACAAGACGCCGAACATCGATGCGCTGGCGAACAGCGGCGTCCGCTTCACGCACTTCTATACCGCTCCGCTCTGCGGCCCGTCCCGTTCGCTGATCCTGACCGGTCGTTATGCGTTCCGCACGGGCGCCGTCAGCCAAGACGCCTGCAAGTCCTTGGTGCGTTCGGGCGACAAGGCCGAGCAGATGATCCCGACGGTCCTGAAGAAGGCGGGCTACGCCACCGCCCTCATCGGCAAGTGGGGGCAGCTTTCGCCTTCCGGCAGTCCGGCCGAATGGGGCTTCGAGCACGATTTCCACTTCAAGGGAAGCGGCATGTATTGGAACGGCAAGGCCGTGAAGACGATGACCGAGGACGGCAAGGTGCGCGGCGATCCCGACAGCTACGTGATCGACGGCAAGGTCATCCCGGTGAAGGACGGCGAATATATCCCCGACCTCATGCACAAGGACGCGACCGCCTGGCTCGAAGCCCATAAGGACGGACCTTTCTTCCTCTATTACTCCATGTCCCATGTGCATGGCGAGATCCTGCCGACGCCGGACAGCCTGCCTGCTCCCGCCGGCGAGGACGCCGCCACGCGTCTGGCCCGCCACTATACCGATAACATCAACTACATGGACAAGCTCGTCGGCAAGCTGATGGTCGAACTCGACCGCCTCAAGCTGCGGGACAACACCCTCATCGTGTTCATGGGCGATAACGGCACGGCCAAGGCGCATGCGCCGGTCGCGACCATCGCCGGCAAGCGGCTCGAAGGCGAGAAGGGTTCGATGAAGGAAGGCGGCGGCCTCGTGCCGTTCTTCGCCACCTGGCCCGGCGTCTCGCCGGTCGGCAAGGTGAACCCCAACGTCGCCGACGCCAGCGACCTCCTGCCCACCTTCGCCGAAGTCGCCGGCGCACCGTTGCCGGCCGGCCGCGTGATCGACGGACGCAGCCTCGTGTCGCAGTTCAAGGGCGATACGAAGTCCCCGCGCGCCTGGGCCTACTGCCAGCTGAGCAATAATTATTACGTCCGTGAAGCCGGTTGGAAGCTCGACCAGTCGGGCACGCTTTATGACATGAAGGACGCGCCGTTCAAGGAGGTGGCCGTCGCGGCCGACACCAAGGACGAAGCCGCCATCGCGGCCCGCCAGCGTCTCGCCGCGGCCTTGACCGGATTGGATCCGGCGTCGGGGGCCAAGGACGAGGTCGGCGACGGCTCCGGACGCAGCGGCAACAAGGAGGAGAAAAAGAAGAAGAAAAAGTCCGCCAAGGACGCCGCCAAGTAAGCCTTCATGCTCCTCCGTCTGCTCATCACCCTCGGCCTGTCTGTTTCTTCCGCGCTGGCGGCCGACGAGGTCCTGACGGACAAGTCCTCCTCTTCGAAGGTCCTCGCCCTCTACCAGAAAATCCTGGCCGGGGCGCAGAAGGAACCGCCCGCGCCCGGCGCGGTCATCTGCATCGGCAGTTCGCATATGCAGAATTGGAAGAGCGTGCAGGAGGACCTCGCGCCGCTGACCGTCCATAATTACGGCGTCGGTGGCAGTCGCATGACCCAGGCCGCGGACCTGTTCATCGACAACCTTGCCATCCCCTTCAAGCCGCGGGCCGTCATCCTCTACGAAGGCAGCAACGACATCAACGCCGGCACCAAGCCCGAGACCGTCCTCGCGAACTTCCAGAAGATCTACCGCAAGCTGCATGCCGCCTTGCCGCAGTCCCGACTCTATGTCCTCGGGCTCGTGCCCAGTCCCGGTAAGCGTTTCGAGAAGATCGCGGACCTTAAGCAGACCAATGATCTGCTCGCGAAGGAATGCGCGACCCAGCCGTGGATGAAGTTCATCGACATCACCGAGCCGCTCATCGGCGCCGATGGCCAGCCCAAGGCCGAATGCTTCATCCCCGGTGACATCCATATGCTCCCCGCCGGCTACGCCGTGTGGAAGTCCGTCATCGCCCCCGTCATAGTACCCGCCGAGAAGCCCTACGAGCATGCCCAATAGCCATCCCTCGGATTTCAAGCGGAACCTCCGCCGGGAGATCGCCGGTTATTTCATCGTCGTCCTCTGCGCCTTGCCGGTCCGCTTCTGGATCATGGCGACCTTGATGGACCAGGAGGGCCGATGGGCCTTCCTGGCCGGTCGCGTGTTCGGTTACCTTTCGATCGGCCTCATCACCGCCGTCGCCGTGTCCAAGTTGCGCCTCCGGACCAAACTCATCCTGACCTTCCTCCTCGTCGCGCTCTGAGGGCGGGTCAGCGCTTCATTCGCGGGCCCAAGGCGTTAGCAAAGGTCGGAAGATCGCGCCGGAGTTTCTCCAAGGTTTTCGCTGGACCATGTCTTTGGGTCATTTGCCCGACCTTTGCGAGCATGCCGACGGGTCGGCTTAGCATGAGCTCAAGGATGAAGGCGTCCGGATGCTTAGCTTGGATGCCCCAAGGAGCGAGGGCAGGGGTGGGAAAGTCTCGTAGGTTGAAGGTCACGATGGTCCCCGCTTCGCTGACGATGGCGGTCCCGAGGACATGCCGGTCTTTGGCTTGATTGCGAAGCCGGGCTATCAGCTTGGCCGGAGCGGAGAAAGCGGCTTCGGGAAAGCACGCAGTGACGTCCTCCTGCCAGCTTTCCGCCAAGGCGTCAGGCCAGGCGAGCTTTCGATGGGTCCGTCTTACCTCGCTCAGGATCTCCTCGGACCACCTCGGCAGGATGAGCGGCGGGTCTTCGGCCAATCTGAGTAGCAGGTCCGCCACCGTCTGGTTCGCCAGCACGCACGCGTCGAGGACCACGATGGGCGGACGTGCCGGCATCCCTCAGTCGTCCAGCCCGGCGGCTTGGATCTTGTCGCGCAGCCGCTCCAGTCGGGCGCTACGTTGGGCGGCCCGTTTGCGGGCATAGGTCTCGACGTCTTTGCGCCGGATGCGGCGATGAGCGCCCACCTTGTGGAAGGGGAGTTCGGCCTTGTCCAGCAGCCGCATCAGGAACTGTCGGGACATCCCCAGGAAATCCGCCGCCGTCTGCGGGGTCATCTCGTCTTCTGCGGAGAGGATGACCACCGAGTTGCCGGACCGTAGTTCGCCGGCGACCTGGATGAGCAGTTGGCAGAGGTCGCCCGGAAGGGGGATGGCCTGCCCGGAGGCGTCCATCAGGCGTAGCGGCCCGCGTTTGCCGCCGCGCATTTCCGCGATTCGGCCGAGTTCGGCGCGCGCTTGCTTGTTCTTCGGAGGTTCCATCGTGGTGGGGTGCATGGCTTCGACATTAACTGCTATAACTGCAACCTGTCAATCCGGCGCGCTTGGCGCCGATCAGCCGGAGGACGGTCAGGCTGAGGCGGTCGGCGTCCCGTTCAAGGCAGGGAGCCTGAGGTCAAATCCCTGAGGGTTGTCGCCTCTCCGCAGGTGGGGCTTGTCAGAGTTTTTGTTAGAGTCGTGGCCAGGCATCTCATGTCTCCGGCCATGCCTAGCCTTGTCCCAAGCCCTGTCTCCGGGGCTGGAATGAACCGTATTGTCCAGCTGGCGGAGAGGGAGGGATTCGAACCCTCGGTACCTTGCGGTACACTGCATTTCCAATGCAGCGCGATCGACCACTCTGCCACCTCTCCTTTGTTACCAGCTAGAAGGTGCATCAAAGGGAGGGCGGGGGGTGGGTCAAGGGA
>CANGRI010000007.1 GCA_947456525.1 Opitutia bacterium
ACCTATTTCCTGGTCGGCGATGCCTTGGGCAAGGCCGCGGTGCAGATGGCCGGACGCGACCGTCAGGTGCGTGAGGTCCGCGGCTGGACGCTGCGTATCGATGAACGCCTGATCGCCAAGGACGCTGCCGCGGTCGAGAAGGCGGTCGGCCTGCTCGATCAGCATCTTGCGACAATCATCCGGTTGGTGCCGGCGAAAGCCGTGACTGAGTTGAAGAAAGTCCCGCTCAACTTCACGCTGCCTTATCCCGGGATCCGCACCACGGCGGAATATCACGGCGGCTTGGAATGGATCAAACAGTCCGGCCGCGAGATCGCCTTGGCGAAGGCTGTCGAGTTCACGAACGTTGAGCGGTTCGAGCCCGAGACCAGACGCATGCCGGTCTTCGTCCTGCATGAGCTTGCGCATTCCTATCATGACAAGGTCGTCCCGGGCGGGTATCAGAATCCGGACATCCTTGGCGCGTACCAGCGCGCGAAAGCGTCGGGCGCATATGACGCCGTGAAGCGTTGGACAGGCGAGAAGTTCGCCGACAAGCCCTCCAAGGCCTATGCCATGACGAACCAGATGGAATACTTCGCCGAGAGCACCGAGTCCTATTTCGACCGTAACGACATGGAGCCGTTCGATCGGACGGAACTGCAGGCTAAGGACCCCGGGATGCTAATGGTCCTCGAGAAGGTCTGGGGTATCGAGGCGAAGTAATCGTCTTTGGGTTCGGCTTGCCCGCCTCAGGCCATGGTGAGAGGAATCTCCCATGAGATTCGCCCCGATGTCATGGTTGGCCGCCTTCCTGTTCGCGACGCTGGCCGTCTTCGCCGGCGACCCGCAGCGTATCCTCTTCATCGGCAACAGCTACACCGGCGTCAATAAGCTCCCCGATGTCTTCCTGGAGGTCGTGAAGGCCTCGGGACGTCCGGTACCCGTGGTGAAGTCGTCCACGCCCGGAGGCCGTACGCTCAAGCAGCAACTGGGCATCGCCCCCAGCATGAAGCTCATCGACGAAGGAGCCTGGGATGTGGTCGTCCTGCAGGGGCAGAGCCAGGAGCCGGCCATCGCCGAGTCGGACGAGTCCGTCCGCAGGGAGTTTCTCGAAAGCGCGGCGGAGCTCTGCAAGCGCGTCCGGGCCAAGAGCCCCCAGGCGAAGGTCTTTTTCTACGAGACGTGGGCGCGTCATGCCGATTACTGGTCGGCCGGCAAGAAGGGGCCCGATGTCGGTGCGGACCCCAAGGAGATGCAGACGCGCCTGCGCAAGTGGTACGGGGTCGTCGCGAAGGATAACGACGCGACCTTCGTTCCATGCGGGGATGCCTGGGAACTGAATTACGCTTCGTCCAAGCCGCTTCGTCTGCATGCCAAGGACAACTCCCATCCGGAATTCGTCGGCACCTATCTCAACGCCCTCATCTTCTTCGGCAAGATCTACGACGTGAAGGCGCCGGAGCCGAAGTGGAACGGCAAGCTCGACGAAGCCCAGGCAAAGCTGATGCAGGCCTACGCCGCCCAGGTGCTGAGATAGGGATCAGGGAGTCAGGCCGGCGGTGCGCAAGGCGGTCGCATGGACGGCGATATCGTGATCGGAGGTCCACCCGAAAGCCTGTCCGCGCAGGACGCGGGCCAGGTCGCGGAACTCTTCGTCATAACGGCCTTTGGGTACTTCGAGCACGAAGGCGTTATCCCCTTTCTTGAAACGGGGGACCGCGGCCATTACCAACGTTTTCCCGTCGGCGGCGAGCTGGCATTCCCGCTGCGTGTCCTGGGGGTGGTCCAAGCGAAGGATGCCTTTGCCTGATTCAAGCGGGCGGAGTTCGAAGTCGCCCCGCGTGCCGCGGACCGTGAGGTAGCGGTTCGATCCGCCGAAGGGGTCGGCATGGTTGCAACGAACCGTCACCGTGGCCTTGGGGTAGCTGAGGACGGCGAGCTGGTTGTCGACGAAGGGGTCGTTTGGCGCACGGGTGGCGATGCCGAAGGCTTGGACCGCGGCCGGCGGACCCATGAGCGTGACGATCGTGTCCACCAGGTGGCAGGCGAGTTCGTACATGCCGCCGCCGGGGAGTTCGGCGAAGCGCTTGCGCGTTCCCTCGTCGATCAGCTTGCCCATCGAGGCGTCGATTTCCATGACTTCACCGAGCCAGCCTTGCCTGACGGCTTGGACGAGCAGCTGGATGCCGGGATTGTAGCGGAGCATGTAGCCCATCTGGACCGTAAGCTTGTGTTCGGCGGCGTAGCGACGGAGCGCCACGAAGTCGGCGTGCTTTTCGGCTCCCGGCTTGTCGAGGTGGATGTGCTTGCCGGCCTTGAGCGCGGCCAGCGCCGCTCGGGCGGAAACTTCCAGGGTCGTCTCGATGACGACGGCCTGGATGGACTTGTCGGCGAGGATCTCGTCCTCGGAGAGGAACCTGAGGCCGGCGAAGGACTTGGCTTGTTGCGCCGCGGCCTGCCGCGACGCGATCGGTTCGGCGAAACCTGCGACTTCGTAGAGGTCGGAGAGGGCGCGAAGCGAAGCCATCTTGCCCGAGGCGTGGGCGTGAGACGTGCCGATCTGGGCGATGCGGATGCGGGCGGGTGCGTCGGCGCCAAGCAGCGAGGCGAACGGTGCGAGCGCGAGGCCGGCCAGCAAGGTTCGACGGTGCATCATTTGAGGAGCCACTCGGCGGCGGCGGTCTTGGCGTCGCCGGCGCCCTTATGGAGGGTCGCAGCGGGGAAGAGGGATGCGTCCGTTTCGCCGGCGACCCAGAGAGGCTGGGCCGAGGCCACGCAGAGCAGGCCGGGTACGTCGAGGTATTTGGCGCCGCCGGGCAGGAACATCGGGTCGCGGTAGTCCAGCAGCTGCCCGAAGCGGAAGCCTCCGGTCTCGACGGCGGCCTTGCTGACCGTCCCGCCCATCACGGCGCGGGCAGCGGCTACCACCGGACCCATCTTGCCGTAGCCGGCGAGCGAGACCTTCTGTACGGCCGGTTGCGAGCTGTCGCGTCGGGCCAGCAGGTAGCGGGTGACGGTCATCACGTCGTGGACACGTTGCGCGAACAGCGCGTGGTTGTAGCCGAAGGTGTAGGCCGGGACTTCGCGGGGGCCGGCCACGACGCGGGTCTGCGTCAGCTTCTTGTCCTCTTGCAGGAAGAGGTCTGCCGTCAGCACACCCACGCCACGGTCGATCAGTTCCTGAAGCTCGGGCCGGATGCTGCCATCGCCCAGGCGGGCGGAGCCTTTGCCGGCGTCGTCGAGCCATACCACGACTTCTCCGGTCGGCTTGATCGGCTGAAGCCAGTCGATGGTGATCTCTTCGCCGTGGGCGATGTTGACGAGGTGTCCCTGCGTGCGGAAGTGGGAGTCGCGCCATTGCGTGCTTGCGTCGGGGAAGGTCACCTCGCCGGTCTGGGCGAAGGAACGGCCGATGATCGCTTCGATGGCCGGACGGAGCAGGTGTTCGCGGCCTTCGTCGGTCTGGGCGGCGGCGCGCAGCTGCTGGTCGGCGTCGGACTTGAGCCACCTGAGCAACGCACGTTCGAAGTCCGGATCGCCGGCCTTGGGCGCGGGATGGGCGTCATCCCAGACGGTCAGCTTTTCCTTCGGCAGGGGCTGGTAGTCTCGTTCCACGACCGGAGTCTCGAAGCCCAGGTTGAAGTGCTTGTTCAGCGCCGCATAGAAGCCTCCGCGGGTCACCGCATTGTAGTTGTGCGGAAAGTGTTCGCCGCGTTGCAGCGTGACGTAGTCCTTCTTGCCGTAGAGTTTGTAGAGCGCCTGCAGGTCGGGGAAACCCTTGGTCGCCATCTCCTTCGTCCAGTCGTTGGCCGTGTTCATCCCCTGGGGTTTAGGGGCGAACAGCGCGGCGATTTCGACGTTGCCGGAATTGACCCGGAGGAGGGTGGCGTTCTCGCAGGAACAGCCGCCCTGCATCGCGGTGCTCACCATCACCACCGGATAGGAGAGCGTCAGGCGCTGATCGGCGGCCGCCAGCAGCATCGTCTGGGTCCCGCCGCCGCTGGAGCCGGTGACGGCCAGGCGGTTAGGGTCGACTTCGGGCAAGGTGAGCAGGAAGTCGACGCTGCGGATCGAGTTCAGGGTCTGCAGGCCCATCACGCTCTGGAGGTTCGCTTCGGCCTGGGGACTGTAGAGGCCCCAGCCTTCGGTCCGGTTCATCTCTGGTCGTTGTTTCGCGAACTTATGGATGACCTCGGGGGAGAACTGCTTCGAGTCGGAGTCGCTCAGGGCGTCGAGCTGCCAGGCGATGCAGCCCATGCGCGCGAGCTGGACGCACATCGACTGAAAGCGCGAATGGCCGCCTTGCTCGAAGTGCTCCTGGCCGGTCGCGATCTCTTCGCGGACGAATTTGTCGGGCTGGATGAGGAAGCGCGCGTCGGTCCAGTGTCCGTGGGGGAAGATCACCGCCGGCACCTTGCCCGAAATGTGCTTCGGTCGATAGAGATTGCCGGTCACGAAGAAGCCCGGAGCGCTTTCGAAGTAGACCTTCTCGATGGTGTATTCGCCCTGGTCGATCTTGCCGTGGATCACCGCGTTGAGCGGCGTCTTGGTCGGCATCGGCCAGAGGCCCTGGGATACCAGCAGCTGGCGTCGGACGAAGTCGCGGCGCGGTTCCCACTCCTGGACGGTCTTCGGGGCAGGGAAGGGGAAGTATCCGTTGAGGTCCTTGAGCGGACCAAGGCGGGCGTCCTCGGCGTGGGCAAGGTTCACCAGACTGAGTGCCGCGAAGGCGAGCGTGGGGAGGCGCATGGGGTGAACCCAATATGTATCCGAAGGGGTGAATGTGAAATAAAAAGCCTGCCTTCATTGCGGCCTAAAACCTGCTTATTAGCCTGAGGTGACCTCTGTTCCGGCGTCTTAATCCTTCGGACTTGGCAACCTCGGGTCATTTGTCGTGTCTTATGGGCATGCTACCCCGCCTCGCCCCCGTCGTGCTGTTGTTCTCCGCGTTCGTTTCCGCCGGAGAACTGAAGCTGGTCTCCCTATTCTCCGATCATGCCGTCCTGCAGGCCGGTGACGCCGCCGTCTTCGGCAAGGCGCACGCCGGCGCGAAGGTCAGCGTGAAGCTCGGTTCGGCCGAGGCTTCCGCCACCGCCGGCAACGACGG
Source organism: Opitutia bacterium (assembly GCA_947456525.1). Lineage (GTDB taxonomy): Bacteria > Verrucomicrobiota > Verrucomicrobiia > Opitutales > UBA953 > UBA953. The sequence continues at coordinate 5,090 of CANGRI010000007.1, forward strand.
CAGGTGGAGCGTCACGCTCGCCGGCCTCAAGGCCACCGAGCAGGGCAAGGATCTCGTCGTGAATTCCGGCGAGGAAGTCTTCACCGCCCATGACGTGATCGTCGGCGAAGTCTGGATCGGCTCCGGCCAGTCCAACATGGAGTGGGTCGTCAAGAACACCACGACTTCGGATGAGGCGAAGTCCCGTCCGTCCGATGCCGGGCTGCGCGTCTTCACCGTCGCGCGGACTCCGAAGGCCGAGCCGGCCGACGATGTCCAGGGTTCCTGGAAACTGGCCGCTCCGGACACCGTCGAAGGCTTCACCGCCGCCGGTTTCTATTTCGCCCGCGAACTGCGCGCCAACATCAAGCAGCCCGTCGGCGTGATCCATACTTCGATCGGTGGCACCCGCGCCGAGGCTTGGGGCCCGAAGGGCATGTACGCCGATGTCCCTGAGGCCAAGGATTTCGATGCGAAAGAGGCCGCAGCCATCAAGGCGCGCGCCGCTGGCCTCGAGAAGCTCGCGGCGAAGATCGCCGTCGAGAAGGACAAGGCCGCCCTCGCCAAGCTCAAGCAGGACGCCGGCAAGCTCGCTTCGGTCTGGTCCAACGGACCGCACATGAACTGGAACGGTATGGTCGCTCCCTTCGTCGGTTATTCCTTCCGCGGCGCGCTCTGGTATCAGGGCGAATCGAACGCCGGCCAGCCTGAGGCCTACAAGTGGGTCCTCGGCTCCATGATCAAGTCCTGGCAGAAGGCGTGGGGTAAGGAGTTTCCGTTCATCATCGTGCAGCTCCCGCGCTTCAAGGCCCGCCACCCTGAGCTCGCCGTCGAAGACGCCGACTGGCCGAAGATCCGCGAGTCCATGGAATGGATCGCGGACAACGTCCCGGGCGCCATGCAGACCGTGAACATCGACCTCGGCGAGGAGACCAATATCCATCCCAAGAACAAACTGCCGATCGGCGAGCGCCTGGCCGCGGTGGCGCTGCAGCGTGTCTATAAGACCCGCACGGACGGCGAAGCCCCTCGCGTCGTGAAGGCCGAGCGCCAAGGCGACGCCTGGGTGCTTTCCTATGATCGTGCCGTGACCTTGAACAACGACGGCAAGGGCTTCGCGCTCCTCGGTGCCGACGGCAAGTGGGTCTTCGCCCAGGCCAAGGCCGACGGCGCTCAGGTCACCGTCTCCGCTGCCAACGTCAAGGAGCCCAAGGAAGTCCGCTACGCTTGGGCTAATTTCCCGGAAGTCAGCGTCTTCTCCGCGGGCAAGGATGGCCTCCCCGCTGGTCCTTATCGTTCCAGCAAGTAAGCTGGTATTCCTGCGATAAGATCTGACGCAATCCCGACACTGCCGATCCATTCGGCGGGGTCGGGATTGACGCTTTAGGGGTGGACGGAATGATGGGCGTATGCGCGTCGCCTTGCTTCTGCTCGTCGGTCTATCCCTGTTCCCTTCGGCGCAGGCCGCGGATGAATCCGCCCCGCCGCCCGGACTCAAGGTCCTCACGGCGGGCCATAGTTTCCACGTATGGATGCCGCCGCTCGTCGCGGAGATGGCCAAGGCCGCGGGTATCCAGGGTCATGAGCAGCTGGCGATCTCCTCGATCGGCGGCTCCAAGGTGATCCAGCATTGGGAGCTCCCTCCTGAGAAGAACAAAGCCAAGCCGGTGCTGACGGCCGGTAAGGCCGACCTGTTCACGATGGCGCCGACCGTGTTGCCCGACCAAGGGATCGAGAATTTCGTCCAGCTCGGCCTGGAGCATAACCCGAAGATCCGCTTCACGCTCCAGCAGAACTGGGTGCCCTACGAGGATGCCGAAATCTGGCTCATGAAGGTGAAGCCGAAGAGCATCGATCGCGATACCAGGACCGTCGCCGACCTTCGTTCGAAGCATGACCTTTACTTCAAGATGATCGAAGACCATGTGAAGGAGCTGAATGCGCGCATCCCGGCGGCGAAGATCGCCATCGTACCGAGCGGCGAAGCCGTGATCGCGTTGCGCGAGAAGGTCATCAAGGGCGAGGCTCCGGGCATCAGGACGCAGAACGAACTCTTCACCGACGTCCTAGGTCATCCTGGTCCGCAGATCCGCGTCCTGTCCGCCTATTGCCATTATGCGGTCATCTATCGCCGTAGTCCGGTCGGGCTCCCGGTGGTCAGCCAACTCGCGAAGTTGCCTGAGGCCGAGAAGCTGAACCGTTTGCTGCAGGAGATCGCCTGGAAGGCTGTCACCGAGCATCCGATGAGCGGGGTGACGAAGTAGCCTGACGAATCAGAGGTCGCCGCCGAAGGCGATGAAGCGGCGATACTCCGCCAGGATCGCCAGGACGCCGTCGACCATCGCCGCGGCCTGCAAGTCGTCGGGGGCCTTCGCGGGCGTTTCTAGGATGATGTCGAACGGCGCGGGCTGCTGATCCGGCGGGGCGGAAAGCACGCCCGGGAAACAATAATGGATCACGCCCTCCGTCGCGATGAAGCCATCGATCAGCGGACGCTCGTCTACCGGCAGATGCTGGCCCGAGGCGCGCAGGGCAGGGCGCAGGAGTTCCTCGTTGAGCAACCGGCCGTGGGCGTAGCCGTAGAGGCCTTCGCAGGTGTCGTCCGCATGCAGGGCGATGATGCCTTGGAAGCGCGCGTCGCGGAGTTCCTGTTCGAGCAGGCGGACTTCCGGGCGATCCGAGCCTTTCCAGAATTCTCGATTCAGGTCGAAGCCTGCTTCGTCGTGACGGGTCCCGGCCGCGAGCCCTTGCGGATTGACCGTGGGATAGACCGTCAGATGGTAGCCGGCCGCGAGGTGGGGCTGACGGATCAGCTGGGCGAGCAGTCTCACGGCGGCCAAGGGGCCGGCTGGTTCGTCGCCATGGATTCCGGTGAACAGGCCGATGCGGATGAAATCGTGGGCGGCCTTGGGACCTAGGAAATCCAGACGGTGCAGGGATGGGCCGCCGGTCGTATGGAGATGCGCGTGTCGAAGGTGGGGGCAGCCGGAAAGGCGGAGTCCCTCGATTTCCTTTCGGAGCGAGGGAGGCAAGGGATCGGCTGGCAGGGCGGCGGTCAAGGTGTCCAGAAAACGACAACCATGGCGTTTGTCGAAACCGCACTTAGGCCGCTGTGTCATGCCTGTCTTAAACTCGCCAAAAACCGCTTAGCCGGCCTGCGGGCTTGCCAGAAATTAACTCCGTTCGAACATCGGCGGGCAAGATGCCACGTGCCGTTTGCCTTACCAATGTCGCTCATGAAGGTCCGGGACTGGTGGGGGAGTTGCTGGGCGAGGCCGGATATCGGGTCGAGATCGTGGAGGCCTTTCGCGGAGAGGCTCTGCCCGTCGATCTGGGCGAGAAGGACGTGCTCGTCGTCATGGGCGGTCCGATGGGGGTGGCTGATATCGGCAAGCCTGAGTTTCCTTGGTTGGCGCCGGTCGTCGATCTCTTGAGGGCACGCCTGGCGAAGGATTGGCCGAACATCGGTGTCTGCCTTGGCATGCAATTGATCGCGCATGCCGCCGGGGCGAAGGTCGTGCCGATGACGGATGGCGAAGGGCGGCGACTGCGCGAGGTCGGTTGGGGGCAGATCGATTTCGTCGGCACGGATACGATCACCCGCGGTCTGCCGGCCAGCATGGAGGTGCTGCACTGGCACGGCGACGGGTGTTCGCTTCCCGCGGGTGCGAGCCTGCTGGCCTCGACGAAGGTCTGGCCCGTGCAGATGTTCCGTCTGGGCCGTTCTTTCGGGATGCAGTTTCATCCCGAGATCGATGGGGCGACCGCCTGTGTCTGGGCGCAAGAAGACGCTGCGTTCGTCGAAGCGGCCAATGGCTCCGACGGCGTACGCCGACTCCAGGAGGCCTCCCCGCTTGCGGCGCAACGGACCTACGCGCTGCGTAGGAGGCTTCTTTTACAGGCGATCGAAGCAGTGACGGCTTGATGAGACGAAGGGGCGGGTGCAGGCTCGGGGACCCCGCCATGAAGCCCCTGTTCGCCCTCCTCAGCCTTACGTTGTTCCTCGCCGCCGCCGAGCCGCCCAAGGGTGAGCCGACGAACGCCAAGGAGGCCGCCGCCCAGGCCGCGTCCAGGAAGGCAGCCCAAGACAAGGTCGTCGACGAACGTTATCAGGCCTGGCTCACGAAGCTCACCCCCGAGGAGCAGGCTTGGGAGCAGGTGCTGCAGGGGCAGCTCGGCAATTTCTACCTCCCGCTCCACAAGCGCGACAAGATCGCCGGCAAGTCGAACGCCTGGGACTTCGTCAAGGACGACCCGAAGCTGCCGCGCGTCCTGCTCATCGGTGACTCGGTCTCGCGCGGCTACACCCAGCCGACGCGCAAGGTCCTCGAAGGCAAGGCGAACGTCCATCGTGCCCCGGCCAACTGCGGCCCGACGGCTTCCGGCGTCAAGAACCTCGACGTCTGGTTGGGCGAAGGAAAGTGGGACGTCATCCATTTCAATTTCGGCATCCATGATCGCGCCACGCCGGCGGCCGACTACGTGAAGCGCCTCGAGGAAATCGTCGGGCGGCTCGAGAAGACGGGCGCCAAGCTCATCTGGGCCAGCACCACGCCGATTCCCGACGACGCCGCCCATAAGCAGACCGCCGCGTCGATCGTCGAGAAGAACGCCCTCGCCGCCGAGGTGATGAAGAAGCATGGCATCCCGACCGACGACCTGTTCGGCGCCATCACCCCGCGCCTGGCCGAGCTGCAGAATCCCAACGACGTCCATTTCAAGGGCGAAGGCTATGACTTCCTCGGCGCCAAGGTCGGCGAGGCCATCCTCGGACGCCTCAAGTAAGCCCATGGCTGCCGAACTGATCCATATCGCCCGCGCCGGCGCCGAAATCGGGGCTTATGCCTTGGAGGATGTCCGGGCCAAGCTCGCGTCGGGCGAACTGCGTCCGGACGACTACTACTGGAAGCCCGGCATGGCGGCATGGCTGATGCTATCTGTCTTGCCTGCTCCGAAGCGCTTGCTGCCTTTCCCTCGTCCGGAGGAAAAGGACGCTAATCTCTTCGACGGCATCCTTGGTCGTCAGAGCTATCAGGCCGGCCTGCTCGCGGTCTGGGATAGGCTCGCCGCCGCCCCGCGTGAATGTCTCCTTTCCGACGGCGACTGGGCCGAGTTGGACGACAAGGTAGGCTACAAGATCCGCAAGCGATGCCAGGCCGATCTCGTCAAGTGGTACCGACAGGCCGTGGAGGCATATCTTTCGGACCGTTATTTCGCGCCCGAGGAAAAGACGAATCTCGCCAACCTCGCCCTAAGCTTCGGCCTCGATGAGGCCGCCGCGGAGGCGATCCATGGCGAAGCTTTCGCGGGCTACTACCGCATCGGAATCCTGACCGTCTTTGCCCGGAACATCACTCCCGGGCAGAAACGCGAGCAGATCGACCTGCTCGGCAAGGAGGTTCCTCTGTCGGAAATGAAGGTCAAGGAGGCCATGAACCAGGCCATCCAGGCCTATTTCGACCAGCGTCTCAAGTCGCTGATGCAGCAGGAAGACGGGGGTGAGGTCATTGATCCTGCTGCCTACGCCAGCTTCATGGACGAGCTGAAGCAGATGGATTTCAACGTCCATCTGGATGCGACAGCCCAGACCAGGGTCGACAGCGCGCAACGACTGTGGGCCCTTTGCCGAACGCCGCTGAAGGAGGTGCCTTGTGCCTTGGATCTGGGGTCCGAGGGGTGTTTCTGGACGCAGCAGGTCGAACTCGGCCTTAATCGGCGGGTCACCACGCGCCGTAGCTACGGCGGCTTCGGCACCAGCATCAAGATCTGGGGCCCACTGCGCTATCGTACCGGCTCTTATGAGGTCGAGCGGCAGACCGAGCAGCGGCTCGAGAAGGTCGACACCGGTACGCTCGTGTTCACTTCCAAGCGCGTCATCTTTTCCGGCAGCCTCAAGAGCCTGAATTTCAAGTACGCCAAGGTGCTTGATGTCACCGTCTACTCGAACGCGATCGAGATCGACAAGGACAGCGGGGGGGACGTCGTGTTCTTCTTCGCCGAAGGGCAGGCCGAGGCGGCAGTCATCCTGCGTCGCCTCGTCAAGCAGGCCAAAGGATAGCCTTTGCTTCTCAGTTGTGCGCCGGGGGTGCCTTCGGGGCCAGCGCGAGTTGGAACTGGCTGAGGCAGCGTCGGTCCGGGGAAGGATCGATCACCGCGAACGTCACCTGGCGGAAGGCACCCTTGAACGGTCCGTGCAAGGCCTGGCTGAAGAGGTCGGCGATGAGCGCAGGATCGTTGGCGAAGTTTCCGCAGCCCCAGGCGCCCAGCACAAGCGCATCATGGCCGTTGGCTTGGGCGGTCGCGAGCACCTTGACGATGCGGGCGCTCATCGCGCCGGCTATCTTCGGCCGGTCGAGCGGAGCGACGTCGCGGGCGTCGCAGGCCGCGGCGGAAACAAAGGCCACCTTGAAGGGCGTCTCCAGCATGCGGTGCTCGTCGTCACGGAACACCGGGACGTCGGGCGAGTAGATCATCGCATCGGAACGGAGCGCGTTGGCCTGCTGGAGGTGGAACGCATACATCGGGCCGCCGAGCTGGCAGGCGAAGAGCGCCGAAGACCGGCAATGGTATTCCTCCTGCGCGCGTTCGCCGGCGAGGAAACCTCCGCCCGCGACGGTCGGCGAAGCGAAATTGAGCACCAGGGTGCGCAGCCCTGCCTCGACATGGCGGCGGGCGGCGGCGAGGGAGGTCTCTTCGGTGACTTCGATGGAGGTGAGGTTCTCGCCCGTCCGCGGGAACGTGTGGCGATGGTCGGGCGGCAGGTGCGTCGTACGGGCCACCGCCGAGGCGACCTCAGCCGCGATATCCACCTGGCGGCTCGTCGGGGAGGCGTAGAGGCCGAGCTCGATGACCTGCATGGCTTCCCGGCCTAGTTTATTAGCGAGTTCTCTTGGAATCTTGGGGTCGAAAGGCATGGGGAAGGGCGAAAGCCAAGATGGAGGGCGGACCGTCCGAAGCCAACCTGCATCCTATGACGGGCGGCTGGTTTGACCTGGGCGGCTCAGCCGGGCATAACGGTGGCATGTCGCAGCCGCCGCTCACCGTCTACTACAGCCCCGCCTATGTCGTCGAAGGTAAGTCCGAAACCGTCACGAAGGCGCGATTGGTGGCCGAGATGATCGAGGCGGGGAAGGCCGGGGAGGTCTGGCTGGAGGCGCCCAAGCTGGCGACCCGCAAGGAGCTGGAACTCATCCATGCTCCCGAGCACGTCCGCAGCACGTTCGAGGACAAAGGCAGTTTCCTCGAGGTCGGCGCCTGGTCGCAACCGTTGCTGGACAGCATCCTCGCCTCGACCGGCGGCATGCGCGATGCCGTCAAGGAAGCCCTGAAGTACGGTCGCTCCGGCAGCCTTTCCAGCGGCTTGCACCATGCGCGCCGCGATGCCGGTAACGGCTTCTGCCAGTTCAACGGCCTCGCCTTGGCCGCGCTGGAGGCGCTCAAGAAGGTCAAGACCGTCGGCATCCTCGACCTCGACGCCCATGCCGGCGGCGGGACGTTCGACATCCTGGGCGACCACAAGCGGGTGTACCTGGCCGACGTCACCGTCAACTCCTTCGATTCCTGGGAGCCGACCGACGCCGAGCGTCATTTCTACGTCGAGGTGGATGACGCGCGGGGTTATCTCGGCCATGTCGAAGACGCCTTGCACGCCTTGGAGCGTGTCGAATTCCTCATCTACAACGCCGGCATGGACACCTATGAGAAGGCCGGCGGTATGAAGGGCATCACGAAGGAGATCATCCGCAAGCGCGAGCGGCTCGTGGTCCAGTGGGCCCGTGCGCAGAAGATCCCGCACGTCTTCGCCTTGGCCGGCGGTTATCAGTGGGGTGGCCTGACCTTGGCGCAGGTGGCCGAGCTTCACCTCGAGACCGTCAAGGCGTTCGCGGCCTGATCACTCCGGCTTCGGTACGTTCAGTTCCTGCAGGCGGAACGCGCCGCTCTCGGTCGGCAGGACCACGAATAGCTTGCAATCGCGGCTCTGCGCCAGGGCGACCATCACGTGCCACTGCTCCTGCAGGACGCCCGCGACGACGAACATCGGCATCGCGCCCGGTTCGGTGCCCGAGGGTTCTTCGATCGCCACGCCCTTGTGGTCGACATCGAAATTATGGGCCAGCCATTTGCCGAGTTCCTTGGCCAGGCCGCGCATGTCGGACTTGCCGGCCTCCACCTTGGACTGATCGACGAGCGCCCAGAGCGGGATCGCGAAATTGTGTTCCAGGGGTGCCATCGGGCGGCGTTCAGCTCTGGGGCGGGGGCGTATGCTCGGCGCTTTTCTCGCTTAGCTTGAGCATGCGGGCGCGGACGTCGGGCGAGCCTTCGTTCAACGCGACGGTGACCCAGTCGAGCAGGCGGTGGCGGACTTCGCCGAGGGTCGCGCACTCGCGGATGGCGCCGATCCCGTTGGTCGAGAGGACCGCTTTGGCGAGCCCGGACATCTCCTTCAGGAAGGCCACGCGCTGACAGTCGGGAATCCAATAGGCCACGAGCAGGTGGACTTTCTGGCCGTCGGGGGCGTCGTAATCGATGCCGTCCTTGGACCAGCCCACCGTGCAATAGATGTCGGCCGTGATGCCTTCCACGCGGGCGTGCGGGCAGGCGAGGCCGGGGGAGACGGAGGTGTTGCCGGACTGTTCGCGGACGCGCATCGCTTCGACGACGCCGGAGTTGTCGGGGATCTCAGGGATCGCTTCCAGGACTCGGCCGAGGAAGTCGAACGCCTCTTCTTTGGAGGTCTCCGTCAGTTCGAACAGGCGACCGGACTGGAGGGCATCGAGGAGTTTGCGCATGGGGGCGGGTTCAGGCGGCTTGGAGTCGCGGACGGGCAATCAAGTGGGCGAGCGTCACGTAGGCAACCGTCATCGCCGTCAAAGAGAGCCAGAAGGTCGCGCCAAGGCCGGGGCCGTCCAGTCCGAGGCCGCCATGCCAGGGCGAGAAGGTCAGCCAGCACGCGAAGCTCACGGCAGCGACGGTCGTCAGCGAGAGCTGCCACGAGGCCCGGGCTCCGAAGAAGGGCACCTTGGCGGAGCGGATGACGTGGACCACGAGGGTCTGCGTCACGATGGATTCGATGAACCATCCGGTATGGAAGAGGATGATGAAGCGGGTTTGGCCGGCGGTATCGAGCTGGCTCCAGGTGCCGTGGCAGACCGCAGGACAGACGAAGAACCACATCAACGCGAAGGTCACGTAGTCGAACAGGGAGGAGACCGGTCCGAGCCAGAGCATGAAGCTCCGGATGCCCGAGATGTTCCACTGGCGCGGCTTGGCGATCTGGTCTTTCTCGACGCTATCGAACGGGATCGCCGTCTGCGAGAAGTCGTAGATGAAGTTGTTGATCAGGATGAGGATCGGGCTGAGCGGCTGGAAGGGCAGGAGCAGGGCTGCGCCGAGCACCGAGAACATGTTGCCGAAGTTGGACGAGGCGCCCATGCGGATGTACTTCTCGATGTTACAGAAGATGCGGCGGCCTTCGTCGATGCCGTCGACCAGCACCAGGAGCGATTTCTCCAGCAGGACGGCGTCGGCGGATTCCTTGGCGACGTCCACGGCGGTGTCCACCGAGATGCCGACGTCCGCGGCTTTGAGCGCGAGCACGTCGTTGATGCCGTCGCCCATGAAGCCGACCGTATGGCCTTGGGCCTTCAATGAGCGGATGACCTGTTCCTTCTGGGCCGGGGTGAGGCGGGCGAGGATGTCGGCCTCCATCGCGGCTTTGTCGAAGGCTTCCTTGTCCATCGCCGCCAGCTGCGTGCCGGTGACGACCCGGGTGACGGGCATGCCGACGTCCTGGCAGACCTTGCGGGAGACGAGTTCGTTGTCGCCGGTGAGGATCTTGGCCCGGACGCCGCGTTCACGGAGGCCGGCGAGGGCGGTGGCCGCGGTTTCCTTGGGCGGGTCGAAGAAGGCGAGGTAGCCGAGCAGGACGAGGTTGGATTCGTCCGCGGCGCTGAAGGTCTCGCGTGAGCGGTCGAAGTCGCGGTAGGCGAGGGCGATGACGCGGAAGCCCTGGGCGGAAAGGGAGCGATATTCCTCAAGGACCTCATCCTTGATCATCGGGATCATCGTGTGCAGCTCGTCGTCGATCTGGTAGCGGTCGCAGACGGCCAGGATCTCCTCGACGGCTCCTTTGCAGATCAGCTGGTAGTCGCCTTCGTGGTCGACGACCACCGACATGCGGCGACGCTGGAAGTCGAAGGGGATCTCGTCGACCTTGCGGCAGGTGCGCTCCACGTCGAGGTCGGTGCGGGTCAGGATGGCGCGGTCGAGGAGGTTGCGGAGGCCCGTCTGGTAATGGGCGTTCATCCAGGCGTAGCGGAGGACGTCCTCGGACTCGCGGCCGATGACGTCGACGTGGCGCTGGAGCACGATGTGGTCCTGCGTGAGCGTGCCGGTCTTGTCTGTGCAGAAGATGTCCATCGCGCCGAGGTTCTGGATGGCGTCGAGACGCTTCATCACGACCTTCAGGCGGACGAGGGATTTGGCGCCTTTGGAAAGGCATCCCGCGAGGATCATCGGGAGCATCTCGGGCGTGAGGCCGATCGCGACGGTGAGGGCGAAGAGGAACGCGTCGAGGGGCTTGCCCGTGCGCCAGGCGCTGAAGCCGAAGGTCAGGGTGGTCATCACCAGCATCATCCGGATCATCATCCAGACGAAGCTGCGGGTCCCGAGTTCGAAGGCCGTCGCGTCCTTGCGTTCGACCATGCGGGCGCTCATCGCGCCGAACTGCGTGTCACGGCCGGTGGCGAGGACGAGGGCGCGGCCCGTGCCGCTCTGGACGTTGCTGCCCATCAGGCAGCCGTTGGGGCATTCCTGCGCCGCATGGTGCGTCTCCAAGGTCGGCAGCGGCATGCGTTCGACCGGCATCGATTCGCCCGTCAGCGCGGACTGGGAGAGGAAGAAGTCCTTGGCCTGGATCATGCGGCAATCCGCCGGGATGACCGAGCCCGCGGCCAGGACGACGATGTCGCCGGGCACGATCTCGTCGATCGGCACGCTGGTCTCGACGCCGTCGCGGATGACGAGGCAGGAGGACTTCACCATCGCCTGCAGCTTGGCGATGACCTTCGCCGAGCGGCTCTCCTGGAAGTAGGACAGGAAGACGGAAAGGAAGACCATGCCGCCGACCAGGGAGGTGCTGAGGATCTTCTTCGTCTGGTCGTCCTCGAAGAAGTAGGACAGCACGCAGATCACCATCAGCTGGACGACCAGTGGTTCCTTGAACTTGCGCATCAGCTCGACGAAGGCGCTGGCGCGTCGGGCGGAGACGGAGTTCGGACCGAACTTCTCGAGACGGCGCGCAGCCTCCGCGGAGCTCAGGCCCTCGCGGCTGGCTTCGACGGCGGCGAAGGCCGCGTCTTCAGGTCCATGCAACAGCGCCGTGACCTTGTCCGGCATTTCCTTGGATGGCTTGGATTCGGGCATGACGAAAGAGAGCCGAGGCTAAACCTCGGCATACGTGACGCCAGCCGATTCCGACCGGCGACGGTGACGAAACCGTGACAGCCAGGGAACCCTCAGGCCTGCTTGATCAGTTCGGACGTGGCAGGCACGTCGGAGATGATCTGGTCAGGGTCCGGGCCTACGCCGATGTAGCGCAGGTTCGGCAGGTAAGGAAGAGAGCCGCCACGCGAGGCTAGGCGGACGATCTCGGCCATCGTGAAGGCCACGTATCGTCGGGCCTCGGCGGGAAGCTGGGCGTAGGAGCGCACCTTCGTGATGTCCGCCGTCCATCCGGGCAGGGTGGCGTAGATGGGCTGCAGGGTGCGGCGGACGGCGTCGTTGCGGGGGACGCCCGAGACGACCTTGCCGGCGGCGTCGCGATAGCCTGTGCAGACGAGCAGGTCGCCGCCCTTCCATTCGCCATGGGGCGAGAGGGCGTCGAGTTTGTTGAGGACGATGTCATCGTAGCCTCCGTAGCGGAGGGCGTCGGCTTTCTCGACCAGGTCGGACCAGCCGACCATGCGCTGGCGGCCGGTGCTCGTGCCGAACTCGAGTTTCGCGAGGGCGCGCTGGAGCGGGTGCTCCTCGGGCATTTTCGTCAGGAAGACGTGCGTGCCGACCTTGGTATCGTAGGCCTTGCAGCAGCCGACCGTGTGGATGGCCTGGACCGGGATGCCGGCCGACTGGAAGAATTCCGGGGTGTAAGTGTGGGAGGCCGTGACGTTCGGGGCGAAGCCCGCGCGCTTATCGAGCCAGTAGGCCTGCCCGAATTCGCCGATGATGCGGCGGTCGGCGGCAAGGTCGCCGAGGATGCGCTCGCGGACGTCGCCGATGGCGTGGGCGAGGGCGGCACCGGCTTTCCAGTAGCATTCGAGCACGGCCGCGTGGTCGAAGGTGAAGGGCGTCTTGCCGGCGAAACGCGTGAAGTCGAACTCCGCCGCCGTGAAGACGCCGGACTCGATGGCGCCTTTGTTGGCGCGTAGCTCGGCTTCGGTGAGTTTGGCGAAGAGGCCGGCCCATTTCTCGGGCGAGAGCTTGCAGACGTCGCGCACGATCGAGGCGGCGCGATCGAGGCGGGCCGAGAGGCGCGTGGCGTAGTCGGACTTCGCGCCCAGGAATTCCGAGTAATGGATCTGGAACTGGCCGACTTCGTCGGCGTAGGCCGGCGTGATGCCGCGGCCGGTGGAGCCGCGGGCCTCGTGGCCGAGGACGTTGATGCGGTAGTCTTCCCAGGCCAGGTCAAGGATGCGGTGCGCGACGTCGCTGATCATGCAGCGTTCGTCGATGAGCAGACGGGAGAGGACGGGGATCCCGATCTTCTCGAGCGGGAGGGCTTCCCAAAGGGCCTTGCGCGGATCGGCCACGACGCCGGAGCCGAGGGCGAGGCACGCCACGTCGTGTTCGGCGACGCCGCCCGGAAGGAGGTTGAGCTTCAGGCCGGCGACCGTGTGGCCGGAGTTGGCGCCGCCGTTGACCTTGAGCACCGTGCCGACCACGTCGCGGCGGCCGGTGAGCGTCTGGAGTTCGCGGACGATCTCTGGGATGAGGCGGCCTTTGCCTTCGTCGCCCATGCTGATGCCGACGTCGGCGATGAGGTTGCTCTTAAAAGGAGTGAGTGCCATGGGCAGGAAAGGGGAGGCGGGCGGGCCGGGCCGTCCGCAAGCGTAAGAAGGCGGTGGTGAGGCTCAGGCCGAAGCGCCCTTCTGGCGTTCGTAGAAGTCGTTGATCTTCTTGGCGACGTCGCGGTAGCCGGAGTCGGCCATGTAGATGATCTTGTATTCGTCGACGGCTTCCTTGTCCTTGCCCATCTTCTCGAACGTGTCGCCGAGGGAGTAGATGATCTCCTTCTTCAGGTCGTTCATCATCTGCACCTCGCTCTTGGCGGCCGTGAGCTGCTCGACGGCGAGGTCGTACTTGCCGCCCAGGGTGAAGGCTCGGCCGATCGCAAGGAGCGCCGGCTGGCGGAACTTCGGGTTGCGCTGGGCGTACTGGAGCTGCTGGACGGCCTCCTCGAGGCGGTTGGCGGTGAGGAGGAGGCTGCCGAGCTCGAAGCGGTAGGAGAAGTCGTTCGGGTAGCGTTCGACGAGCGAGATGGAGGTCTTGAGGCGGAAGTCGGCAAGTTCGGTCTCGTTCTTCGTGAGGGCATCCTTGTTGGCTGCGTCGGCGGGGCTGGCGGCGATGGCTTCGCGGAGCTGCTTGGAGATGCGCTCGTAGCGGCGGATGACCAGGTCGCTTTCCTGGCGCTCAAGGGACGTGTCGGCCTTGCCGAGGGTCGTGAGGCGTCCTCGCTGCAGCCAGGCGATGGCGCTGTCGAGGTCTTCGGCGATCAGGAACATGCGCACGATCTCGCGGTAGAGGTCGAGGTTGTCGGGAGCGGCCTGGATCTTCTGGGCGATTTCGGCGGCCTGCGTGAGCGCGGTGGCCGAGTCGGTGACGGTGCGGGCGGACTGGTCGAGGCGCAGGGCTTCGTCCTTGTCCTTGAGCTTGGACTGGAAGTCGCCTTTGTCCTCCCAGTTGCCCTTCTTCATGGTCTTGTTGACCGAGGCCTTGCGGACGGCTTCCTGGAGGTCGCCGTTGCCGGGGAAGAGCTTCAGGCCCTTGTCGGCGGCGACGAGCGCGTTGTCGTTCTCGCCGGCGGCGATCCAGACGTTGGCGAGGTCGACGAAATGCTGGACCTGCGTGGGCTCATTGACGGAGAGTTCTTCGTAGGCGAAGGCGGCCAGGTCGTGGAAGCCGAGCTTGATGCCGGCGAGGGCGATGGTCTTGTTGGCGTTCGCGTCGGTCGGCTTCTTAGCGAGTGTTTCTTCGGCGGCGGCAATGGCGGCGATCGGGTCGGCTTCGACGGCTTTGGCGATCTTGCCCGAAGTGAGGGCGCCGGCGATGCCGTCAAAGAGTCCCTTCTTGGTGCCGAGCAGGGCTTTCTGGGCCTTGCGGAGCGTGCGGCGCACTTCGATGCAGCCGGGGTTGCGGACCAAGATGCCCGTCAGCACTTCGATGGCGTACTGGGGGTTGGTCTTCAGTTGCTGGTCCGCGGCGGTGATCTGCTTCTGGAGTCGGGGATCGAGCTCGGTAAGGGCGACTTTTTTCATGAGTAAATGGGGTGTTTGACCTGCGAAAACTGACCTTCGGGAGGGGGATGGTCAATCCCTTGGACGTGAAAAACGCAGGTGTCGGCGCAAGGCCGGGCGCAGGGGGGTCGCGATGATCCGACGGACGCAGTCCGGGGCCCCGCAGGCGCAGGGGTGGAGGAGGCTATCGGCCAGCGAAAAGCCGTAGTCGAAGGTGATTTCCTCCCCGCTGCGAATCGTCCGCAGGGCCATGAGCCAGGCGGCGGATTCGGACTCATGCCAGACCAGTTCGGCGTTCGGGTGGCAGGCGTGATTGGCATGGCGTGCGGGGTTGTCCGCCGAAGAGCCGTCCAGCCAGAGGCCGGGGGCTACCTCGAGCGCGTAGATTCTTCCGTCCGTCGACGGCGCCGGCGTCCGGGTGGACGTGGCTCCTGAGTAAGGGGCGATGCGTTCGCCGGCCATGAAGTCCTGCGTGGCGAAAAGTCCGAGACCGGCGATGGGCGACGGACGTGAGGCGACGCCCGGCGTGCTCATGCCTCCGAGCGGAGGTCGCGGGTCATCAGCGCCACGACGCCTGCGCGCGGATCCAGACCCTTGTAGAGGATCGCATGCAGGCAGAAGAGGATCGGCGCCTCGAGGCCACGGCTGGTCGCCAGTTTCGAGAGCGCTTCCGCCGCTCGGTGGCCTTCGACGGCTTCCTTGCGGTTCGACAGCGCGGCGAGGGTGCCCTTGGGGTCTTGCGCGAGTTGTTCGCCCAGCGCGCGGTTGCGGCTCCACGAACCATGCGCGGTGGCCATCAGGTCGCCGACGCCGCCGAGTCCCAGGAAGGTCTCCGGGCGGGCGCCGAGCGCTTCGCCGAGCCGGGCCATTTCCTGCAACGAGCGCGTGAGCATCGCCGCCTTGGCGTTGGAGCCGAGGCCGAGCCCGTCGCAAAGGCCGGCGCCGAGGGCGTAGACGTTCTTGAGCGTGCCGCCGATCTCGACGCCGATGAGGTCGGACGAAGTGTAGGCGCGGAGGGTCGGACCGCTGACGGCCGACTGGACTTCCTTCAGCAGGGCGATGTCGGCGACCGAAGCGAGGACGAGCGCCGTGGGCAGTCCGCGGGCGACTTCGTCGGCGTTGCTCGGTCCGCTCAGCGTGCCGACCGGGATCGGGCCGAAGGCTTCGGCCATGAGCTCGGATGGGCGGCGCAGCGTCGTGAGATCGAGGCCCTTGCAGAGCGAGATCGCCATCTTCGCGCCGGAGCCGCGGACGGCGGGGCCGATGGCTTGCAGCAGCTCAGGCAGGCCTTTGGACGGGCAGGCGAGGAAGACGAGGTCCGCGTCCATCAGGGCCGGCAGCGGTTCGAGTCCGATCTGGATCGAGTCGTCGAGGCGATGGCCCGGGAGGTAGTCCTTGTTCTCGCGCGTGGTGGCGAGGGCGAGGGCCTGTTCGGCGCGACGCGGCACGAGCGTGACCGTCTGGCCTTGGCGAGCCAGGTGGATGGCCATGGCCGTACCCCAGCCGCCGGCTCCGAAGATGACGCAGTTCATTTGGATTTCTTGGTGCGCACCTTGGCGGCCCAGCGGCGGACGGCCGCGACCGCGTCACGGTGCAGGTTGGCTTCCGGGCGCGCGAAGGGCGGCGGTTCGGGCGTGAGCCCGAGCAGGTCGTGGATGACAAGGATCTGTCCGTCGCAGCCGCGGCCGGACCCGATGCCGATCGTCGGGATGGCGACCGCTTCGGTGATCTTCGGCATGAAGGATTCGTCGACGCATTCGACGACCATCGCGAAGGCGCCGGCGGCGGCGACCGACTGGGCGTCGATCAGGATCTTCTTCTGGTCTTCGGGCGTCAGTCCGCGGCGTCGGTACCCGGCGGAGTGGACGCGCTGGGGGAGCATGCCTACATGGCCCATGACCGGGATGCCGGCGTCGACCAGGCGCGCGATGGCGGGGGCGAGCGAGGCTCCGCCTTCGATCTTCACGGCTTTGACGCCGCCTTCTTGCAGGAACCGTCGGCAGTAGCCGAGGAGCTTCGGGAAACTGTCGTGGGCCAGGCCGAAAGGAAGGTCGCCGACCACGAGGGCTTCGGTCTTCGCCCGGACCACCGCGGCGGAGTGATGGATCATCATGTCCAGGGTCACCCCGACGGTGTCAGGCAGGCCTAGGACGGTGTTCCCGAGGGAGTCGCCTACGAGGATGAGGTCGGCGCCGCCGGCGTCCGCGATGCGGGCCGTGCTCACATCGTAGGCCGTGAGGCAGACGATGGGCCGGACGCCCTTGAGGGCGCGGAGGGACCGGGTGGTGGACTTCACGTCATTGGGCTTACCGAGAGACCCTCCGCTTGTAAAGCGTGGGTAAAGGGTGTAGGCAGGAGGTGTGTTGCGCCGTATCGCCAGCCTGTTCCGTAAGCCCGATTACCGGGTCAATTCGTACGCGCATCCCGATCTTTCGGCGCACACCAAACTGGCTTGGCATGCCCGCCTCAGGTTGCTCCTGAGCACGCGCCGAGGGCTGGATCATTCCGCCGACCAGCCCGGCGCCTGGGTGCGTTATCGCAAGTGGGTGCTGCTGCTCCTCGCGCTGCTCATCGCGTGGGTGCTCGCCGAGAGCGCGGTCGCCTGGAATTTCTACGAGGGCTGAGCCGATTCTCCGGTCAGGCCGGGCCGAAGCCGAAGAGGTCGATGCCGAGCTGCTTGGCGCGGGCGATGACCGCCGGCTTGTCGATCAGGATGACCGCGTCGGCTTCGAGGGCCGCCTTGGCGACGCCGCCTTCGGCCATGCTCTCGAGCGTCTTCACGCCGAAGCAAGGGACGTCGAACCGCCAGTCCTGGGCGTGCTTCGCGGTCTTGGTCAGCATCATCTCCTTGCCGCCGGTCTGGGCGCAGCGACGGAGCATGTTGTCGGTGCCTTCGAAGGCTTCGACGGCGATCACGGTGCCTTTGGCGGTCACGACGGACTGGCCGACGTCGAGGCGCGCCATCTCGCGGGCCATGCGTGTGCCGAATTCAAGCTGGTCGTCGCCGATGCCGCAGGCCCAGCCCGTCATGCATCCCGCCGTGGCGAGGTGGTCGTCGAGGAAGATGCGTGCGTCGAGCATGCGGACGCCGACCTTCTCGATCTCGACGGAGATCGCCCCGAAGATGGTCTCGGCGTTGCGTTCCTTGAGCGAAGCCATCAGGGCGATGAGCTTCAGGTCGGGCACCATGCCGGTGAACAGTTTCCGGGGCGTGACCTGTCCGGCCATGACCGCCCCGGCGGCGCCGAGTTCCTTCAGCGCATCGAGCATCTGGCCGAGTTTGCCGACGGGAATCGCGCGATGATCGCCAGCGGGGAAGGTCGCGATGAGCGCGGGGTCCGTCTCTTCCTCGAACGAGACGAGCTTCACCTTGGCGCCGCGGGCCCGGGCGCATTCGACGAGCAGGGCAGGGTAGCGGCCTTTGCCGGCGATGACCGCCACGGTCTGCGTGGGGTCGAAGCCGGGGGGGAGGAATCGCGAGGCTGACGCCATGTGGGCAGTGTTTCGGCGGAAGGGCTCGGGCTCAAGCCTGCTTTGGGTTGCCACGGGCTGGTCGGCGGAGCGTAATGCGGCATGCCTGCTGCCATCGGCATCCTGGGTGGGACCTTCGATCCTCCGCATGCGGGGCACGTGGCCGCGGCCGTGGCCGCGCAGCAGCAGCTCGGGTTGGACGAGGTGCGGATCATCCCCGCAGGACAGGCGCCCTTGCGGACGGGAGCCCCGGTCGCTTCTCCGGCCGACCGGGCGGAAATGTGCCGTCTGGCTTTTGCCGCCTATCCTTGGGCGACCGTCGATGAGCGAGAGATGCGTCGCGAAGGGACGAGTTGGTCCGTCGAGACCGCGCGAGAGTTGGCGAAGGAGTATCCGGAATCCAGGCGGGTCTGGATCCTCGGCGCCGACCAGTTGGCCAGGCTGGATCGATGGAAGGATGTCGCGGAACTCTGCCGTCTCGTCGAATTCGCCGTGCTGTCACGTGATGGCATCCCGACCGAGCCCCCGGCCGCCATCGCGTCGTGCATTCGCCTCACCATCCTGCAGGGTCCGCCTGTCCGGGTCTCTTCGACCGACTTGCGCGAGGCGCTTCGCCGCGGGGATTCGGCCCGAAACGGCTTGCCCCTAGCGGTCGCCCGCCACATCGATGAGCGCTCCCTTTACCAAGCCTGACCATGTCCGCCCTTAAAAAGAAGACCAAGAAGACCTCCGCCAAGCCTGCCGCCAAGGCGCGCCCATCCGGCAAGTCCGCCAAGCCGGCCGCCCGTTCGGTCCGCCCGGCCCGCCGCGTCATTCCTGCGGTCCCTCCGCTGAAGGCCAAGAGCCGTGGCGAGAAGGCTGCCGCCAAGCCGATGGTGGTCCTGCCCAAACTGCCGACGCACCTCGTCGCCGCCCTGCGCGCGCTGGATGACAAGAAGGCCGTCGAGATCCGCGTCCTGGAGATGGGCCAGATTTCTTCCGTCGCCGACTTCCTCGTGATCGCGACCGGCACTTCCGAGCCTCACCTGCGCGCCTTGCGCATCGCCCTCGAGCAGGCGCTCGACGAATGCGGCGTGACCTCCCGCTCCGAATCCCAGCGCGACAGCGGCTGGTCGGTGGTCGACGCCTTTGACGTCCTCTTCCACGTCTTCCGCGACGACATCCGCAAGAGCTACGCCCTGGAAGCCCTCTGGAAGGACGGACTGGACATCCCGGTCTCGGCCATCCTGAAGGCCTGAGCGGAAAGCAAGTACTCGGTGGTGGTAGTGGGCAGGATCGAACTGCCGACCTAGGGCTTATGAGTCCCTCGCTCTAACCAACTGAGCTACACTACCGAAAACCGAGTTCGGTCAGTCCAGCCAAGCCCCCTTAGCTCGTCAAGCCGATTGAGGCTCAGGGGCGGGTATGGACCAGGATCCAGAAGCACCAGAGCCAAAGCACATAGCCCAGGCAGGCGAGCAGGACGGCCAGGTTGGCCTGGGTCTGCCGAATCTCCGAAAGGCCTTCCTGGTCGAGCGTCTTGCCGACCTTGCGGACGTAGGCGATCGGCAGGAAGCAGCCGATGGCGGTGGTGAAAGCCAGCAAGATGAAGAGGGAGATCGGCTGGGTGTCGGGCGAGACCTTCTGCCAAGCGTAGACCAGCAGCGCGAAGAGCGGCGGCAGGAGGAAGGTCGAGCCGCACCAGAGATAGCCTTCGCGCACGGTGCGCTCGAGCGATTCGCCGGCGGCGTTGCGTCCGGTTTCCGGCGACAGCGTATCACCGAGGGGAAGTTCCGCGCCGGGCGGAGGCGGGGCGTCGGCGCCGAGCCCGGAGGTCTCGGCTGAGACGGTCGCCGGCGCACGGGTCAGGCCGATGGCGCGGAAGTAGTCGCGCACCGTCATCCAGGAGCCGTCGACTTCGATATTGTGCAGGAGGCTGATCTCGCCGGCGCGGAGCATTTCGCTCACGCGGTTCAAAGGGAAGGGGCCGGTGATCGCGCCTTTCCAGCGGAGACGGAATTGGGTGGGGCGTGACATCGTTCAGAGATCCCGGCCTTGGAGGAGGGTTTCCCAGCCGCCGTCGGGCGCGAGCAATCCTTTCGGGATGCCGGCGGCCTGCGCGGCTTCGGCGACGGTGCCGGGATAGCGCAGCAGCGGGGTGAGGGGGGCGGCTTCGGCGACGCGCTTGACCTCGCCGTCGTCGCCGACGCGGAAGAGCACGGTGGCCTTGCCTTCGTTATCGAGGCCGTAGAGGGCGCTGCCCTTGATCGTCTCACGCAAGGCGGGCGTGCCATCGCGTCCGACCATGCCGGCGAAGATTAGCTTGCGGTTGCGGAGGGCGGAGAAGGTCGCGCGCCAGAAGCGGGCTTCCTCGGCGTAGCCGGCGCCGCCGGGGGGCGTGAGGAAGGCGCGCAGCTCGATCTGGATGTCGGCCCACTTGTCCTTGAAGAGGTAGTCGTAGGGGCGAAGGGAGTTCTGCGTGATGCGTCGCAGCTGGTCCGCGTCCCGCTGGGCGGAAGGCGAGAAGATCAGGCCCCAGGCGTCGGGCCTGGTGGTGGCGAGCCTGTAGAGTTCCTGGAGCTGATAGGCGCGCAGTTCCGGGTAGGGCGAATCGCTCCGGCGGATGCGGTCCATCGTCCGGATGAGCGGTTCGAGCAGCTTGCCAGACTTCGGGTCCTGGAAGCGGCTGACCTGACGGATGAAGCCCAGTTCGTTGATCGTGGCGGGGGTGGCCAGTTCCTCGCCGGAGCGGACGCCATTGTTGAACTCGCGGCGGCTCCACGTCGTCTCGACCACCGCGCCGTCGCGGTTGAGCTCCCTGGCCTTCTGGAAGAATTCGAAGCCGTCGGAGATGGCCTTCTTGCTTTCCGCGATCTCGCCGACGATCAGGACCGCGCGGCCCTGCGTGATGCCGCGGATCGAATACAGGTTGAGGGTGTAGCGACGCAGCGACTCGGAGAGCGACGTGTCGGAGAGCTGACGCAGGCCGCGCTGTTCGACGTCGGTGAGCGTCGCGGGATTGAAGGCGCCGGTCGGGTCGGCCGTCGTGGCGGCGTCCCACATCGCGCCGACGCGAGGGGCGAGAGCGCTGCGGGGCAGCGCCTGGAGCGTGGGCGCGCGGGTGAAGACGAAGGAGGCGCGTCCGCTGAGGTCGGATTTCTCTCCCGCCGTATTGGCCGCGGTGTCGGCGAGGGCCGCGAGGTAGCCGTTGAGGTCGGCCGCCTTGGAGAGGTTGCGGAGGGCGGCGATCGTCTTGCGTTCGCCGGACAGGCGGAGTTCGGCGCGGTCGGCGGTGGCGAGGTAGCCGTCCAGGTCCTTGTCCTTGGCGTCGGCCAGCGTCTTGAGCAGTACGCGCAGGTGTTCCAAGGCTTCGGCGGCCTTGGTGAGGTCGGTCGCGTTCTCTTCGCCCATCGCCTTGTTGAGCACGGCGATCTGGACGGCGACGTCGTTGCGGGTGCGGTCTAGGAACTGACGGCAGGCGGAGAGCAGCGTCTCGGGTTCGGGCAGGATGGCTTTGAGTTTCGTCTGCAACGTGCCGCCGACATGGTTGAATTCCTGGAGGTACTTCGTGGCGCGGCTTTCGGTCTCGGCGACGTTGCCGAGGGTGAGGCCTTGCTTGCGGCGGTCGGCCAAGGCGAGCGCCTCGAGCCGCAGGCGCTGCTCGTCGGCGGTCTGGCTGGTAAGCCGTTCGCGCAGCGGGATCGTCTGCGCCTTGCGGGCTGCCTGGTCGGCGGCGGACAGGCCGCCTTTCTCGAATTCGGCGAGCGCGGCGAGGGCGGCGGGATGGTCGTAGAGTTCGATCAGGCGGGAAGCCTCGGAGAAGCGGTCGCGCGATTCCTCTTCCTGCGTCTTCAGGAAGTTCCAGTAGACGACGCCGGCGATCAGCAGGAGGAGGCCGCCGACCCAGGACGTCGTCATCACCATGTAGCGGCGGTTGAGCCGGGTGCGCGTGTTCTGGCGCAGGGCGCGGGCTTCGCGGAGGAGGCCTTCGGGCAGGCGGTCTTCCTGCGGGGTCGCGCGCTCCAGCCAGGAGGTGAGGCGGACGATGAGGATGGCCGGCGAGGAGCCGCGGGCGGCTTCCTGCTGGAGGATCGTCCACTCGTCATTGAGGCTTTCCAACGCCGCGCGCTGGGAAGCCTCGGCTTCGGAGGCGGCGGCGAGTTCGCCGGCCCAGGCTTCGAGCCCGGCGATCTGCGCGACCGCATCTTCCGGGAGGGTGAGCTGATGGTCGCGTTCGAGCGAGCGGACGCGGCCGAGGGACGCGGCACAGGCCTCCCAGTGGCCGCCGGCGCGCGCTTCCGCGGCTTGGGCGACGAGGCCGGCGACCTGTTCGGCGGCCTTGGAGCGCAACCAGGCGACGCGACGGGAAAGGGCGTCGTCCCAGCGCGGTTCGCCGGCGAGGTCGTTGGCGCCGAATCGTTCCATCCGGTTCATCAGCTCGACGGCTTCTTCGGCGCGCCCTTCGGCGAAGAACGTCGCCACCTTGCCGAGCGACTCACGGAGGAACTTGGCGGAGAGGCGGGCGAGTTCGGAGCGGGCGTTCGGGTCGTCCGGATTGATGCGGACGATAGAGCGCAGTACGGAGAGGGCGCGATCTTCCTCGCGGCGCCGGATGGCGTCGCGGTAGTCGCGGTAAAGCGGATGGCTCTCGCCGATCTCTCGGCCGTAGAGTCCTTCGACGGCGAGGACGTGCTGGCCGTCGAGCGGGAACCCGGCGGGCAGGCCGCGTTCGCGGCACAGCGCGTTCCAGCGGTCGGATTCGGCGAAGCTGAGCATCGCGCACAGCCCGAGGAGGTCGGGGTCGGATTCGGCTGACTGGAACGCCGCATGCTCGTTGCCGCTGCGTACGAGGGTCGCGCACTGTTCGAGCCGTTCGCGGGCGCGTTGGCAAAGGGCGGCGTACTCGCCGGCCAAGGAGCGAGCCTCAAGGTCGGGCGTGCCTAGTTCGAGCTGGCCGCGGATGCGGGCGATGAGGCGTTCGACCTGCATGGATCAACGGAACTCGATGAGGCGCGGGCCGGCGGCGCCGTTGGCGTCGATGGCCTGGACGGACCAGGGGGCGCCGGCCTGCAGCAGCTTGCCTTCCTTGAACAGGCGGCGGCGGTTGGCGATCACGTCATAGGGCGGGGTGCCGGGGCCTTGCTTGGATTCGAGGCGGATGATGTCGGTCTCGAGCACCGAACGCGTGGCGCGGATCGAAGGCAGGTCGCGGTCCGGGAACTCGTGGCCTTCGGGGTAGAGGCCTGCGGAGCCGTTGACCCAGATGAAGGCGTTCACGGCGCTTTCGGCCCAGGCGGCCGGCCGGATCACGCCGGTGTCGGTATCCAGGATCAGCGCGTCCTTGCCGAGGTTGAGCGGTTGGAACGTCCTGAGGTCGCCGATGAGCGCGAAGCACTGGCGTTCGCCTTTCGGGAGCACGACTTCGATCAGGCGGTTGGCGCCGGCGCGCGCGCCATCCGCCGTGGGGAAGTTGAGCGAGACCTCGCTGCGACGGTTGGTGATGCCGATACCGATGGCGGGAAGCTTGCCGGGTTCGGGGGTCGATTCGATCCAGGTGGCCTGGGCGGTGCGACGGATCTCGGCGCTGAGGAATTTCGTCCGTTCGTCGCGCAGGTGGGGGGTCGTCAGCGGCAGCAGGCGGATGCGAGCCTGCACCGATTCGCGTTGGGTCGCCCCGGTCGACTCGACGAACTTGGTGATCTGGTCGGCCGCCGCGCGGGACAGGGGGAAGTCCGCCTGTGAGGGCGTGTTCTGGCCGGTCTCGCCGGTGCGCCATTCGCCCGGGATGAGCATCGTCGGACGCACTTCGATGGCCGTCAGCGATTGGGCGCGTTCCAGCGCGGCCTGAAGGGCTTTCCATGCGTCGTTCTTCGGGACGTCGATCTCGGCGCCGACACGGATGGCTTCCTTCGCTTCCTCGATGACGCCTTGGAGGGTCTTGGGCGAGTCGAGGATGCCCGCGCGATCGAGGCGCGCGACGAGCTGCTTGGTCGCGCTGGCGGAATACTCCTTCAGGATGCGCGGTAGGACCTGCTCGCGGTAGTTGCGGCTGAAGCTCGGGGAGAGCGAGCTCATCTCGATCCAGCGCTTGGCGGCGCCGACGAAGTCGTCGGCTTCCATCAGGCTCTGCACTTCGGTGAGGGCGCTGTTGGCCTTCAGGATATCTTCGGCCTTGGCCGTGTCGGCCGTGGGCGCGGGCGGTTTCACTTCGACGACGGGCGCGGGAGCGCGGGTGTCGCCGCCGCGGTTCAGGAGGAAGAGTCCGGCGGCGCCGGCGAGGAGAACGATGACGCCGCCGATGATCCAGGCGGTCGAACCGTTGCCTGAAGCGTTGGCACCGGTCGAGGCGGCGGGTCGGCGCTGCGCCTGCGCCGGTGCGCCCTTGGGCGAGGTGAGTCCGGCCGCGGCCTGGCGCGCGATGTCACCTGAGGGAGCGGGCAAGGATTTCGCGGTCGTGAAATCGATGGTCGCCGCGGAAGCGGTCGAATGCGCCGCCCAGAGGAAGCCGTCGGATCCGGTGGTCGTGGCGTCTGTCGTGAACGTCGCGGCCCACGAGGATTTGCCGAGGAGGGCCGACGCTTCCGCCAGCAGGCGGAGGAGCCGGAGCGTCTCGGGCGGATTGAGCAGGCCGGCCGCGGCGGGTCCGGAGGCGTTGACCAGCCACGCGGCTTTCGCGCCGGTGCCGGTCTCTTCGCGCCAGGTGATCGCAGGCGTCAGGGGCGTCTGGCTTTCCAGCTGCAAAGGCCGGTCTTCGCCGTCGAGCCAGGTGGGGGCTCCGGTCCATTCGTTGCGCCAGCCTTTCCAGCGGCCGGCGATCGCGGCCGGCGGAGGCAGGACGGAGGCTTCTTCGAGCGAGAAGATGAGGTGATGCGCGAGGCGGTTGTCGCGCTGCGTGTAATCGAGGCCGCGCGCGACGAAGCGCGAGAGCACGTACCAGTTCTTGCCGCCGGCCTCGAGCAGGCGGAACGTGAAGGTCTCGCCTTCCGGCTTCTCGTGGGGAGTGCCGACGGATTCGAGCAGCTGCGCGAGGCGGTCGGGGATGGCGCGGTGGCGGGCGATGGTGCAATAGCCGCTGCGTCCGGGCGTGAGTCCCTGGGGCGCCGAAGTGAAGATAAGTTGGAGGGGCATCAGCGGGCTTGGTTTTCGGACGAGGGGAACATCGCCGGTGAGGCGAGGTGCATCAGCCAATAGAGGGGTTCTTCGACGTGCGCGGGTGCCAGGCGCTGCGGATCGGGGGCGATGCGCCCCTTGTTGAGTCCGGACTGGATCATCACCGGGGTGTGTCCGAACGAAGTCGCGGCGAAGTAGCAGATCTGTTCGGCGAGCGACTCGGCCGAAGCGACGAGTCCGGGGCAGAGGGCGACGAGCACCTCGCGGACGCGGTCGGAGTTGCGGCGGACCGCGGCCAAGTCCAGCGTGCCCGCTTTGATCACGGGCTCCAGCGGCGAGCTCAGCAGTTTCTCCCAGGTGTCGGACTTGCCCACGACGAAGGCGAGCGGCGTCTTGATGCGTTCATCCTGCGCGAGTCCGAGCACGCGCTTCATCCGCGTCTCCATCTCGGCCAGGATGCTGTCCTGCTGGTCGATGCGTCCTTTCAGCGCGAGCTGCGGGTCTTCGACGCCGACGAGCCTGGCCTTGAAGCGGGTGTTGGCCGTGGGGTCGAAGAGGAAGACCAGGCCGCTCGAGGTCGCGACGTGCATCGCGCCGGGCGAGTCATGGATGTCGATGCCGGGTTCGAAGTGTTCGCCGGCGTTGTCGTAAAGGATGACCGAGGTCTCGTTGCGCTGCTGGCCGGGGCGGCTGACCGAATAGATGAACGGGCGGGGCAGGGAGACCATGCGGCCGAGGCGCGGGAGCTTCTCGTATGTCGCGCCTTCGAGCGCGGTCTTGCCGAGCAGCGCGTCTTCCGGCGTGGCGGCCGAAAAGAGCGTGTTGCGCATCTGGTTGAGCAGCATGTTGCCGCTCGGGTCGCCGTCCTTGAACGCGAGGTTGAAGTCCTCGGGCAGCCTGTCCTGCAGCGTGCGCGTGAGCACCGCCAGGTAGTAGGACTTGCCGGCGCTGGGCGCGCCGATGAGCGAGATGATGCGATGGGGACGGTCGAGGTAGCCGGGCGGCAGCTGGCGTCGGCAGTGCGGGCAGGCGATGTCGGTGCACGCCAGGCCCATCGGGTCGAGCGCGAGGCCCTGGTCGTTGAACCGCGTGGGCTGGAAGCGCAGGCGCGCGTCGGCTCCGAGGATCGGGTCGCCGCGCAGATCCTCATGGACCGCGATGCTCAGCGCGTCGCCGGCGTCGAAGCGTGTCCAGCAGACCGGACAGAGATGCGCTCCGCGATTCTGTTCGGCGGCGAGCTGGGCCTTGCCGCTCGGGCGGACCGGGGTTTCTTCCGGCGGAGCGAGCAACGGGGCGATCTGCGAAAGGCTGAAGCCGACTTCGAGTCCTTGCGGCGTGCAGGCGAGGGTGTCGGTCGCTCGGCCCAGCTGTTGGGCGGCGTCGAGCAGGGCGCTGGGCGGGAACTCTCCGAGCTGATCGCCCGTCTGCGCGTCGAAGAGCACCCAGAGGTCCGTGCGGATGAAGGCGAAGTTGTTCTGGCCTTCCGGCGCGGCGACGAGCAGGGCGGCCGGAAGTTGGATCGTGGTCGCTTCGGTGACTTCGAGGCGTTGGCGAAGCAGGGCGCCGTTGACCAAGGCGGCGCCTTGGCCGGAGGGTTCGAGGGCGACGTTATCGCCGCTTTTGACCAGCGAAAGGGAGGGGTTGGGTCCGTCGCCGGGCAGGGCGGAAGGGAGGCTGTCGATGGACCCCCGGGCTCCGGTGAGGCAGTCCACCCAGGAGAGGGTGGGGCTTTTCTTGCTTAACGTGAACATCGGCTCCGAGGTGGGGTCTGAAATAGGTTGATTAGCGAGGTCCAATTGTAAAGATATGTCACCACGATTGTAGGTCGACCCCCGACCTGTTTTCCTCACCCCCCTTAATCTTCACCCCCTCATGGAGACCGAAGCCGACCAGTCCGCCTTGGACCGCGCCCGCCAGGGGGATCTTTCCGCGTACAACGAGTTGGTCCTGAAGTATCAGGGTCGCATCTTCGCCAAGGTCTTCTCGTTGCTCCGCAACCGTCAGGACGCCGAGGAGATCACGCAGGACACCTTCATCCGCGCCCATCGCGTGCTGGCTTCTTTCCGCGGGACGGCCACTTTTTCGACCTGGATCCATCAGATCGGCACCAATCTGGCTCGGAATCGCTACTGGTATTGGCGTCGCCGCAAGCGCGACCAGTCCATGTCCCTCGACGCCGACCTAGGGGATGACCCTGGCGCGACCCTCCATGACATTCTTTCGGATGGCGCCCAGGGGCCCGGCCACGAGGCCCAGCACAACGAATTCGTCAAGAAAGTCGCCGAGTGCATGGAACAATTGAAGCCGGAACACGCTCGTATTCTCACGATGCGCAACGTCCGCAACATGTCCTATGAAGAGATCGCCGAAGACCTTGGCCTCTCCATCGGCACCGTGAAGAGCCGCATCAACCGCGCCCGCGAAGCCTTGCGTGACCTCATGGGGGAGGAGTTCCGCGGATGAGCGCTTCCGAGTTCGAATCCTTGGTCGCCAGCTTCCTTGAGGGTACCGCCACCGATGCCCAGGTCGCCCGTCTGCGCGCCGCCCTCGGCCAGTCGGCCGAACTGCGCGCCCGCTTCCAGTCTCGTGTCCGTCTGCACAAGGCCCAGCTGAGCTTCCTCAGCCGTCGCGAAGAGCGTTCCCTCTCCGGGGTGATGTCCTGGTTGCACGCCTTCGCGCAGCGCATGGGTCGCTCCTTTGCCCACCTCTGCCTGCTCGCGTTGGTCCTCGTCGAACTGCAGGTCACGATCCCCGCCGAATATTCCGGCCTGCTTTCTTACGTCGATTCCCCGGCCTCCGAGGAGCAGGTCCTGCCCGGAGCCGAGGCCCCGCTCCGCCTGGTCACCGATATCAGCCAGGATTTCGACCTTTCGCAGTCGGTCGAAGTGCCTGACCTCACGATGCCGAACTTCGTGATGCCGGACATGGTCATGCCGACCGACGAACCGACGACCTTGGAGGTCTGAGTCGAGTCCTGCCTTGCTTCCGTCGTGGCGTGAACGTCAATGGACGCCCGGATGAAGGCTGGAAACCATAGGCCCGAGGTACGCCTCAGGGGCATCGCCGCCGCCCCCGGCGTCGCCCGTGGTCCCGCCTACCCGCTCATGCGCGGCATGGCCATCGTCTCCTGCGAGAAGGTCGCCGACCCCGAAGCCGAGATCCGTCGCCTGGAGGCCGCCTTGCTGGCGACCCGTCAGCAGATCTCCCAGCTGCGCGACGACGTCGCCCGCAAGCTCAACGAATCCGAGGCCTCGATCTTCGACGCGCACCTGCTCGTCCTCGAAGACGTCGCGCTCATCGATGACGTCAGCAAGGAAGTCCGCCGCAGCGGCTTCAACGTCGAGTTCTGCTTCCAAGAAGTCGCCCAGCGCTACATCGAGATCTTCGAGAAGATGGACGACGACTTCCTGTGCGAGCGGGCGTCGGACATCCGGGACGTGACGGGCCGCGTGCTCGATCAGCTGCTCGGCACCCAGCCCGAACGCGTCGGGCAGGCCGCCCAGGCCCATGTCGTCGCCGCGCGCGACCTGACTCCTTCCGACACCGCCGGCCTGCATGACGGCGGCGTGCTCGCCTTTGTCACGGAAGAGGGCGGCCGCACCAGCCACTCCGCGATCATGGCCCGCTCGCTCGACGTCCCGGCGGTCGTCGGCGTCAAGGGGCTCATGGAGGCCGTGCAGGAAGGCGACGTGCTCCTCGTCGACGGCGAATCGGGCCTGATCGTCATCAATCCCACGGCTGAGACGATCGAAGGGTATCGCGACAAGGAACTCGCGATCCGGACGCGCCGCGACCGGGTGCTTTCGGAGGTTTCCTTGCCGGACCTGACGACCGATGGTTCGGCCTTCAGCCTGCAGGCCAACGTCGGCGATCCCGCTGAGATGGAAGACGCCTTGGCCTACTGCGCCCGCGGCGTCGGTCTTTACCGAACGGAGAACCTCTACCTGCGCCTCGACGGCTGGCCCGACGAGCAGGTCCAGTATGATGAATATGCCGAGGTCGTGAAGGCGGCGAAGGGCCGGCCGGTGACGTTCCGCACCTTGGATCTCGGCGGCGATAAGCGCCTCGGCGACCTTGCCGACGAAGCCAATCCGTTCATGGGGTACCGTGCCGTGCGGCTCTGCCTCGAGCGCCCCGATGTCTTCCGTCCGCAGCTGCGCGCGCTCATCCGCGCCGCGACGCATGGCCCCGTCCAGGTGATGTTCCCCATGATCTCCGGCGTCGAGGAACTCCGTCGCGCCAAGGAGATCTTCCGCGACGTCGAGGCCGAGCTCGCCCGCGAAGGTATCCGTCCGGCCGCGCCGATCCGCCTCGGCGCGATGATCGAGATCCCGTCCGCCGCCGCGGTCGCCGCGGAGCTCGCGGCCGAGTCCGACTTCTTCAGCGTCGGGACGAACGACCTCGTCCAGTACCTGCTCGCCGTCGATCGCGGCAACCAGCGCGTCGCCTCGTTGTACGATCCATGCCATCCGGCGGTCGTCCGCACGCTGATCGCCATCTTCGGCGCCGCCCAGGATCGCGGAATCCCCGCCGCCGTCTGCGGTGAGCTCGGCGGCGATCCGCTCTGGGCGCCGCTTCTCATCGGACTCGGCGTGCACGAGCTAAGCATGACCCCGGCGGCCTTGCCGGAAGTCCGTTTCGTGCTGCGCCATTCGGCCGCCCCCGAACTCCGCGAGCTCGCGGCCAAGGTCGTCGCCTGCGCCGATGCCGCGAAGACCCGCGCGCTCCTCCAGGATTTCGCTTCCGCCAAACTCAAGTTACGCTGATGTCTTCCAAGATTCCCGCCGCGAACCCGCATGTCGCGGCCATGTCCCCGTATGTCCCCGGCGAGCAGCCGCAGGGCGGGGGATGGGTCAAACTCAATACCAACGAGAATCCGTATCCGCCCAGCCTGCGTTCGCTGGAGGCGATCCGGGCCGCGTTGGTCAATGACGGCGCCGCCTTGCGTCTCTATCCGTCGCCCGACTCGGCTCCGCTGCGCGAGGCCGTCGCCCGCTTCCACGGGTTCGACGTCGCCCGCGTCGTGGCCGGCAATGGCTCCGACGATATCCTCAACCTCATCATCCGCGCCTACGCCGGCCCGGGTCGTCCGATCGGCATGCTCAATCCGAGCTATTCTCTCTATCCCGTCCTCGCCGCCGCGCAGGCGGCCGAAGTCGTGAAGGTCGAGGTCACCGAGCAGCTGGGCGTCGACGTCGAGGCGGTCGCCAAGTGCGGCGCCTCCGTCTTCTTCCTGACGAATCCGAACGCGCCGCTTGGCGTGGCTTTTTCGCCCGAGGTCGTCCGTGCCGTCGCCAGGTCTTTCCCCGGGCTGCTGGTCGTCGATGAGGCCTACGCTTCCTTCGCCGATGCCGACTGCGTCGCGCTCGCCCG